>JAFEGD010000121.1 GCA_018240245.1 Spirochaetota bacterium | reverse complement strand
TAAACAAAAATATTCTTCTTTTCGCGTTGATTCCTTAGTGGGATATTGCTCCTATGGACTTACGAGCAGTACAGCAAAATATGGAAAACTCGATCGCAGAAGCACTCGATTCTACCGAGAGTATGCATCGCATGGCTGCCGCGTCGCTATTCGACAAGGCGAGCGAAGCGACTTCGCTGAACGGCATCATCGGTAACGTGCGCCCGCTCTATGAGAACGGCGCTACGCAACTTTTCGAGTTGGGGCGCGATCTCAATCGGCAAGCGGGCAATGCCGCGCGCACGCTTCTAGAAAAAATTGGACAATAAACTTATGAAGCACCAGTTTAGTCACGGGACGTATCTCATCACGGGCGCATCGCGCGGCATCGGGCGTTCGATCGCGCTTCAGCTCGCTGCGTTAGGTACCGAGCTGATTCTCGTGGCGCGCGACAAAAAAGCATTGGCCGAAACCGAGCGGGCGATTAAGACCGCGCACCCGCGCAGCAACGTTACCGTTTATAGTTGCGACCTTGCAGACCGCAAGGCTATCGAACAGACGACGCGCGACATTCGCAAGCGCTTCAAGACGCTCGCGGGCATCATCAACAATGCGGGGTATGCGCGCCCCGGTTATTTTGGCGAACTACCCGTCGAAGAATTTGAGAAGGCGATTCGTACCGATTATTTAGGCGCAGTTTATATCACGCATGCGTTGCACGACCTCGTGAGCGAAGGTGGGCTTATCACGGTGACGTCGTCGGTGGTCGGCTATATGGGCGTTTTTGGATATACCTCGTATGCGGGGCCAAAATTCGCGTTAGTGGGTTTTGCCGAAACGCTGCGGCAAGAGTTGCTTGCGCGTAAAATTCAAGTGAGCGTGCTCTGCCCGCCCGACACCGAGACGCCGGGCTACGCCGAAGAAAATAAAACTAAACCTTACGAAACGCAGGCGCTTTCCGAAAGTGCGAAGCTCATGCCCCCCGATGCGGTCGCCGAAAAATTTATTCGCGGCGTTAAGAAAGGCAAGTTCATCATCACCTGCAATTTCGAGTCGACGATGCTCTATCGCTTGCACGGCATTTGGCCGTCGCTCGTCTTTAGCATTATGACGGGCATGATAAAAAAAGCGCAGAAAAAGAAAAAGCCCGCACTCGCATAAGTTTTCAGTTCAAGAAAATATTGTCTATGAGCCGTACGCCGTCGACAGTGGCTGCGACGGCGGCGATGTATTGTTTCGTTGGTTCTGCGCGTCCCGTAGCTTCGCTCAAATCGTCGGCATCGCAAATTTCCGCATATTCTATGCTGAGCGGTTTCAGTTCGGTGGCGAACGCAGCCTTGAGTTCGGCAAGATTATTTTTGAGCCGTGGGAAATCCGCCTGCGTTTTTTTGAGCGCACGCGAAATCGCCAGCGCCTCGGCGCGCCCTTTGGGCGATAAGCGCACATTGCGCGACGACATCGCCAGCCCGTCGGCATCGCGCAAAAGCGGGCACCCGATAACTTCGAGCGGAAATTCGAGATCGCGCGCCATGCTTTTCACGAGCACGAACTGTTGGTAATCTTTGAGGCCAAAATACGCGCGGGTGGGATTAACCCACATCAATAGGTTGTGCACGATGAGGAGCATGCCTTCGAAATGCCCCGGGCGAAATTTACCGCAGAGGCGCGCCATGCTAGCGTCGTAACTGAGGCGTAGCTTCGGCACGCCTGAGGGATAAACCTCTTCGCGCGCCGGTAAAAATAGTGCATCGATACCTGATTTTTCGAGTAGCGCTTTATCGTGCTCAAGATCGCTCGGATATTTTTCAAAATCTTTCGGGTCGTTGAATTGTGCGGGGTTAACAAAAATCGAAACGACAGTTTTTCTATTTTCGGCACGCGCGCGTTCGACGAGCGAAAGATGCCCTTCGTGCAAATATCCCATCGTCGGTACAAAGCCGATAGCGGCATTTTGCTCTGCCGACCAAGCGCGCATCGCAGCTTTCGTTTTTAAGATTTCCATCGTCAACCTTCGATAAATTTTTGGATGTGTTCTGCTACGCCGCTCTGCTTTTCCATGTGCAAGTGGTGGTGGCCCGCGAGCGTCACAAACTGTGCTTTCGTGAAGGTGGTGCGATTTGACGCTGCGATTTTTTTGAGTTCGGGCATGCCTTGATCGCCCAACACAATGAGCGTCGGTACTGCGATTGCCGCAAGAATAGTTTTGACTTGCGCGTCGCTGAGACGCATGAGCGAGGGGGCGCGCAAGCGAAAATCGGCGCGCCACGTGTATGCGCCGGCTTTTTTTATCACCGCGCGTTGCACAAGCGGTAATGCCGCTTCATAACTCAAATGATTGATGCGCTCGCGCACGGCGACCGCCTCGTCGAGGCGAGCGTAGCGCGGTTTTTTTAAGGCGATTGCTTTCTTCAAGCCGCGCACGCCTTCGCCTAAAATTTTAGCAGCGTCGGTTTCTGGCGCGGTAATCGGTGAAAAACCTTCGATCAAGACGAGGCGATCGATCGTTTCGCTGAAAGCTCCCGCGTAGAGCGCCGCTGCGCCCGCACCCATTGAATGGCCAACCAGAATTTTTTTGTCGCCCGCGATATGTGCAAGTGCCGCTTCGACGAACGGCACCAAGTCGATGAAGTGGTAACGCTCGCCCGCATGTTTGTGCGCGCTCTTACCGTGGCCTAAAAAATCCCAAGCGTAGATTTCATAACCCTCGAGTGCGTTGGCAAGCGCGGTAAAAGATGCGGCATTGTCTAACCACCCGTGAAAACAGACGAGCGTTGCTTTGGGTTTTACGGCCGTATAGTGTAGATAGTGCGCGCGATAGCCAAGAATCGACGCGCGACCTTCTGTCGGTTTACGCATTCGGGGTCTAACGGGCGGCAAGGCGCTTGGCGCGTTCCATAACGCGCATCTGCTTGAGCGCATTCGTATGGAGCGCTAAAAAATCGGGGTTTTGGTCTAAGAAATTTTTATATTCGTCGAAACCCTTGAGTGCGGCGAGTAGATTGTCGCCGAGATAGCGCAGCGCTAATTCGGCGAACCAAGGTAGCGTCGTGTACGCCGCGCAATCGGCGAGCGAGATTTCGTTACCGGCGATATACGGGGAGAACTTGACGATGCGATTGAGGCCGTCAATGGCGCGCACCGTTTCTAAACGCACGAGTTCTTTGAAAGGCTCGATGTCGACGAGATATTTACTTTGAAAGTCGCGCAAGAGGCGTAGCGGTTTATCGATATGAATATCGATATAGTTGACAATCTGCCGCACGCGATGGCGTTCGAGCGCGTTTTGCGGCATAAGGCGGGTCGTTTCGCCGTAGACTTCGTCGAGATATTCGAGCGTCGGGTGCGTTTCGGCGAGAAATACGCCGTCGATTTCCAGCGTCGGGATTACCCCTAAGGGATTGATGGCGAGATAGTCGGCATCGCGTGAAGGAGCCGCTCTTACCTCTTCATAGGCGAGGCCCTTGATCCGTAGAGCCATTTGGATACGATTATAGTAATTACTAATCGGGAAACCGTGCAAGCGAATCATGCGTTGTGAGCGAGTCTTTCAGTTGCCGGGTCAATATTTTAATTGTCTGCACATTGAGCGAACTTCACCTGCCGTCATGCGTTCTCTTTTAGCGACGGTGCTATCGTCACTTGCGGCATTGGCTCTGCTTTCCTGCCGTACATCCACCCCCGATACCGACATCAACCACGGCGTAAAATATCTCGCCGTATTTTCGGGTGCGAATCTCGTTGCTCCCGACGAAGAGAAGCGCTTCAATACCGCGTTCACATCGCGCTACCGCAGCCGTGTCGTCATGCTGCGGCCGGTTGTGGGGCAGGCATACTTGACGCAAAACGCGAGTCGCGCGTCGCTCTTTGCGCTGATTCGGTTGACTGCAGAGCGCGAGGCGCGTTCGGTTGCGCGTGACCTCGAAGTCGCATTGGGTGGGCAACTCACAGCGCTATGGCCGATAGTCGAAGGCCCGGGCTCGCAAGATAATTTTTCGGGAGTCAATTTTTATTTGGCGCTCGAAAAACGCCAAGCGCCGTTCGTGCGTTTAGCGCTGGCGAGCAAGGCTGAAATTTTCAAGAACGAATCCGAAGATTTTGGTAAAGATCGTAATTTGCTGTCATATTTTTCGGCGGCGATGCTGAGCGATACACCATACCACTCAGTGCATATTTTAGGTTTCTCGGGTATCGCCGAAAGCCAGTACGAGACGGCCGACGGCCACTACCACCGTTCGGTGCGCAAGCTTGAGGCGGCCGACACGGTGTTGGTTGAGAAGATTCGCTGATTGCGGGCGAGTACTTTACCGCCTGAAACACTAACCGTCTCTGCCGCATGCCGCAGAATCCGAACGACCTAAAATACTCGAAAGAACACGAGTGGGTAAAAATTTCCGGTACCAGCGCGCGTATCGGTATTACGCACTATGCGCAAGATGCCTTGGGCGATGTGGTCTACATCGATTTCCCCAAAGCGGGTGCCGAAATCAAGCAAGGCGCTGTCGCAGGTACGATCGAATCGGTAAAGGCGGTTTCCGATATTTATCAACCGCTATCGGGCACAGTCACGACGGTGAATACCGACCTCAATAAGGCGCCGGCAAAAGTGAACCAAGAACCCTATACCGGGGGATGGCTTTTTGAAATCACGGGCGTCGCCGAAGCCGAAGCGGCAAACCTTTTAGATGCAGCGGCGTACGAAGCATACTTAAAGACGCTCGGTTAATTTTCGAGAATTGTTATGGGCTACACCGTTCATTCGGAACAAAACCAAAAAGATATTTTGAAAGCTTTGGGCAACCAAAGTACGAGCGAATTTTTTCGGCATATTCCGAAAGAGCTGCATAAGAATACCGCGAGCGCACTCGAACGGCCGCTCGACGAATTCGAACTCATCGAAAGATTTGGTGCAATCGTCGCGGGTGCGGCTTCGACGTTGCAAGATCACTGTTGCGGTTACGGTCTTTATCGCCACCGCATCCCGCTCACCGTCGATCACCTTGCGAGTCGCCGCGAATTCTTGACGAGCTATACGCCGTACCAAGCCGAAGTTGCGCAAGGCACGCTGCAGGCGCTCTTTGAATACCAGTCGCTTATCTCGATTATGACCGGAATGCCGATTGCCAACGCTTCGCTCTACGACGGCTCTACCGCCTTGGTCGAGGCGATTCGCATGGCGATGCGGCAAAAGGGATTGTCTACGGCAAATGTTCTCTTTTCCGCCGGGGTTAATCCGCGCTACGAAGAAGTGTGCAAGAGTTATTTTGTCGACGCCGACGGTAAACCGTTTGTGCGCATGCAGCGCTTAGGCCACGATGCAAAAACCGGCGCGACGCAGTGGGGTGCCGAGAAAGCCGACATTGTCGTCGTGCAAAATCCGCATTATTTAGGCGTTACCGAACCCGTGACTAATCTGCCGAGGATTTATAACGATGCGACAATTATCTATTTAACGACAGAAATGCTCTCGACGGTGATACTCGAGAGCCCCACCGCTTGGGGGGCGAGCGTCGTCTGCGGTGAGGCACAGTCGTTGGGGCTGCCCGTGCATTATTCGGGGCCTGGGTTGGGTTTTATCGCAGCCGAAAACGATTATATGCGCAACATGCCGGGTAGGCTCGTCGGCAAAACGACCGCCAAAGATGCGGCGGGCCGCGATACCGACGCCTATGTGATTACGCTCGCGACGCGCGAGCAACATATTCGCCGCGAAAAGGCGACGAGCAATATTTGCAGCAACCAAACGCTGATGGCGGTACGCGCCGCGATATTTATGGCAGGCTTAGGCTGGTCGGGTATGCAAAAGCTCATCGCCCATTCGATGGAGAAGGCGTATACTTTTGCGAGCGAGCTCAAGGCGAAAAAACCGGCGGCGCTCTTGTTTCCCGAAGGCGTTGTGTTTCACGAAGTTGCGTGGCGTTCGAATAATTTAGAACAAATTATCGCGCGTTGCGAAAGTCAAGGGTTTTACCCCGGCGTACGCTTGGGCGCAGATACGATGCTTTCGTATTTTCACGACGATTTTGCGCCAGCGTCTCAACAATTCTTACTCGGCGAAATATTATAAAAAAAGCGGCTTGCGCCGCTTTGTCTCATTCAATTTAGCTTTGCGGCTCTCGCCGCCAGCTTCTAGTTACTTATTGTTAGTAACCGAAACAGTACCGTCGCCGTTAAAGATGACTTTTTTGCCTTTGGCCGGTAAGTTCACTTCTTTTGCTTGGCTTGTCGCAACATCGTATTTAACGTCGCCGCGCACATCTTTGCCGTTTTTATCGAGAACTTGGACGATTTCAGGTTTGCCGTCTTTGTTGAAATTCACGGCTTTTGTCTTTGCCCCGGTCTTATCGTCGAAATATTCAACGGTAGAAATCTTTTTGTCGCGGTACGTGGCGACACGCTCGTTAACGCCGTTTTGGTTGGCGTCGAATGAAGCGCGGGCTTCGGAATCGCTGAGGGTATCGTAGCGACCGATAACACGCCCATTGGCGTCTTTCATGACGCTACTTTTTGAAGAACTGCACTGTACCGTCATTAGGGTACCTGCGATCATTACTGCGAATAGGTTAAATCTTTGCATAAGCTAGCTCCTTACTGTATGCTATATCGTCAAGTACAATGGGTAAAGTTTAATTATGGGCGTTAACGCTCTTACTATCCTTTACGCGCTCGGTAAATATCCAATTTTGACTAAATGGCGGAAAAGCAGAAAATACTGGTGGTCGACGATTCGTCGCTCATGCGGACAATTATCACGACAATGGTTAAAAAAAACGATGCGCTCGAAGTCGTCGGGCAAGCATCCGACGGCGAAATGGCCATTCAACTTTTTAAAGAGCAGAGCCCGCACATCGTCACGATGGATATAACCATGCCCAAAGTCGATGGTTTAGCCGCAGTTAAAGAAATAATGAAAATAAATCCCAATACAAAAATCCTCGTAGTAACGGCGCAAAACGACGAGGCGATGGCAATCCGCGCTATGAAAGCCGGGGCAATGGGCTTTTTAGGAAAACCGTTCAACGAACAGACGCTCTCAGAGGCGATTAAAGGGTTACTCGCGTGATGCAAGAAAAAGACATTCAAACCTTCATTAAAGGCGTTCAAGAATATTTCCGCGAGTACGCGGGCGAAGAAGCGCGCGTGGAGATTCCTTACGTGAAGGGCAGCGATCGGGTATTACTCGATTACACCGGCGCAATCGGTATTTCAGGGGAGCGTAAAGGCTGTGTTTATTTTACGGCGAGCGGCGAAATGTTAGATGCGCTTTTCCGGCATATTACCAAAGCCGAAGGCAGCACGCCAAACGACCTCAAAGATATCGGCGGTGAAATTGCGAATACGGTATCGGGTAACGCGCGCAAGCATTTTGGCGACGCATTCATGATTTCGATTCCGATGCTTCTAAACGGCGATGCGTCGAAATTCGATTTCGACATGGCTTCTGTGAGTTATGTGTTTCCTATTCAGTGGCGCGGATATAAAGCCTTCTTGGTTGTGGGATTTGAAAACGCTTAAGAAGGTGGGAGTGATTCGCGCACGGTATCTATCGCGTGAGTAGTGTGTTGCAGGAAAGCGACTCGGCGCTTGAAACCGCAACGTTAGAAGAGCGTTTCAACGCCGCCGAGCGCGAACTACGCTTATTACGAGCGCAGATCGATTCGCCGCTATTGATTATTAACGCAGCCGGAGATATCGAAGCGCGCGTTGTGCCGGGCACGGACAAAATCGCCGAGTATTTTCTTTCCTTGCCGATGCTCACGGCAGTTTCTTTTGCCAATATCGACAAAGAAATATTAAACGATTTTTTTGAACTATTTTTCGATAAGCGTCGCAACGAAAATATGCTCAGAGCGATCAATCCTCTGAAAAAGGTGAGAATTCATGCGAGCGGCTTAGAAGATCGCTATCTGTCTTTTAGTTTTCAACGCTTTCACGATACAGAAGAGCTGACGCAAGCGATCGTTCGTGTGAAAGACATCACGCGCGAATTAGAGCATGCCGAACGGCTCGAAGCCGAGCGTCAAGAAAACGATCGCAAGACCGAGATCCTTTTTAAGATTATTCACGTCGATGCGGCTCTATTAGCGGAATTCATGGATAGTGCGTCGAGCGGTCTCGAAGCGATTAACACCGCGCTGAAAAAAGAATCGCTCACGCCCGAGCAAAAGCTCAAACAAATCGCTCGTATCGCGCATTCGATTAAAGGCAATGCGGGCATGCTCGAACTCGATTTTTTTCGCCACGAAGTTCACCGCTTTGAAGACGAAGTGCGTCATTTACAATCGGATTCAACCACCGACGGTTCGAAATTTATCACTTTGCTGAATATGAAAGAGGGCTTGAAAAAAAATCTTAACGATATGGAAGCGCTCATCGAAAAGCTTTCAAACTTCAAGATGGAGACCGGCTCGGCAATCATTACAGAAAAGACAAAAATACTCAACGTATTGCGGCAATTGGTGCAAAAAGTCGCGCAAGAAGAAAATAAATCGGTCGAACTCGATGCCAGCGCAATAAATTTCGAATCGATTCCCAATCGCTATCTCGCCGTTGTTAGAGAATTCTTGGTGCAGGCTATTCAAAACGCGATAATTCACGGTATCGAATCGCCCGACGAGCGCAATCAAAATAATAAGCCTAAGCAGGCGGTAATTCGTTTGCAACTTGCCGAAAGACAAGGCAATCTTGAATTAACGGTCGCCGACGATGGTCGCGGTTTGCATCTCGACAAGCTGAAGCAGTTGGCGTTTGCTCGCGGCGTCAGCGCCGATAAAATCGCACGCCTCACGCCGGCACAAATTGCCTCGATTATTCTTGTCGCGGGTGTTAGTACTGCTGCAGCCACGACCGAACGCGCGGGCAGGGGTGTGGGGCTCGATATGTTGCGCGATTCGCTGCACGCTGTCGGCGGTAAGCTGCGCATCACGTTTCGCGAAGGCGATTACCTTCAACTGACGGCGCAACTACCGATTGCGAGCTAAACGCGAGGAATTCTCTTAAAGTAGATATCGGCACTACCGTCGGGCTGCCTGTTTGAAATACGGATTTCTAATTTTTCTTTGAAATGTTTGCCTACGCCGCGGCCAATACCGACCGCAACATCGGCCAATTTGCGAGCGCTCTTGTAATGTAAGACAACTTCATCGGGAGAAAGTCTTTCGACGATAAGTTTTGGCGGTTCTGCACCCGGATTTTTTGCGCGCACCACGGTATGAACGACTTCTTCGGTCTGTTCGATCACGTCGAGCGTGCGCCACTCGGGGTCGAGCAGGTGGCCGTAGAGAGAGATTAAGCTCGGCGCAATAAATGTGCCGAAATCACGTAGTAACTCGTTCAGCGGCTTTCCGGTTTTTTGCGAAGCACCCGAAATCAAGGCAACAATTTCTTCGTCGGGGTATGCTTTTGAAGATAAATAGACTTTCTTGCCTAATCCCGAATCGGTGAGTAGTTGATCCCAACCTTGCGCGCCGAGAGCGATCTCGACAAATTTTTTAAGTTCGCTAAAAACCATGCCGTGCATAATCTATTTTGCCGCGTGTGCCAGTGGCGTCAAGTCCTAACAGTTTCTTGAAAATGAACCTGCTAACGCTAAGAATTCTTGCGGCTACGTTCGAGGAGCGCGAGCTTCGCGATTTTTTGGAGATGATAGCTAATTGCGTTGTCGGCGCTATTTTTGAGTTTGAGCGAACGCAGTTTTTCTGTCGCTTCGTGGCTTTGGTTGTTTTTGATCGAAACGATCGCGCCGTGCAACTCGTCGGCGTATGCAAGGTACGCAAGTTGAGTTTCTTCGGGATACATATCGAGGATTTCAAAAATATCAATGTCGGTCGACTTGCCGCGCAGCTTGACGATATCTACGAGTCGTGTCTTATGCTCGCTATTTTCGATCTGGCTTAACGCCGCGCCGGTAATCAGAATACTCGCACCCAATTTTTTTGTCAAATGCTCGACGCGCGATGCGACATTGACGGAATCGCTGATGACGGTATTTTCCATGCGGCGCACTTCGCCGATCGTACCGAGCATCAACCGCCCGGTATGAATGCCGATACCGATTTTTATTTGCGGAAATATTCCGTCGATAAACTGTTCGTTAAAGCGTTGTAACATCGCCTGCATCGCGACGGCGGCGCGCGCGGCGTCGGCGGGTTTGAAAAAGAGCGCTAAAATTGCGTCGCCGATATATTTGTCGATGAAACCGCCGTTCTCGCGAATAATCGGCCCCATCACGCTTAAATAATCGTTGATAAACGAAAAGTTGTCCGACGGCGTTAAGGCTTCAGAAATACCGGTAAAATTGCGGATGTCGGCAAATAAAATGGTCATTTCGTGCTCCGCATGGTCGCCTAGACCGACTTCGTGAATATTACGCCGATTGAGAAGCTGCAAAAATTCGGTCGGCACGAAGCGATTCATCGAAGAGCTCGTGCGCTCGACTTCGGCGAGCGCCGAATCCATAATGTTGCGTAGTAAAAAAAGTAGCGTCGCTGTGATCGTCAAGGCGATGAGGCTAGTCATGAGGCCGACTTGTGCAGCGACTAAATATTCGCCTGAGATGCGCGGGTTCAGTAAAAAATAGAACAATAAATTGGCTGCAATCATCATCGCATAAACGGGTATAATGTACCGGCGTCTGCCGAAAAGTCCAATAATCAAAATCGGGATTGCGAACAGATAGATAAAGGTCGAATACGCGGTGAAATAGTCGCCGGCGAGTTTCGTAAACTGCGCCGCGATAATGATGACCATGGAGAAAATAGCAATCCCTTGACCTGCGGCATAAATTTTTCCGGTTGCAAGAATCGCGAGGCCGAGTATGCCTAACACCATCGACGCGATCATCGGCGGCAATGCCATCGGTAAGCGATGCGGAATCCAAACCCAGTATACGAGCATGAAGAGTGGCATTAAGCTCGCGAACGAAAGACAGAAATAAAATAATGTCTCGGCTTTACGGCGTATGACGTACTCTGAGTTTTGGTAGGGCTTCAGGATGCGTCGCCTGAACCGTGAGAACATATTCCAAATCTAAATTTCTCGACCTCAAGTCACTTGAAAAATACTCAATTGGCAGATGCATCCACCCGATTCATAGGTTCACTTTTCCCATTCGCTTTCGCTCACCTGCGCGAGATAGTTCAAGTGGCGTGCGAGTACAAAAAAATAATCGGAGACGCGGTTGATAAATGCGACGAGTTGCGGCGTTGCGCTTTCAGAACTCAGCATTGCGCGTTCGGCGCGCCGCGACACCGTGCGGCAAACATGCGCCGCCGCCGCAGCGGGCGAGCCGCCGGGCAGAATAAAATTTTTGAGCGGCGCCAAATCGGCTTCCATCGCGTCGATCGCGCGTTCTAAAAGTTCGATATCGCGCGACTCGATACGGCGGGGCAACTTGGCAAGAAAGCTCTCTTTACCTGTCGCGAGTTCTGCCCCCAGATCAAACAAACGATTTTGCAGGGATTTTAAGAATGCGATTGTCTCTTTTCCTAAGCCGTGGTTTTCCATAGCTATAGAAACAAGATTATTGCCTGCAATCTGGCTGTGTTTTTCCATAGCTAGGGTAAGTTGTGCGACGAGAACTCCGACAAAGCTATTGAGCTCGTCGACAGCGCCATATGCAGCGACACGCTTATCGTCTTTTCTGACCCGCCCGCCGCCGAAGAGCGATGTTTCCCCTTTGTCTCCCGTCTTGGTATAGATTTTCATAATTACAGCGTCCTCACTTGAATCGATTCGACGCGCTCGCTGCCCGCGATGATATCTGAAACGATCACGACTTTTGAACCTGCCGATAAAAGTTTCTTCTTTAAGAGCAACGCGAACGCGGTCTTGATGGTTTTTTCGGGGTCGCTCGAAAAATCGATGCGGTACGGGTAGCAGGCGCGGTTTAAGAGCAACTTGCGTCGCACCTGCGACATATTGGTGAACGCAAACACGGTCGCATAGCGCGGATGGTACGCGGTAACAAAATCGGCGGTGAGTCCACGGCGGGTAAAGACGACGATGGCTTCTGTTTTAAGATGGTCGGCGAGTTCGACTGCCGATTCGGCGAGCGCAGCTTTCACTTCGTCGGATTTAAAATCGCGCGACCAACCGATACCGCCCGATGCTTCGATGCGTTTCAATATTCTATCGAGCGTATCGACTGCCTTGATCGGATATTTGCCGGCGGCGGTTTCTCCCGAGAGCATTACCGAATCGACTTCTTCGTAGGCGGCGTTGGCGACATCGGTCACTTCGGCGCGCGTCGGTATCGGGTTCTCGATCATCGATTCGAGTAAATGCGTCGCGACAATCACGCGCTTGCCTTGCAGCGCGCATTCTTTGACGACGCGCCGCTGGATAATCGGCAACTCTTCGATCGGCACCTCGACGCCCAAGTCGCCGCGCGCGACCATGATGCCGTGCGCCACGGCGATAATATCTTTGTAGTTTTGAACGGCTTGCGCGTCTTCGATTTTGGCGATGACCTGCGCATGACCGTTATAGCGTTCGACCATGCGCTTGCATTCTTCGACATCGCCCGCGGTGCGCACGAACGACAGCGCAATAAAGTCGACATCGTTCTTGACGCCGAACATAATGTCTTGTACGTCTTTTGCCGTGATCGAAGGCAAATTCACGCGGATGCCCGGTAAATTGATATGGCGGCGCGATTTGATGATGCCACCGTCGACGACGCGGCACATGAGGCCGAACTCGGTTTTTTCAATGACCTCGAGGTTGATGATGCCGTTGTCGAGCGTCACGCGGTCACCCGCTTTGAGGTCTTTCAGCATGTCGCGGTAATTCACGGTGATGACGCTCTTCGATTCGGGGTGCTCTAACCCCGCCTGAATTTCAATCGTGTCGCCGACTTTGAGCGTGAAATCTTCGATCACATCGCCCGTACGAATTTCAGGGCCTTGCGTATCGAGCAAAATGGCAATGGGGATTGCCGCCGTCTTGTTGAACGATTTGATGCGCTTGATAACTTCGAGGTGGCCCTTTTGGTCGCCATGCGACATGTTGATGCGAGCGATGTTCATGCCCGCTTCGGCGAGTTGGCGAATTTTATCGAGCGTGTTGGTCGCGGGGCCGATTGTGCAGATGATTTTTGTCTTTCGGTAGGCCATTTGAAACAGGCAATCCGCTGAACGGAATGCGCGGTCTACAAAAAAATCTTGCCCCCACCATTTCACCTCAAAGCGTAGCCGATAGAGCATGGAAGATCTTTATACCGTATTGCCGTCGCGCTCCGAACAGGCGCAAGAATTGAACCGCCTCGTGCGCCTCTTAGCGCAGTCGGGCAAGACGCATTTCAAGAAATGCCTCTATGACCCGCTCTTCGCCGCCGCGTGGGAGCGCAAAGCGGGCGATGCGCGTAAGATGCTCGAACATTTGCGCAGCCAAGTCAAAAACCCGGCGTACCGTACAACCTTGGGGCCGAACTGCAAACGTATGATCGGCGCCGCGCTCGCCGAAAATCTCTCGGTTTTGGGCGACTGCGTCTTGTTTTTTCTCGAAGTTATTCAAGTCGTGCCGCAGGTGGGCGATTCGCCTGAAGCCGTCGAAATTATGACGCTGTTGAGGCCTCCGCTCATCGAATGGCAAAAAGAACAGGCCGAGCGCAGCGCGTCGCTGTTCGACCGCGAACTCAATAACATGCAAGACAGCGACATCGCCGCCGCGCTCGAGCCGGTGAAGCTCGGCGTCACCGAAGAGCGCGCGCGCATCACCGACGAAATCCAGCGTCTTTATCAGCAAATTTTAGTCGCCTCGCGCAGCGATAATTTTAAGCGTGCAGCGCAGCTTCTGTCGCGCTATATGATCGAATATAGCGACGCCGAAAACTATGCCGAAAAAGACGTACGAAAGGTAATCGATGCCTTGAATGCGCGCGATAAGACTTTTGCGGCGGCGTTGAATTCGCTCTTAGCTACCGATCTCTATTACCGTATTTCGCAAGGTATCATGAAAGGCGATCTCAAAGTTGCAGTGCGGATGATCCGCAAATATGCGATGATCTTCGAGGGCGACTCGAATATTCGCTATTATTATGAAATTGACCGCCTCGAACGTATGCTGTATAATGTCATAACGAAAAAGGATCTTTGGAAGGTATTAAAAAAAG
>JAFEGD010000120.1 GCA_018240245.1 Spirochaetota bacterium | reverse complement strand
GCTGATGGGTTTGGCATTTCAAGAGACGCGCTTTCCAGAAAAAATTCGAGTCGGCGAGGCGTTAGAGCTTTTTTCGGCATTTTACGGCGGCGATCGGCACCGTATCCGTGAGGTTCTCGAACTCGTCGCACTCACGGAAAAAAAGAACGCTTACGTCAACAATCTTTCGGGCGGGCAGCGTCAGCGCTTGGCGCTCGGCATCGGCATTATTCAAGAACCGCGCATATTACTTTTAGACGAACCGACAACCGGACTCGACCCGCATGCGCGGCGCGAAATTTGGCGTATTCTAGCCGATCTCAAAAAAAAGGGAACGACATTATTATTGACGACGCACTACATGGAAGAAGCCGAAGTGTTATGCGAACGGATTATTATTCTGTTTCGCGGTAAAGTTCTCGCCGACGGCAAGCTTAAAGAGCTAATCGCCGAACATGCGAATCACGAAATTGTCGAGTTCAAATTAAAAACGGCAAATGCGCGCGTCGTTGCCGGTCTCGCCGCACTCAAGAAAACCTCGCACTTTGCATTCGACGAAAGCGCGATGACGGGCGTTATCCACGCCGACGATGCGGCGGCGATACTACCAGAGTTCTTGCGCAAAGTCGGGCGGCATAACCTAACGTCGTTTGCGGCTAGACCCTTGACCCTCGACGATCTATTTATTAAAATGACAGGCAGGCACCTCGATGCTTAGACCGCTCTGGCAACTTTTCTTAATGCACTTGCGCGAATTTTTTCGCGACCCGGAGATGATTCTTTGGTCGGTGCTATTGCCGGTCGCGATGTCGTGGGTTCTGGGTATGGCTTTTGTCGAACGCAAAGTGACGACGCGGCAAATTGCGGTCGTCGGCAACGTGCAAAAGAGCGACGAACTGCGCGAAGTCATCAACGAAATTGAAAATCGAAATATTTCGCGCCCGAAAAAAAGTAACGACCAGAGCGTGTTTAAGTTTTCGTTTGTCGCCGAAGACAAAGCGTTGGAGTTATTGCGCAAAGGAAAAATAGTACTCTATATTCAACTTTCAGCGTCGGGTGCGTTGCACTTTCATTTAGACCCGGCGAATGAAACATCGTACTTATCGTATCTCATCTTGTCGCGGCGCTTGAGCCAAGAAAAAGTCGAATTGCAAATGACCCCGGTAACGACGCACGGCAATCGCTATATCGATTTTTTGCTGCCAGGCCTCATGGCGTTAGGCATCATGAATTCGTGCCTCTGGGGAATAGGTTATGTGCTGATCGAATACCGCATGAAAAAATTGATGCGCCGCACGATCGCAACCCCCGTCAAGCGCGGAGTGATTTTGTTATCGTTTTTTCTTTCGCGAACGGTAATTAATACAGTCGAAACCGGGTTGCTATTCGCTTTTGGCTATTTTTATTTCGGTTTTATATTACAAGGCAGTGTCGCGCAAATAATTCTCTTATTTATATCGGGTAATATTGCGTTTGCAGGTCTTGCATTTCTATTGGCCTCGCGCGCCGATAACACGCGCACAGGAAACGGAATTATCAACATTTTCTCAGTGCCGTTTATGCTTGCCTCGGGGATATTCTTCAGTTATACGAATTTTCCCGATATGATACAACCGCTTTTACAGTATTCGCCGCTCGCACTCTTGGCGGACTGCCTACGCAATATTTTTAATAGCGGAGCTACTTTAAGCGAAATTGCGCTACCCATATTGCTCCTCAACGCATTCGGAGTCTTTTGCTTTTCACTCAGCCTAAAGATATTCCGTTGGCACTGACGATGTCTGAAAATGAAATGACACGCAAATTACTCGAAGAGCTCGATTCGACAGAGAACGGCTCTTTTGAACTCGCCGAAGACAAAGGCAAAGCGGTTATCAAATTTTTTAACGCTAAAGGCAAAGGCAGAGCGGTACATCCTACCGATTTATTGAATCGCGTGCGCTCGTTGCAAATCGTTCTCGATAAAAATGTATCTGTCGACCGCCTCTTGAAGAATACGCAAGACGGTAAACTCGCCGAAGGAGTGGCGCATATTATCGGCGACTGGCCAAAAACGGCTGCGCGCAAGAACGCATTTGCCGAATTACAAATTTCATCCGACCAGATGACGGCGCACATCTATATCGAGCCGCCCGAAGGTGGCGGAAAAAATTTGACCATAGACGAGTTAAAGTTTTTTCTCAGAGATCATGGCGTTATAAAAGGTATCGACGAAACGAAACTTAAAGAACTCGCAACGAAGCCTGCGTACAAGCGACTTATTCAAATTGCCGCAGGAAAAAACCCGCAGCGCGGCGAAAATGGTAGCATTCACCCGCTATTTGAGACATTTTCTAAACCGCGCCGCAGCGAGAACGATAAAAAAATCGACCACAAGCAGGTCGATTTAATACGCTCGGCAAAAATTGGCGAGGCGATTGCCGAAAAAATCGACCCAACCTTGGGCGCTGCGGGGTTTGCGGTGAGCGGTAAGATTCTTCCCGCCGAAGCCGGACTCATCGCCGAGTTTCAGTTAGGCGCCAATGTCGAGCTCAGCGCCGACGGTAAAAAGCTATTATCAAAAATCGAAGGGCGACCGGTCCTCGAAAGTTCGGGACGCATTCGTGTCGACGAAGTCGTCTATCTCAAGAATATCGACTATTCGACGGGCAACGTCGATTTTCCCGGTTCGGTCATCGTCGAAGAGTCGGTCGCCGACGGTTTCAAGTTGCATGCTTCGGGTAGTATCATTCTGCAAGGCAGCGTCGGCGTCTGTCAAATTAGTGCGGGCAAAGATGTGATTCTTTCGGCGGGCTTTATGGGGCGCGGCGAAGGTAAAATCACCTCTGAAGGCGACGTGTACGCGCGCTTTGTCGAACAGGGTGCCATCGAGGCGAAAGGCTCGATCTATATTTCCGAAGCGACATTGCATTCAAAGCTTATCGCAGGCGGCGCGGTCGTCGTCAAAGGCGGGCGCGGCGACATTACCGGGGGAGAGATTTCGGCGGCAAAATTTGTCCAGTGTAATAAACTCGGCGGAGCAGGCGAAACAAAAACTGTACTTACTGTAGGTATCGACCCTTCGCTGCATCAAGCGATCGACGACATCAAAGCTTCGATTGCAGAAAAAGACGCGACGCTCGAGAAAATTCGCATTAGCCTCAATCGCATCAACGACGCGATGAAGAAGCGAAAACTCGATGCGAAAGAAAGCGAGACGCGCGAGAAATTGCTCATGGCGTTGCGCAAATATAAGGGTCTTGTCGAATCAGACCAAAAACAACTCGACTCGGCTCTTAATTCGTATATCGCACATGACAAAGCATACGTTCTCATCGAAATGCAAACTTTTCCCAACGTCGAGATCAATTTTGGCCGCGGCATGCTTTATCGTAGCCCGATGCGAACCGCTATGGGCCGCCAAGTGATTCATCTTACCGAAGACCGCACAGTTACTACATCGCCGACTTTATCGCGCTATCTGCAGACTCAAGATTAACCGATTCAACTCAATTTGAGTTAAACTAACGCATCGCGTACAATGCGAATAATTTCATCTTGTTCGGCGTCACTGAGCGTTGGGTAGAGCGGTAAAGAGACAGCGCCGGAGAAATAGCCATGCGTATGCGGGAAATCCTGTGTGTGAAAAGAATATTTATTCTTTGTGTGAGAAAATTCGTAGATGGGTATAAAATGTACCGATGTGCCGATGCCTTCGCTTTGTAGGTGTTCGATAATTACATCGCGCCGCGCCGCATCGTTCAGCGAAATACAATAGAGATGCGCGCCGTGCTCGTGCTGCAACGTACCCTCGGGCAAGTTTTGGCGGCGCAACGGCAAATCGGCGAACGCCCGATGATAGCGCGCTGTGAGCTCGATGCGGCGCGCATGGTGTTTTTGCAGCAAGGGAAGTTGCGCGAGCCCGATGGCCGCATGAATATCGGTAAGGTTCGCTTTGTAGCCCGTTTCGACGATATCGTAACGCCACGAACCGCCCGCATAGCGCTTCCACGCCGCACGCGACATGCCGTGTAGGCTGAGCGTGCGCACGAGTTCGAGCTTATCGGCAGGGCAAACGATTGCTCCGCCTTCGGCAGTTGTCAGATTTTTTGTCGCATAAAAACTGTAGCAACTATAGTCGGCGTACTCGTGCAAAAATCTATTCTGAAATTTCGCTTCGAGCGCATGCGCATTGTCGAGTATGAGCGTAAGCTTATGTTGATCGGCAAATGTACGCCACGCTGGCAGCGGTAACGGATTGCCGGCAAACGGCACGCAGATAACGGCGCGCGTGCGCTCTGTGAGGTGCGCTGCGGCAGACTCGAGTGAAATATTCCAAGTAGCCGGGTCGATGTCGACCAGCACGGGAGTTAATCCCGCGAGTTCTACCGTCTCAAAAGTCGCAATAAAAGTATGCGCCGGTAAAATGACTTCGTCGCCAGATTTGAGTTTTGCCGCCGCAAGCGCAATCTGTAGCGCCGCCGTACACGATGAAACCGAGACGATATTGCGAGTGCCCAAAAATTCGCCGACACCTGCGATAAATCGTTCGGCGAGTGGGCCTGTCGTCAGCCAACCGTTTTCGAACGCCTCGCGCAAGAACGGCGCTACAGTGTCGAAAGAGACCGGCGCGCGCGCAAACGGAATTTTCATCGTTTAGGCGTCTTTTCTTTTGACGGCAACGCGCTCGCTCTTTTTCAGCGCGATAAAAGGATTAACAAACTTCTTAGAATTTTTTACTTCAAAATGGAGATGCGGCCCCGTCGATGCGCCAGTCGAACCGACGAGCGCAATTTTTTGGCCGCGCTTCACGTATTGGCCTTTTTTCGCGATGAGTTTAGACGAGTGGCCGTATACGGTGAAAAGACCGTTCTTATGGCGCAAGATAATCATATTGCCGTAACTCCCCCCCGGGCCAGAATACGCGACGACGCCGTCGGCTGCCGCGTGAATCGGCGTGCGCATCTGCGCGCCGATATCGATGCCGCTATGAAACGCTTGGCGTCCGCGAATCGGATGCATACGCCAGCCATAGGGCGAGGTTAAGCGGTAGTCGGCTTTGATCGGCCAAGCAAAAATCTTTTGCTTAATATAATGGATTGCGGGCAAAGGTTTTGCGCCGGGCAAGAAAAGCTCGTAACCGCGCGCAATTGTCGTGCCGGTGAGACCGTTCGCCTTCTGTATTTTCGTCGCATTAATTTTATAACGCTTCGCTAAGGCGACGAGGTTTTCTTTTTTCTTCGCCTTATAGAAAATGCCGGCGCGATCGGGAATGCGTAGCGTGTCGCCGGGTTGGATGACCGACTTTTCTTTGATTCTGTTAGCAGCGACGATGGTTTGCACGGGTACGCCGTAGCGTTGCGCTAGACGCCAGATGGATTCTCCCGCTTTGACTAAATGCGCAACGATATTGACCCGTTCGCCTTTGGGTTTCAATTTCACCGACTTTTCGGCGCGCTGCGCGTCTACCGACTCTGCAGAATGCGCGGCCGCATCTTCAGGTAACGGGGGTAAGATTCCCGCATCGTCGGGAACCAATTCGTCGACAAGGCGAAGATCTTCTTCGCCTTTTTCGGGGTTATGCCGAATTTCTTCAAAATAGCGTTCGAGCGCGACATCGACGTCCGCGCTTTTAAGCTCCGAATGATCGGTATAATTCGTATTATTGAGCGTCACCGGCATTTCACGGCGCGCTTCGGCCGATTTGTGGTTTTTACCGACACTCGCCGAGAGGCGAGAGTCGTCGCTAAAGAAGATAACGAGCATCAAGACGAGCGACAAGCCCGCAATCCCTAAGAGGAGTCGATCTAGAACACGCACATCTTATCATCGACCGTTAGCATTTCAATCTTTGAGGTTTTTATTTATAATTTGGTATGACGCGCGTAGCGAGTCATACCAAATCTTAGATAATAAAGACCTTTATATCTCTTGTCGGCAGGTCGACTGCTTCGGGGCTGTTGCCATGGTTCATATTTTAGGCGGTGGGGTTGCGGGTTTCATGCTCGCCGAAGCGCTCGACAAGCGCGGCACCGCATGGCACCTCTACGAAAAAGCCGCAAAGGCGGGCACCGAGGCGTCGGGCAAAAATGCGGGGATTGTCCGCACACACGAAGTCGACCCCGTATTACGGCATTTTACGAAACAGAGCCTTGCGTATTACCGAGACAACGAACCGTCTTTCGAGCAAAACGGCATGCTCCTCAAATCGTGGGAAATCGACTACGACACCGAAGAACGCGAAGAGCGGCCGTTCTTGCATGGGCGCTATTCGGGAAAATTTTACCCCGATAACGGACTCGTCGAACCGCTCAGGCTTATGGCACGCTTGGCGGGGCAACCGTACCGCCACGGCGCAATGCGGTATAGATTTTCTGCAATACTCCAGAAAGGAGGCAATCGTCTTGTGGCAATCGACGATGCGCATGCGGCAGACAGAATTACCATCGGCGAGGGCGATCTTGTCGTAGTCGCATGCGGCGAAGGCTCGATTGCACTCTCGAATACGCTCGCGCGTCCCTTGATGCTAACACGACACGAGCGCACGCTCTTCGAATACGAAAACACAGTGAACTATTCTGGCCCCGTACAATGGAACGAAGAAGCGAGCTGCTATTTTCGCCGCTTGGGAAAAACTCTCCTATCGACCGCCGGCGAGCAGATTCCCGTAAGCGAAGTGCGCGCAGAACAAGGTCTCGAATTTCATCGCGAGCGCATCGCGACCATCGAGCGCGAATTTCCCTTTTTGAGTCGCGATCGATTAGTCGCGCACCGCACGTGCCTGCGCGTTATGCCGCTCGATAATCGCCCCTATTGCGGGTACGATAGCGAAATCAAAAATTTGGTATGGTTTACAGGCTTAGGCGGGCGTGGCATTTCGATTGCACCGGCGTTGTCGGCGGCGCTCGCCGACTATCTGACGGGAAAATCTGACGGTAGCGCTTTGGAGCCGTTGTCTCCCGAAAGAGCCGACTAACGATATGAGGGGCGCTCTTTTTCAAAGGGAAATCCCAAAAAGACGGTGCTTCACGCCGTGCTCGGTCTCGGTGCGCGTATAGACAAACGTGAGCAGTGAAAATCGGTTGTAGTTTTCTTCGCGTTCGTAATGCCACAAACCACCCCAAAGCGAACCGTACGAATCGAAATGGCGTTCGGCAGTCTTGTTATGATAATAAAGAATGCCCAGCAGTAAGTGTTCGGTTTGTTCGTATAACTCAAGGTGTGAATTTTTATAATAGAGCGCTCCGAAGAGTACCGCCTGAAACTCTTCGGTTGCATTTGCATTCGAACTAAAATACGAGGCGACAACGGGGAGTAAAAGGCGTGTCGTATTTTCGTTCGCGCGCGAATACCACCACAACGGTAGAAAATGATGCCTGAGATAGCTCTCGTCATTGTAGCTTTTGTAGCCTGAAATTAGAGCGAAATGCCAGCTTAACGCAGTGGGAGTACTAGAATAATAGCCGAGTACCCCGTAGAGGGCTGTAAATTTCCGCGACTGTTGCTGCCTTTCGTAATCGAAAGTCCAGAGTAGAGCGTTAAATCCCCACGACGCGGTGGCGGCGTTTTCGTCGTAACCGAAGAGTAATAAAAAATTATCGTTCGCGTATTGATCCCTACGCTCGCGATAATAACCCAAAATAAACGCCGTGTAATTGTAATCTGCCGCGCGTAAGTAGTAGACAGGGAAAAGCCACGTAACGCTCTCTGCTCGGTTGGCACCGTCGATTTCGACCGAGCGGTAAAAAGGAAAAAGATAAAAGTTAGCGTATTGGCCGTTGGCATAGCTCTTGCGGTGCATTAGCAATGGAATTCCATAGCTAATGTGCGTTACGCTCTGCCGGTAATAAAATAGCCACGAATAGAAATCCTTTTGCGATACGCTATTGAACCAGAGATAAAGAGGAGAAACATGTTCGCTGCGCTCGACACCGCCCATTTTCGACCAGTGTTTCCAAAATAGGGGAAAAATTCGAAATCCGCCTTGCTCGGGGGCATCGTAGTGGTTGAAAATCGGCCACACGACAGAGATCTCGCGCATTTTCGATGTGCATTCGAATTCATCCCAATAACCGACGATGAACCAGGCCGCCGTTTGGCTCGTACACTCGCTCTGTTTCTTGAGTTGCCGACCGTAGACCGGCGCGATAACGAGATAGTCTGTGTCGTCGCCGCGATAGTGTACATAAAACGGCAAGAATGTCTGAATCCCCGAGTCGTTGTGCGTATCCCACGTCAGCCAGCTCAAAGGCAATAGGCGAAAGTGGCGGTAATGATCGGCGCGTTCGTATGCAAGCGCGCCGAATAGCGCATAGAAGCCCCAAAAATTTTCGGAATCGGCGCGCGTGCGCTCGCGTTTTTGTATAAGTTCGACCGCACCTTTTTCGGGAGCGCCTACCGTCTCACTTGCCGTCTTTTCTGGCGCCTGCTTGAAGACGATCGATTGCCGCGTCGCGATTCGTAAAAGATTATAGAACCAACCGACATCCGCATCGACAAGCATCTTGTTTTTATCGATCGCAATGCCGATGGGCGCCGCGCTCAACCTCTCTTCGCTAAAAGAAACTCCGCTCAGATTCAAATGAAACGACGACGTCGGCGTTTCGTAGTTTAGATAAAAAGGTATGAAAACGTGTAAACGATCGCTCTCGTCGGTGAGTTGGATGTATAAAGGCGAAATGCGCGTTGTCGAAGAATCGCTCGTCGCCGAGTAGAAGAGCGGAAAAATAAACCAATTGTTATTTTTTTGATCGCCCCAAATCCAAATAATGGGGGTCAAAATACCAGTATGGTAGCGCTCCGCACTGCGGTGATAATAATACAGCGGAATTAGCGCATGGTGTTTATTGGGCGCAGAAAAAGATTTTCCGTAATAGTAGAGCCAGAAGAGCGAGCGCGACACGCCAGCGCTTTCGCCGCTATCGTAGCCCAAGGGAGTGAGCAGAAAATGGCTCTTGTCGCTATATTGCGCATAGACAAAAAACGGCGTCAACAGAAACGGCTCAGAAACTGTTGCGTTATTGGAGTAATAATAGAGGGGCAGAAGCGAATGGTAATAACTATGCGTATCGTTATTTGCACCTCGGTAGAAAAGCCACAGAAAAAATTGTTCGAACGAACTGCCGTCGCGCTCTTGGTAGTAGAGCGGGGTAAACAGCAGCGAGCGGTTATCGATCTTGCTTTGTAGCGTATAGTAAAACGGTAGTATGCGATCGCTTTTATATTTGGGGTAATTCTTATCGCCCCAGAAAAATAAGAAGTGAAACGATTCGTGCTCGGCCCATTTTTCTTTCTGGATAAAAAACAGCCTGACGGGGAGCTTCTCTTCGCGCTCACGGCCGTAGATTTCGTGTTCGTCGGCATCGAGGTCGCTCCATGACCGCGCTTCGATTGTTGCCGCAGCCAAAAGCAGCAAAAATACGCTAAATTGCCTGCGGAGCATTTGTTATACGACAAAGTATATCGATGTTGCGTCAATATGAAGTCAGATTTTCGCTACAGCTTTCTGGGTGCATCGGAAATCTGACTTCTTCGCTTTACTTTCCGGCAGCTTTTCCCGATATTGAAGTAGGGTAAAATATGCGTAACACCATCATATCGTTGCTATTCTTGGCCGCTCTGAGCGGTGCAGAAGCGGAAAATGTCGCCGAAAAAGCAAAATATAAACGTTCAGAGGCGTTGAACCAGATTGTCTATTTAGAAGTTCCGTTGCGGAATTTTGGTTCTGAAAAACCAGAACTCGTGCAACAGTACAACGACGTAAAACAAAAATATTCGGTCGCACTAAGCTTTTTCTTCGAAGATAACTTTGTGCAATCTTACAAATTGTTACTTGAAGTTCAAGATAGCCTTGAAAAGCTCTATGAACAAGTATCGCTATTTTATATCGATCGTACGAACGTAGTTTTGCAACAATCGGTTAAAGAAGCGACCGAGATCGAATTTCGCTATAACCGCAAAGCTCCGTTCGCGACTCAAGCGATTGGCAAAGAGCGCGAAGCGGGCCGTCGCCAGCTCGCAGGTAAGAGTCCTGAAAATAAAGAAATCGAAGGGCGACTTTACGATCCCAAAGACGTTCATTATCTCTACGACAAAAAAGTCATGATCGACAATATCGACTATGCGTATATGCGCTTAGGCCAAGCAAAACTCGCGCGTCAAAATGCGATGGATTTAGAAAAATGGTTAGAGAAAGGTAAGCCGATGCCGCCGACAATGAAAAAGAGCCGCATCGAGTCGTACAAAGCGGTTATCGATCTCTGCCGGCAGGCGAAAGTAAACGGTATTCTCGTCATGCAGCTCAACCGTATTTACGATAATTACGAGTTACAGACGCGCTTCAAAGATAACTACTTTATGAAAGAAAAGCGTTTAGACCCTGTATTTGATTTTGCGATTCCCGACGATTTTGTAAAAGACGCCAGCGATTCGCGCAACCAAATTCACGAGCATAGCGAACGCATCATGGTGAAGAGTGAAGATCCGGCTTTGGTTACTAAAGAAGGGCGTCCGACAGTCAGCAAAGCGAAGCGATTCGACGGTGGAAACAGCAAGCAGAAAAATCCTTGAAGTTTCTGCGGAAAAAGTCATAACGCCGACTGCCGCGATTGGTCTAAAAATCGGCGTTATCAAACCTTCGCACCTCGTAGAAATCGCCTATCGACCTTTTACAGAACAATACGTTCAAAAAGAAATTAGCGTCGATTTCAATATTCCCTATACGTTGCCCGACGTGTACTGCGATGTGGCGAAGACGACTTGGGTATTGAGCATCTTTTTTAGCAACGCCGTGCGCTACACGCCCGAGTGGGGAAAGCTTTCCGTCAAAGCCGAGCTCCTCGCTACACAATTGCGCATCACGGTTGAAAATACCGGTTATGGAGTTCCGCTCGAACGCTTGCAGCGCATGTTCGAACGCAGCGAAAACTACGATTCACCCGAGTTCGGGCAAGGTTTGGCGCTCGTATTGGCGCGTGAAATCATCGAAGCGCATGGCGGGACAATCGGCGTCACGTCCGAATTAGGCGTGATGACGCAATTTTTTATTACAATACCTATTGAAGATTTAAGTAAGGAGCAAGTGTGAAAAAAAAATATAACCTGAACGAAACTATATTATCGAGTATTTTGCTAGTATCGACAGTCTTGTTTTTTGCACTGCCACTCAAGGCTGCAGCCGATCTACCCAATTTGATCGACCAACTCGTCGCCGATTGTCCCGATGCTGTTAGCGCGATCTATGCAAAATCGCTCCCCCGGTACGCGAAAGTTCTCACGACAAAAATTGCCGACCCGGCAATCACGCTCTCCGCAGTCGTGCCGCGCGCTTGCTATTTAGAACTCCAAGACTGGCAATTGCAGACGGCACTGCAACTCGGCCATTACGGGCAGAGTCGCGGTCTGAAGGCGGCGACAATTTCCGATCTCACAGAAATTCTGAGCTGGCATACGATGGCCAAAGAGGTGTACTATCGCTTGGGTAAAACGTACGAGCGTATGCTTGCGGCGGGTGCGACCGAAGATGAAATTGCCGAAACATTTTATCTCGCCGAAGCGCACAATTTGAATTCTGAGCAAACCGACGCATTGGTATTGCTCTACGGCGAAGCGCGCGCGAGCGGTACCAAGCATAAAGCCGCAATCACCGCCTTAAAAAGCGATATCGCACAGCTAAGAAAGTTACACGGCGAAAAACAACTATCCGGGTATCTGGCTAAAAAAATTCCCGAAGCACGCTTGCAGACTGCGCAAGGCGCGTCGACGCCGTCGAATGCCGCGCTATGGGAACAATTAAAAAATTCTATCCAAGCCGATTCCGAGAGTGCGCCGATTTTAGGCAAGCTACAATGGGATATCGAACGGCTGCAAGATTTTTTCTCCGATTGGAAAGGTACCCCGTATAAATGGGGTGGGGTGACAAAAAAAGGCGTCGACTGTTCGGGTTTTGTAATTCAGGCGATCCATTCGCAGTTTCCGACAAGCCAATGGCCGCGTAGCGCCCGCTCGCTTGCCGAACAGGGTCGAGAAGTTTCTCTCTCCGATCTAAAACCGGGAGATCTATTGTTTTTTGCCGCATCCGACGTGCCCGGCCGTATCACGCATGTCGGTATTTTCTTGCAAGACAACGCATTTGCCCACGCATCGTCGCGGCACGGCGTCACACTTTCGCGCATCGACGATAAGTATTACGCGAAACGTTTTGTTACCGCGCGCCGTTTGTTCTAAGCGGCAACGTCGATGGAGATTGCGGGACAGCGTCTCTACCTACCGCAGAATTTTAATTTTTTAGCCAGACTTCCGGCGCGTTTTGAGATCCTCGTTCTCGCCCGGGGAGCGACAAGCGGCAAGACAACCGCGTTCGAATTACAGATTGCCGGACAAAGTATCGTACTTAAATCGGAGACGCCGCTAAAAATCGGCGCACGCTACGAATTAGAAAAAATTTCGGCAACCGAGTTTCGTATTCTTGACGAAAAAAAAGAAGAATCAACTGCGGCAAAAATAGATAATCGCGACACACTCCAATCAGATACGCGCATAGAATCTGAGCGCAGCGAACTCTTTATAAATCCGCAGACGCCGCCACAGATGCACGATGCGCTAGCGTTGCGCATTATGAAAGATAAAAAACATGCGCTCGAAAAGCACGCCGATAAATATGTTTTTGATTTTGACTGCGAATTTGCACTCGGCGGCGTTTTTGTGCCGCACGGCCCGGGGAAGTATTTGCTGTTTATAAGCGGCGCGCGCGCGAACAGTGCGCTACAAGAAGAACTGCAAACACAACTCACTGAATTAGGTGTGAGCCGCATCAGTCTTGTCTCGGCGCAGGTTCTAGAACAGATTGCAACGGGTGCCGTCGATTTACGGATATAAGCGTTTTTTTACGAAACCCTTAATTTTCCAACACGGCGATACTGTGGTTATCGCGGTTCGCTAACGTCACTAGCGTCGCATCGTGGCGCAAGAATTCGCTCTGCAAGCACGGCGTCAGATCGGCATTGTGCAGGCGCGCGAGACAGAGAGCGCCGTCGTTGCGCTTGGCAGCGACGAGCATAAAAGGTACGTCGCTCCCCGGGTTGAAGCGGACCAGCGCCGATGCAAAGATTGTCGCTTTTTCGCCGTCGACGATGGCACGGGGGGTAGTAGTACTCCTTACTTCGCTTTTAAGCTCCGCGAGTCTTGACTCGTGCGGCTTTCGCGAGAGCAACATCACCGCATTTACCGTATCGATACCGCCGTTACCGCCAAAAAGAAAATGTTGCGCTGTCGGGTTCTCTTCGGCATAGGCAAAAATATCCACGATGCCCGATGCGGCTGACAATGAAATTGCCGCCTGCGTGTTGAGAATTCCCCCGAGTTGATTGACCATAATTCGCTTGCCTGCAACGTTGATATATCCTGCGGCGAGAGTTTTCGCCACCTCAACCGCCGCTAACGAAAAATAATCTGCCGCTTGCCTCACGAGCATCAGTGTAAAACAGTCGTAAATCCACGCATAGTCGATGTCATGCGGCGCAATTGTAGTACGCGCGAAAGCGCGTTCGGCGGCGCGCTTTCCGGGCGATGAGAAATCCTCGCGATGCGTAATATATTTTTGCACAAAACTCATGCCATAACTATTGAGATAGAGCGTATTATGAGCGAGTTGCAGCTTCAGCGAGCGCGCAAGTTTTTGCAGCAACGCTTCGTTGCCAACCACTAGTGCCGCACCGTGGTCGGTCGCAACCGCGACCATGGGAGTCGAATAGATTCCGGCAAGCGTGCGGTCAAGATCGCCATCTTTAAGAATTTTTCCAGACATCGCCGCACGCTTGTTGTTCTGTGCAACCGCGCGATAGTGCGCCGTAATCGCCTGCGCATCGGCTTTGGTGACCCCCGTTTCAAATTGCAGGCGATCGGCGAGAAGCGCATAGAGCGCAATGAGATTGGCTTCGCTCGCGCGCTCGGTCGCCGCGTCGAGTAGAGCAGCGCTCGCTTCGCGATAGTATTGAATTCCCGTGGGCCCGCCGCGCGGCACTTCAGAGCCGGCGATCAGCACCAACCGTTCTTCGCTTTCGCAAAGCCGCCGCGCCAATTCGAGCGCGGCAGGCATGCTCGCCCCGCCCAAATCGACGCTGTGGAGTTCAATATCGACGAGCCCTAAAAAGCCCGCTTTGCTCGTTACATCCATCGTGTGGTGGCGTTCGTAAATCGACGCTCCAAACCCGATGTAGTCGGTAACGTGGGGGCGCAGGATCTTCCATGACGTGCCAAGGCCTGTCGCCATACGCTCGACTGCGAGCGTTAAAAAAATTTCTAATTTTTCGTCGAGACTGAGTTTCTTATAGGTAAGCGAGCGCTGCGTTAGGTACGCATCGACATCGCTCTGAATTGCATCTGCAGGTTTTAAGGCAACGGCTGGCATCAACGCGGGGAGTTCATTTAGTTGACGTTATGCTCACCGGAATCCGAATTTTTTTCTACTGCGCTACTCGATTGTTCTGGCGACGCAGCCGAACCTCCGCGTCCGTTGCGATTACGACCGCCGCGTCGTCTACGGCCTCGATGCGAGCGTGTACGTTTTGTCTCAGCATTCTCTGAACGCTCTTCGCTTTCGCCTTTGTCGCGCGGTTTCGGCTGTTGAAAACTATGTCCGGTATCAGCCGTAAAATCTTGATCAATGAGTTCTGTACGCTCGGTCGTATTGCGACGAATCGATTCGGGCAATTTTTGCCTGAGCCCGATTTCCCAGAAAAGCGCTTTCTGTAGCGCGGCTTCGTCGTCTTCGGCGCGCGCAAAAATTTTATAAACGATAAACGATTCTTGAAAAATTTTACGCAGTTGAAATTCTTTAACCCAGCCTTTACGCTCGGTAACGTTGCGACGAAAATTATTCTGCGTCATAAAAATTTGCATGAGCGTTTCGTATTCGCGTTTCGTGAGCTGGATATCTTTTTGAATCGTTTGTAACGGCTCGCGCAATTTGCGTTCGAGAGTTTTTTCGTGGTCGCGCAGATTTGCGAGGACAATTTTTTCGAGAGAACCCGCCGCCAAGAGAGCATAATAAATATTCAAATTTACATCCTCATGCTCTTGAATCATGCGATCGGCAATCGACAAGCGCTTACCCAGCCCCGTGCTCATAAAATCGTCGACACTCATATCGGGCGACAAATTTTCGCCGCGCGCGACCGCAGGCATCAGCGTCGACAAGAGCTCGGTGCTATTGAGGTAAGCGAAGATTTGCGCGGCGCGCCCGCTGCGAAATATTTTATTATATTCTTCGTGTAAGCGCGACGCCGACGCCTTTTTCAGAAGGTGCTTATATTTCTGGATTGCCTTTTGTGTCGCAGGGTCGAATTCAAGATCTAATAGCGCCGCAAATTTAACAGCGCGATACATCCGCACCGGGTCTTCGGGAAACGACACGTCGGGATTGCCGATGACGCGCACAACGCGCTCTTGAATATCTTCGAAGCCGCCGGTATAGTCGACGATCATTTCTTGTTTAATATCGTAGATGAGCGCGTTGAGCGTAAAATCGCGCCGCGCGGCGTCTTCTTTGAACGTGCCGAATTGGTTATCGCGCTTCAGGTAGAGATCGTCGGTCGTCTTGGCCTCTGCGCGGTTCGACGGTAACGAACGCGCGGTCGATACTTCGATAATTTTATTGCCGCGAAAGACGACGTGTACGATGCGAAAGCGGCGACCGATGATGCGACTATTGGCGAACATGCGCTTCAACTCTTGCGGGTGCGCGTCGGTGACGACGTCGTAATCTTTGGGTTTGCGTCCTAAGAGCAAATCACGCACCGAGCCGCCGACAATATACGCGCGGCAACCCATCTGCTGAATGCGCTGCACTACCTTGATCGCGTCGGGGTCGATCATACTATTGCGCAGCATGTGTTCGTCGCGGCTATATTGCTTGGGCTTCGGATACCGCAAAATCTCGTCGGCGGTGACGGCTTTTCTTATACCGAAAAGCTGTAGAATCTTCTTAAACATCAAATCAAAATCCTTCTCGTATCGAGTATTTCGCTGTGGAGAGCGAAAACAGTATTGGGCGCGGGGTCGAAAAAGTTATTTTCGGGGGCTTTTCAATCGTGCGAAAAGCGTCTGCCAGATATTGGATGCCTCACGAGTCGCAACTGAATGCGCAATGGTAGGCCTCTCTCAAGCTCTTTCTGCCGGCTCTCTACCAACATCGGGAAAAGCGACAGGCTCTCAAGTCAATTATCAACCAGCGCAAAATGGCGTATCGTCTGTAAAGTATTCTGCGCTTTATCGGCAAAGACGGCCTTCACGCGCGCGCCGATCCACAGGCGCGACTCGTCAGCGGGAACTTCGAGAAAATGTTGAAAATTGTTATCGGCGCCGTCGAGCTTGAAAAAGCCATAGCCGTACGGTACCGGCTTTTTCTCGCCGGTTTCAGGGTCTAAAAACTGGAAGCGCAAGATAGTGAAGCTCACAATCTTGCCCTCGGTTGCTACCGGCACGAGTTCGTGCATTTCGGTAAAGCACGGCCCACAAACCTGGCGCGCGGGCACATACACGGTTTTGCATTTCGGGCAGCGAATCCCTAAAATCTGGTGTTTGTCGCGCAGCTCGGCGATGAATTTGCTGCCATAGAGGCCGAGCGCGTAGTTATACGGCTGCGAGCCGTCGCCCGACGACATGATGAATTGGCCTTGTTTGTTTTCTTCAGTCATAGTTTTCCTTTCGCCCCTCTCCCGCCTCAGCTGAGCGGAAGAGGGAAATCCATTAGGGTTTTTTTGCCCCAAAAAGTAAAAGGTCGGTCCAAAAGCAGCCGCCGAACCCCGTCGCTAAGGCAAGGTGGATGTCCTTCTGTACTTGCCGCGCCTCGGCGCGGCGCTGCACTTGCAAGGTCGCTTCTGCAACTCTGATGAGCGCCGTTGCTCCGATAGGGTTGCCGCAAATCGGCCCGCCCGACGGGTTAATCGGTAGTTCGCCTTCCATGTCGGTCACGCCGTCGGCGACGAGGCGAGGTCCTTCGCCCGGTTTGCAGAGCCCCAACGACTCTATCCAGCTTAAGCCGGCATATGAGTAGGGGAGATACATCTCAATCACGTCGAGTTGTTTTAGAGGGTTGGTAATCCCCGTTTTGCTAAAAAGTTCTTGCGCTGCATGCTCCATCGACTTGAGGCCGTCGAGACTCACATCGGTCGTGAAAGTTGTATTGTGACGCACCGACGTACCCAACACCCACGCGGGTCGGGGACAAATTTTTTCGGCGACGTACTCGTCGGCGAAGATTACCGCACACGCGCCGTCGGTGCGCGGGCACATATCGAGCCAATGCACGGGGTCGGCGAGCATCGGCGATGACAAGACCTGTTTAATCGTCGTCTCTTTTTGCACGTGCGCATAAGGGTTGTTTGCACCGTTCTTACGGTCGCGCACCACGACCCGCGCCGCGTCTTCGGGTTTGTGATTATAGCGTGCAAGGTATGCCTGCGCTTCGACCGCAAGCCCGCCGATCGCGCCTGCGAAAACTAAACGGTCCCAAATCGGGTCGAACGCGGTCGTGATCGCGGCGGTCGTGTCGGATTCGGTATTTTTCTCCCAACCGACGACCAAGAGTTTCGAGAACATGCCCGAGGCGACAAGGTGGTAGCCCGCAATCGCGAGCGTCGTGCCCGTCGTGCCGCCGGTCGTCAGCTTAATCACCGGCTTCATCGTACCACCGGTGCCGGGCACCGACCACGAATCGACGAAGTTGATGCCTTCGAAGTGGTCCATGTTACCGATGACGACGCCGTCGATATCGTCGATCGTGAGTTCGGCGGCTTTAAGCGCGCGCGTCACGGCTTCTGTGATCAGCTCTTGCCCGTTAACGTCGGAGCGTCCGCCGGTGTGGTGGGTTTGGCCTGAGCCAACAACTGCTACTCTACGTGCCATTAAATATTGCTCCTTAGGTGGCGTACACAATGTACTCTCATGCCGACGCCCCTAATACCCAAACGCAGTGCGCTTGGCCGCACGGCCCGTTGATGCCGTGCGCAAGCGCGGTATTCACTTTTTTTTGCACTTGGTGTTCGCCGGCGTCGCCGCGAATTTGTAGCGCCGCTTCGATCATTCGAATAAGACCCGCAGTGACGACGGTATGCGCCGAGAGCACTCCCCCCGAGGCGTTGACGGGTAAACTGCCGTTCATTTGCGTCGCGCCGGATTTCAAAAATTCTGCACCTTTGCCTTCGCCGCAAAAACCCAAGCCCTCGTACCACATGAGCTCCATGTAGGTAAAAGCGTCGTAGATTTCTGCGAGGTTGATATCTTTCGCTGGGTTTTTGATGCCCGCAATTTGGTAGGTTTTTTCTGCCGCCGCTTTGAGCGCGCGGGAGCGCGCCAGATCGCGCAAACCCAAATCGTACGCATCGGAATAAAACGAAGTTCCCTTAATATACACCGGTTTCGCTTTACCGCCTTTGAGTTTCTTATTGAACTCGTCGCCCGAAATAATCATCGCCGCTGCACCGTCGGAGATCGGCGAAACATCGTAGAGCTTCAGCGGGTCGGCGAGGCGGCGCGACGCCATGACGTCGGCAACGGTAATTTTCTTGGCAATCTGCGCATTAGGATTTTTGAGCGCATTGCCGTGGTTTTTGACTGAGACGAGCGCTAAATCTTCTTCGGTGATGCCGAACGCATGCATGTACGTCTGCGCCTGCAATGCCGCCGAAGTAATATTGTCGAGCCCCAAAGGTCGCGTAAAAATCGGCTCAAACATACCGTTCGTGATAAGATTAGTATCGCTTTCGGAGCCTTTACTATGAGCGACGACAAGCGTATTTTTGTAAGAACCCGAGAGTATGCGCGATAAAGCGTAGTAGGCGCCGAACGTACCGTCGCCCTCGACGGTCGAAACGTTTTTTTGGTACGCGCCCGATGCGTCTTGCACCGCCATCGACGAAATCGTGCGGCCATCCCAAAAATCGTTCGAGACAGTGATGACGTTATCGATGTCTTTGATCTCAACCCCCGCGTCTTCGAGCGCGTGGCACGTAACGCCATACACCATTTCGGCAAAGGTCTGTTTAGCGTTGTTGCGCAACTGTTTATTCTGCGCAACACCTATGATAGCAGTTTTTTCCATCGGTATTATCCTTATAGAGACGCACCATGGTGCGTCTCTACACCCCCACCGGTCTAAAATATTTAATATCGAGAATATGCCCCGTAGGGTCTTCGCGAAAGACCGCTTGCACACGCATGCCGATCTTGATCTTTGCGAAATCCACCTCGCCTAAAAAATGCGGCAACGCCTGCGTGGCCCCGTCGAGTTCGATGAGTGCGGTAATTTTCGGGGCATCGGGAGCAATCGCCCGCGATTCATAATGCCGCTGCGTAAACGCCTTCACCGTGCCCGTACCCGCAAGCTCTAACCATTCGGTAATCGGTTGCAAAGAGTAGGGGGAGTTCAACTTGGGGGGGCAGAAAATTTTACCCGTAGTCGGGCATTTATTCGCGAGAATCTTCTTATCGTCGCGTAGCGCGCGTAAGAACTTTGAACCCGTATCGCCGACCGACCAAGTATAAGGGACTTTGATTTTGCTGTGGTGGATTATCGGCACCACAGACTCGCGCCAATCGCTCATAGGGCAAACCAAAATGCAGCGATACGCAGCATAGTGTTTATTAAATCTTTGTAGCGGGTGCTACAGTTTCATCGAGACTTAAATTGCGCAAAACTCTTTGCTTAATAAGTGTACATTGTGCATGTATGAATTACTTTTTAGCAGACAATATGTCTGGCATAAAATTTGCCGTAGTCTTCTCTAACAAGGGGTTGTCTAAAATACCGCTTTTCTTCTTGGGTCGGCACTTGTTGCGTGCGGCTCGCGGCGTTTTAGACAACCCCCCACGGAACAAAACAGGAGATTTTATGGCAAAACTCAAACTGACTTCTTGGAAAGAAGTTATCGACTTTGCAAAAAAAAGCAATGTCATTTTTTACGACTTCCGCTTTTCCGATATTAGCGGCGCATGGCACCACGTCTCGTACCATGTCGATTCGATGAGCGAAGATTCGTTCAAGGCGATTCCCTTCGACGGTAGTTCGATTACCAAATGGCAACCGATCCATCGCTCCGATATGCAGCTGATTCCCGACTTAGAAGGAATGTTCTTAGATCCGTTCACTGCCGACCCGACGCTGGTCGTTTTCTGCGACGTCTACGACATCTACAAAAAACAGATGTATGAAAAGTGCCCGCGCTCGATTGCGAAGAAATCGCTCGAATATCTCAAATCGACTGGTCTTGGCGATGTCGCCTATTTCGGCCCAGAAAACGAATTCTTTATTTTCGATTCGATTCGCGTACGCGACGATATCAATTGCCAATACTATGAAATCGATTCGAACGAAGGTTCGTGGAACACCGCAACGGCAAATTACAACGACGGCCATAACTTAGGCCATCGCCCCGGTACTAAAGGCGGTTATTTTCCCGTATCGCCACGCGACTCGCAGGTCGATATTCGCGCAGAGATTGTGAAGACACTCCACGAAATCGGTCTCGAAACGTTCGTCGTCCATCACGAAGTGGCGCAAGCACAGGGCGAGATCGGTGTCAAATTTGGCACGCTCATCGAGGCTGCCGACAACGTCCAAAAACTCAAATACGTTGTAAAAAACGTCGCGAAGCGCCACGGTAAAACGGCGACGTTTATGCCGAAACCGCTCTTTGGCGATAACGGCAATGGCATGCACGTACACCAATCGGTTTGGAAAGGCGGCGAGAACCAGTTCGCGGGGGACAAATACCAAGAACTCAGCGATTTTGCGCTCCATTATGTCGGTGGAATACTAAAATATGCGCGCGCTATTGCCGCATTCTCGAATGCCTCGACAAACTCGTATAAGCGCCTGATTCCCGGTTTTGAAGCGCCTTCGATTCTTACGTATTCGGCGCAAAACCGCTCGGCATCTTGCCGCATTCCATTTGTATCGGGAGCAAAAGCCAAGCGCGTCGAATTCCGCTTTCCTGATTCTACAGCAAACCCTTACCTCTGTTTTGCGTCGATGCTGATGGCGGGGCTCAAGGGCGTACAAGATAAAATCGACCCGGGCAAACCGATGGAAGAAGATTTGTTCGAATTAACGCTCGATGAAATTCGCGAGAAGGGCATTCAACAGATGCCACACACGCTTCGTGAAGCGGTTGAAACCATGCTTTTGAACCGCACAATTTTCGAACAGGGTGGCGTGTTCACGAAAGAGTTTATCGACACATACAAAGAGCTCAAGTTCGAAGCGGAAATTTGGCCGTGGGAAGGCCGACCGCATCCGTTCGAATTTTTATCAACGTATAGCTGTTAATAACGTGCTTTGTGAATTGAAGCGAAAGCTTCAATTCACAAAGACTTCTAAATGCCGAATATCGCGAATCGCGAGTGCCGACTGAATACCGCGTGCAGTAGTTGAAATTACGCGATCTCCTTCGATTTTACGCATTTTTGAGAGCGTAACCCGCTCGCCGCTTTTCAAAGTGACTTCAAGGTCTAACCCTTGGTGCTTGACGTACTGCGTCAAAACTTTACGAAATTTGTTGCGGCTTGCCGCGATCGATGGTTTCTGCATGGATGCTCCTTAAGCTTTCATGGTTGGCATCCATGCCGAAATTACCGCACCATCCGTGGCGCGGGCTATGTGACATAATAAGTATCGGCTGTTTAAACAACCGCTAAAGCGTTTTTT
>JAFEGD010000011.1 GCA_018240245.1 Spirochaetota bacterium | reverse complement strand
CAACTGACGTGGGAAGGCATACGCTTTATCGAACAAATCCAAATCTTCGCGACCAACGGCGGCCCGTGGCCGTTCGCGCGCGACGTGACCTGCCATCGCTTTGCGATCGAGAGTTATTGGTGACGAAGTATACTTAGCTATGGAAAAACGTAGCCGGCAACCTTAGAACAACTATCCCGCGAAACATCGATACTGCTTTACAAAATGTGCGCTGCACAAATTATATCCGCGAAAGCGTTGCTCTGCAAAGAGAAGCGCCGTTGCCCACAGCATATGCGGGCACGAAGGAGCCAAAGATGGAACAAGGTGTAAGTAAAGTAGTCAGTTTCGGTATCGGAGCGTATGAAACAGCGCGTGCGAACGCAGAAACATTGCTCAAGAATCTTGAAACAGAAATCAATGCGCTCATCGCACAAGGCGAAAGCGTGCAATCTGAAAACGCAGTTAAAGTACGTGCGGCGGTCAGCGATGCGTCGACGCAAGTATCGACACTCGTCGAACAAGCGAAAGCACGCTACGCAGACCTGAGCGTGAAAGCGCAAAAAGCGTATGCCGCTTTGCAGGCAAAGGTGAGTGAACTTACCGCAAAATTGCCCAAAGCAAAACAAGCGTAAAAAAATCTTTTATTGTGCGTGCGTAGCACGCACAATAAAAGACAAAGTTGTCGGCGCAAAACGACTTGAAGCTTTGGCGCATGGCAGACAAAGTCAATGAAAAAAAGTTCTACGGCCCGCTTTTCCCGCTTATCGGTACTTGGGAAGGCGATAAAGGTCTCAATGTCTCTCCTGAAATCGATAGCATCGAACGTTCGCCCTATTTTGAAACAATAACAATCGACCCCATCGGCGATGTAAAGAATGCCGGAGAGCAAACGCTCGTTGGCTTAAACTATAAGCAAATCGTCACGCGCAAAACCGACCTAAAAGTATACCATCACCAAGTCGGTTATTGGTATTACGATAAAGCAAAAGACGAAATATTTTATTCTCTGGCAAATCCACGGGCGATGTGCGTATTAGCCCAAGGTAAAGCTAAACAAAGCGGCGCGCGAATCGATTACCATGTCAAAGCGACGGATGGAGACAAGAACTATGGCATTCTCGAATCGGTATTTCTCACCGCAAACGCTACGACGCGCCTTTTTGAAATGAGCGTGGCAATCGATGGCGACACGATGCACTACAATATGCTGATGGATTTGCATATCTATAAGCGCGATTTCGCGCACACCGACGAAAATACTCTAAAACGCAAAATATAAAGGGGTGCGAATGCGCGCTTGGCTATGGAATTCCGCACCATAGTCCATGTCGACATGGACGCATTTTTTACAAGCGTCGAGGTGCGCGATTTTCCGCACCTTAAAGATAAACCCGTCGTCGTCGGCGCAGACCCTAAAAACGGCGTAGCGCGAGGCGTCGTGAGCGCAGCGAGCTACGAGGCACGTAAGTTCGGAGTAAAATCTGCCCAACCGATTTCAACCGCCTACAAACTTTGCCCCGAAGCAATCTTCATGCCGCACCGCTTCTCTCGCTACGTTGAGGTTTCTAACGAAGTCATGGACGTGCTCGCCGCATTCAGCGAGACGCACTTGCGCATGTCGATCGACGAAGCGGTGCTCGATTGCACCGCGAGCGGTGAAAAATTTAAGACATGGAAAAAACTGGGGCTGGCGATTAAACAGGCGGTGCGCGAGAAGACGAGCCTTTCTTGTACGATCGGCATTGCTACAGGGCGCACGCTCGCAAAAATGGCGACCGAGATTAACAAACCCGACGGCTTAACGCTCGTGCATCCGGGTAAGGAGCGCGAGTTTTTGGCGCCGCTCGCGGTCGAAGCGATACCCGGCATCGGGCCGAAAGCCAAACAAAGCCTCAATCGATTGGGCTTTCGTAAAATCGCCGATCTACAACAGGTCGAACTCCCCCTCTTAACGCAGGCGTTAGGCAGATGGGGCGAACGGATTTACGACTTCGTGAATGGCCGCGACGAAGACGAAATTATTTTAGAGCACGAGCGGAAATCGTTCGGTGAAGAGCGTACGTTTGAAACCGATTTAAGCGACAGCGCCGAAGCGCTCGCGGCGCTCAAGGCAATCGCTGAAGAACTTGCGACGCAGATGCGGCGTAAAAATATTTCCGGGCGAACGGTAACGGTCAAAATTCGTTTCGCCGATTTCCGCACCATCACGCGCTCGCAGACGTACCCGATGCCGATACGCTCGGCGCCGATTCTCGAAGAAGTCGCATTACAAATCTTTAGCCGCAACGTGAACGCAGGCACGGTGAGTACCGAGAAAATTCGCCTGTTGGGCATTCAGCTTTCGCATCTTTACACAGCGCAGGTCGGCGAGCAGTTGTGGTTATTTTAATCTTTCTTTATTGCTTGCCCACTCACGTAGGAGCGTAACACGAGACATAATCCCATGTCGATCTTCGCGAACAATTTTCCCGTCGGCGCATGGCAGAGAAATTTTACTCCGTTCGAAGAAGACGCGGCGCAGCGTTCGTGGCTTATGCCATACCTGTTCGTTCGCGGCAAAAACCCCGGCCCGAAAATTACCTGCATCGCCGCAATCCACGGCGATGAGTTGAACGGCGTGCGCATGTTACACGAGCTTGCGGCGTTTCTCGAAAATCACAGCGCCGACATCAACGGCTCGCTCTGCTTCGTGCCCGTCGCAAACCTCATGGGTTATGCGAATCATTCGCGCTATCTACCCGACCGCCGCGACCTCAACCGCATGTCTACCGGTCTCAAAGACGGTAGCGAGGGCGCGCGGCTCGCACATTTCTTGTGGCAAAATTTTATCGCTGAGGCCGACTCGATCGTCGACGTCCATTCGGGCAGTTACAACCGCTGGAACTTTCCACACCTGCGCGGCAATATGAAAGACGACACAATGCGCGCGTGGGCGAAGCATCTCGAAAATCAAGTCGTGCTGACGAGCGCGGGCGTTGCCGGCAGTCTGCGCAAAGAGGCGGGCAAAATCGGTAAGCGCGTTTTTCTTTTCGAGGCGGGTGAAACGGGGCGTTTCGAAAAAAATATTTTGCAGATGGGTTTTATTGCGCTGCTTAGATTATTGGTTTCGCTTGAGGCGGTGAATCCTCAACTGCTGGCGGATTGTCTTCTGACACAAAACCATCCGCCGAAAACAAATAAGCACCCCACGGGCTATTATCGTAAGGCGATCTGGCAACGCGCAACGCATGCGGGGCTTTTTATTCCCGAGGTCGAGCCGGGCGACGCGGTGGTCGCGGGGCAGCGCTTGGGTTTTATCACCGATCTTTTCGGCGAGCGCCGCGCTGAAATTCTCTCGGAGCAAACGGGTTTTGTTTTGGGCATGCACTTGCACCCGCAGGTCGTGCCGGGCCGCGCGCTCTTTCACATAGCTTATGAATTCAAAGAATTATAAAAGGCGAAATTCACGCTGGCACGGAGCGCCAGCGTGAATTTCACACAAACGCCGGTGGCGCACGCATGAATTTGGAGCAATATCTCGATACGCTGCGTATTCACGAGGGCGATAATATTCGCGCGCTGATCGAGCGCCCCGAAAAACCCGCGCGCTATGCCGACATCCCCCCGACCATAGCTATGGAAATCCGCAGCGCGCTTAAAGCGCGCGGTATCGAAAAACTCTATTCGCACCAGCGCGCGGCGCTCGATCTTTATCTCGCGGGCAAAGATTATGTAGTAACTACCCCCACCGCGTCGGGAAAAACGCTCTGTTACCTGTTGCCGATTTTACAGGCGAAGATGAAAAACCCGCGTGGCAAACATCTCTTTATGTTTCCGACGAAGGCGTTGGCGCAAGACCAGCTTGCCGCATACCGCGAGTACGCCGCCGCGCTCGGCCAATCGTGGAATGTGAACACGTTCGACGGCGACACCCCCGAAGAAGAGCGGCGGCAAGTGCGCAAAGCGGGCGATTTTATTCTCACGAACCCCGACATGCTGCACTCGGGCATTATGCCGCACCATTCGATCTGGAAGTCGTTCTTTGAGAATTTAGAAACGATTGTGATCGACGAAATGCACACGTATATCGGCGTCTTCGGCTCGCATGTCGCGAATGTGTTGCGCCGCTTGAATCGTTTATTGGCACATTACAACAGTCGGCCAAAATATATTTTCTGCTCGGCGACGATTGCGAACCCCGCCGAACTCGCAGGCCAACTCGCCGAGCACGAGTTTACCGCCGTCACCGACTCGGGCGCGCCTGAAGGAAAAAAATATTTTCTCTTTTATGATCCGCCATTATTTGCTTCGACTGCGCTCGCCAGCCCAATCAATTCGCGAGTCGCCGAGTCGCCGTATAAAGCCGCCGCGCGCATCGGTTCGGGTCTTATCAAGAATTCGATTCCGACGATTTTTTTCGCGCGCTCGCGCAATCGCGTCGAAATTTTGACGCAATTTTTGCGTGCGCGCTTGCCCGAAAGTTTGGCGCATAAAGTGCGCGGCTATCGCGGCGGATTTTTACCGTTAGAGCGCCGGCAAATTGAACGCTCGTTGCGCGAGGGTGGCACGTTAGGCGTCGTCTCTACGAACGCGCTCGAGCTCGGTATCGACATCGGTTCACTCAACGCCGTCGTTTCGGTGGGCTACCCCGGGCGGTTGAGCTCGCTCTATCAGCAATTCGGTCGCGCGGGGCGCAAAAAAGAAGCCTCGCTCGCGGTGCTCGTCGCGTCGCCCTCGGCGCTCGATCAATACCTGCTACGCAATCCCGATTATCTGTTCGAGAGTTCGGGCGAGGCGGCGATTGTGAACCCCGACAACCTTCTGATTTATCAAGACCAACTCAAGTGCGCGGCGTACGAATTGCGTTTTCAAGCGGGCGACAAGTTCGGTAATTTTGCCGTCGACGAATTTATGGAGCACCTTGCCGAAGAACGCCTCATTCTCGAAAAAGGCGGAGCGTATTTTTGGACGAGCGATATGTACCCGGCGGCGAATGTTTCGCTGCGCTCGGCTGCAACCGATAATTTCGTGATTGTCGATAAGACACATACGGGCTCTGAAAAAGTCATCGGCGAGATCGATTATTTTTCCGCGCCGCTCTTTATTCACGACGAGGCGATCTATATGCACGCGGGGCGCCACTATTTCGTCGATGCGCTGAAGTGGGACGAGCGCCGCGCCGAAGTAAGGCAAGTCAAATCGGATTATTACACCGACGCGCACGAAAAAGTGCACCGCAGCATCTTGCACCGCGACGAAAAACGCGAAGAGGGCAAGCTGTCGCTCCATTGGGGCGAAGTGACGCTGCGACGGCAGGCGGATCTCTATAAAAAAATTAAACTCGAAACTTCTGAAAACTTGGGCTGGGGGCAAATCCACACGCCTGAAATCGAGATGCACACGCAGGGTGCATGGTTCGATATACATCCGCATGCGTTACCCGCGATCGACGAAAAATTTAGAAGCGCATTGCTCACGCGCTTTGCGTATCTCTTGAAACAACTGTCGCCTTTGGTTGCGCTCTGCGACCGCCGCGATATTTCGGTTTCGTCGGCGTACCGCGATGTGCAGTTTGGCGACCACGCGGTAATTTTTTACGACAGCTATCCGGGTGGCGTGGGACTCGCGCACAAACTTGTCGCGAACCACGACGCGCTTTTTGCGCTCGCGCTGCAAACAGTCGAAGAATGCTCGTGCGCGGTGGGATGCCCCTCGTGCATCGGGGTTTGGGATGCGAAAGTCGAAGGCGCCGCCGAATTGCCCGACGATTTGAAAACGCCGGTACGTGATTTGCTCAGAAATCTCGCCAAGCGCTGAGCGACACTTGCCGCTGCGCCAAGTCGACGTCTTGCCAATGGGGATAATCGAGCGGAATCTCGATCGCTATGCCGACTTGCGCAGCGAGCGTAACACCGACAAGCGTGTTGCGTCCCATCTCTTCTACAGAGGCGATGCTTCCGATCGGCTCGCCGCTCTCGTAATCGAGCACTGTAAGGCCGATCATCTCGAAATACCATAAGTCGGCCATGTGCGGATTTTTCTCACGGCGTTCGCTTTGCACTAACGCGCGTAATGATTCGAGCGAATATGCGAGGTATGCATTCGTGAGCGCTGCGGCAGCCTCGCGCGTCGTCACTTCGGCAAACTCGACGCTACGCATGTCGCAACGTTTGAGTGTGAAATCCCCTTTAATAAAATATTGCGTTAAGATACCGTTCGTCTCGCCGGTGGGATTAACCGCTTTTATAGAATTGCCAACGAGACGGCGCAAGTGTTCGCCTGCATTATTCACATGCAGAGCGCCGCGTACGCCGTGTGGCGCGCCGAGCCGCGCGAGAATGACAAGCGGCTCTGTCGATGAAGGCATGGGGTTGGGCCCGCGGCCCTTTCAATTAGTTTTCGTCGACAATTTCGAGTAAGACTTTTTGGTAGCGCTCTTCGCGACCGTCGTCGAGAATAATTTTCTTCACAGAAATTGCATTGAGCAACACGCGAATCGCCTTCGCGATGCGACCGCCTTTGCCGATAATCATGCCGACATCTTCTTTGTTAACGCGCAACTCTAAAATCAGCGACGCCGGGCTTTTTACGGGCAGCACTTGTACGTCGTCGGGGTGGCGCACAAGATTGCGCGCGACGTACTCGACGAGCGATGCGGGGTCTGAATTGCGCGCTTCGGTCATGTGTTAACTCAAAAACTATTTCGCAGCGCGTTTCGCTTTGGCTTTTTCATTCGCACGTTTTTGCAGCGCGCCCGCTTTCAACGCTTTTGCTTCGGCAAAAGGTTTCCAGATACCGGCTTTCGAGAGAATATTGCGTACAGTATCTGAAGGCTGCGCGCCTTTGTTAAGCCATGCGTTAATTTTATCTTTTTCGAGGCGCACTTGGCTCTCGTCTTTCACGAGCGGGTGATAAAGGCCGACGATATCGAGAAATTTGCCGTCGCGTTTGACGGTTGAACTCGTCGCAACGATACGGTAAAAGGGCCGCTTTTTCGTGCCATAGCGTTGCAGCCGTAACTTAACAGTCATGCGGTTAAGGCTTGCTTTCGAGACAACCCGTCAACTAAATGGGAATGCGAAGTCATACCCTGACACGCCGAGTCTCGGCACCCGATAGCTTATCGGTGTAAACCGTCTCAAACTGCGCGTTCTCGACCACGTACGCCACGCCACTGCCGTCGGGCGAATAACCCGCATGCGGTTCGGTGAAAGTAGTTAGTTCCATCAGTTGCAGCTTTTTTTCAACGAGCGCTCCGTCGGCGTTGCGATAAACCATAACCAGCGTGCCCGATAGAAGAAGAAACGCTTCGGGGCAAGAGTGCTGCTCTAATTCGCGAATGGCGGCGGCGGAGCGCAGCGGTGGGCGGTAGATTCCGACGCGCCAATGCGTGCCTTCGTTGAATATAACTTCCCATTCTTTGTGGGGAGTGATCGGACTTTCGGTCACAGTGGCTAATCTGAGAGGTCGAAAGTTGCCGCATACCGATTAAAAAAACCTGTTTACGCATCGAGCCATCGTAAAAGTTTCTTTATATGATTTTCATTGAGAAACAACCATCGCGCACGGGGGTAATCCACCGAATCGCGTATATTGCGATAGCGCTCTGCTTTGCCGTTGCATGCGGGGGTAAGAAAAAATCGCCCGGCATGCAAGAAAAAATTCGTGCGGCGATGAGCCAGTTTTTTCTCGTCGTGCCTAACCCAAAAATGGCGGCGACGGGTATCTGGGTTGCCGACGCGGCGTCGGTGACGGCGATGATCGAAAAAAAATATCTTGCAAATTATGTCGCCAAGCCCGACGAACCGCAAGCGAACGAAATTCGCGAACGTTTGAAGTCGCTCAAAATATTTTTTCGCGTCGAAGGCAATTCGATCGCGATGCTATCGATTGTCGCCGATTCGTTCGGGGTGAGCGACGGCCGCCTCACGCGCCGCAACGACAGTCGCGCGGGCGCCGAAAACTTCGACGCGCTCATGCGCGGCAAACAAGATACGCAGCAAGCGCTCGTGCGTTATCGCAAAGAAAAAACCGGCGAGCGGTTAGAATATGTCGAAGGCAATTTTACGCTTGGCGCGCTGCGCGAGACGCGCTCGGCTGCCGAACTCGTCGATGAGTATTCGAATCAGGTGCGTTCGGGTACGGGGCTAACACAGTACTAATTTTCTGCGCATGCTCCAAAAACTCATCGCCGCGCAAAATCGCCGCAATTGGCATCCGTATGCGTTCTTGGCGTTTTGCGCGTTTGTGGGGCTCACCCGGGGGCTTCTCGAAGTGGTGTTGCAATCGACGCCGCTCTATAACACCGACATTCTAAATTTTATTCCTTTTTATATTCTGTTAGGGCTTTTGCTCACGGCGTTACTCGCTGTCACGGCAAAGGTGAGTTTTCAATCGGTGCAGAAATCGCTAACGATGGGACTTTTTATCGGGCTGTTTCCGCCGCTTTTCGATTTCGTATTTTTTGGCAATCGTACCGCGTTTTACGGCTATTATTATTTGTGGGATTTCAAAGCGTTACCGTACCTCGGCTATAAGCCAGAATTCAATTTCCCCCCCGGCGAGACGCTGGCAATCTGGGTGAGTATTCTCTTCTGCGGCCTCTATGTGTTCGCCGTAAGTCGTAGCGTCGTGCTCAGCCTCGTTGCGCTCGCAGGCGCGTATGCGATCTTTATTTTCATGGGCTCACTTTTACCGATTTTTATCGCAAAACTTTCGGGTGCGCACTTTTTCTCTATCGAGATGGCGCGCATGGGCGACCCGACAACGCTGCGCGCGCTTGCGTTTCGCATCGCCTTCTACCAATGCGTCGGCGCGGTCGGCGTCTATCTTATGATTCGTCGCGAACTTTTGCGCGTTACTCTCGCACGTCTACTACATATCGTCCCCTTTGCGATGTTGACGATCTTGGGCGGCATCGTCGTCGGTGCCAACACAGTCACGCTGACGCAATCGACATTACTGATCGCGCTCGTTGCGTTTGCAGTACTCGTGCAGAACGATTATTTCGACGCACAAAATCTTTTGCCAACAGAAAGACCAAGCGCACCGCAAAAGTACGACGTGCAAACGATCAATGTCTTGGTTGTGCTCGCAATCCTACCGCTATTTTTTCATAACAACCGCGCCGCAATCGCCGCCGCGCTCGCGTTCTGCTGCGGGTTGCTCTATAACTACCCGTTCTACCACGCGCGCAATTATTTTCCCGCCAATCTAAAAATCGAAGGCGTGTGGGGGGTGACGTCGTTTCTCGCGGGCGCGCTCGCCGAACCGCAGATGGCAGCCACAGGTCGCGTCGTGCTCTTGGCATTTTTGGTCTTTGGCGGCTGGTCGACTGTCGCAGTGCTCAAAGATTTGAAAGACACGGCGAGCGACGCAAAAGAAGGAGTGCAAACGCTTTTCACGATTTTCATGCGGCGCGGGTATTCTGTTATAGAAATTTGGTCGATCTGCCGCTGGGTGTTGATTTGTTTTATATTGTTGCCGCTCTTTTTGACCGCTTTGTCGCTACCCCTCTGGGCGACGATCGCGTTGGCAATCTTAACGCTCGGTGTCGTTGCCAGCTTCTGGTGGAGCGATTACCGCAAAGCATTTCGGCTACAGTTAGCGTTGATTTCTGTCTACATTCTGTTTTGGCAGGTCGCGTTTTCTCGCGCGTGGCTCTAATTTATTTATGCTGTAAATCTTCGGGTTCGGTGGGCGACGTGAGTTCGTCGAACGTGAACGGTATCACCTGAACAAAAACCTCGCGCCGAATTTTGCAATCCTTCACGTCGCACGCATGGCAATAGACGCGGCGGCAGGGGTCTATGTGAAAATGAATTTCGCCGCTATGCGCGTAGCGTTCAATCACCGCTTTTTCAAAATTGTTCGTCTGCTCGTGCGCGGTCGTGACATCCCAAAATTCGGGAACGACGACGTGCGAGTCGATGTGATGGTAGTTGCCCGAGCGAATCACGCGCGCGTGGTGAATGCGGATAATCCCCTCGGTGCGGCAGGCGGTGAAGTGCTCGCCTAAACTCTCGATGAGGCGCGAATCTTCGGCGTCCATTAACGCATAGATCGATTCGCGCACGAGAGAAAACCCCGTCCATGCGAGCACGCAAGCGACGGCAAGCGCAGCGACCGCATCGATCCACACAAGCCCGGTTGTGCGCACCAGCAAGAGCCCCAGAATTACCGCGCCGCTCGTATAAAAATCGGAGAGCACGTGTTTGCCGCTCGCGACGAGCGCAACCGACTGCGTTTTTTTCCCAAGACGAATTAAATAGACGCCGAGAAAAGCGTTGGCGACACCCGCGCCGAGCACGAGCAGAAGACCGAGATCGATTTTCTCGATGCGATGCCCGCTGATGAGTGCCTCGATGCTCTCGATAAAAATCATGATCGCCGCAAACGAGATGAGCGCGCCCTCGAAGACCGAGCTGAAATATTCGGCCTTGCCGTGTCCGTACGGGTGGTCGCGATCGGCGGGGCGTTGGCTGATGTGGATTATCCACAATGCGAGCGTTGCCGCCGTTACGTTGACGATACTTTCGAGCGCATCGGATAAAATGGCGTGCGAGCTCGTGACAAAGAACGCAAAAAATTTGACGAGCATTAAGAGCGTACTGACGCCGAGCGAGATATACGCGCCTTTTTTCATTTGCGCCGATGTCCGATGAGGTAAACGCCTTTGAGCCCAAGGCCGGGCAAATAATCCCATATGCCGGTATGCCATTCGAATGCAGCGCAGCGCGGCGTGCGCGTAAGGCTCAAGAGTTCGTCTTCGGTGTAGCCGCGCAAGACGCTCGCGATGCCATCCCAAAAAAACATCGCCGAGATTATCGGCGTCAAATTACACATCGCAAAGGCGAAAGCCGTACGTTGCCGGATTATCGGAAAAAGCGACGATCCGAGCGCAGTACCAAAGCCAACAGCACCGAGATGCCACCAATCGCGGTGGAATGGATCCATAATGCAGATGCCGTCGCTATTCTCGACGGCGTCTTCGAGTATTTTTCGAGCAAGCGCCGGAGAGAAGTGGTGAAATGCCGACAATAAGGTACGAACCGGAAACGCTGTGTCGCGCCGACTCTGTGTTGCGTCAAAGCTTTGGGTTTCGTACGCGACATAGCCCGTATTTTCTGCGGCAAGCTTACGATAGACATCGATTGCCGGATATAGATCGGTGAGTTTAATCTTCGCCGCAGAAAATCCCCCTGTTCGCAATGCGTTCACTAAACTTACGCCGGGGCCGCCTGCGCCCGAGCAGAGGTCGAGGATTGCATTCGCGTTTGTCGTTTGTAACCATTCGCGTACAACGGGCAGTGCCGCGCGATAAACGCCACCGGTATCTTGCTGCCACGAAAGAATTTCGCGAAACAACACTTTGAGCCTGTCGGGCATCCACGCGAGTTCGTGGCTTTCAAAAGTGTCGATGCGCTCGGCGATTGTCATAGGATATTTTCGAAGCGATAGTCAATGTGCCGCGCAGAATTTGCTTCTATAAATACACAAGATTGCATTCTTACTTGGGCTAAAAAAGCCCGGTCAAACACAGGCCGCTTGAAACGTGTATCTACTAAATCAGGATAGGTATAGTTAGTTGTCGACGATACTCGAGTCGTTACAAGACCTCGAGCATGTTCTCTTTATGCCGGATATTCATCTATTATGATCTTCGCCATTTAAGGGGCTGGAGTTCTCCCGAACTTGGACTCGAACCAAGGACCTAAGCATTAACAGTGCCGCGCTCTACCGACTGAGCTATTCGGGAATGTCGTTGCCGGGAAAAACCGGCGTTCTTGACAGCCCGTCAACCCTTTTGCAAATCCATCCCCTGTTTTTGCGCCGCGATTGACTCGGCTGGCCTGTTCGCTAAGATGCCCCATGCAGCTTCTCAGTAACGGCGAAATCGTGCAAGCGCTACAGCATCTGCCCGATTGGCATGTTCGCGAAGGCACGCTCACGAAAGATTTCACTTTCAAGAATTTTGGCGATGCGTTTGGTTTCATGACGCGCGTCGCGTTCATCGCCGAAAAAATGAACCATCACCCCGATTGGAGTAATACGTATAATCGCGTCAGCATTTCACTCATCACGCACGACAAAGGCGGGCTCACTAAACTCGATCGCGAATTTGCCCTTGCGGTAGAGAAACTTCTGCAATAATACGTAACAAATCGAATAATGTATTTTCGCCACATGCGCAAATCGCAAATCTGAAAAATGTCCTTTTCCGCGATACTCGAAGAACTGCTCGCTCGGCAAAATTTGCCCGCCGAAAAAATCACGCATCTTATCTCTGAAACGATGCACGGTCGTCTCACACCGGCGCAGATCGCCGCGTGGCTCATGGCACTACGCGCGAAAGGCGAAACCCCCGAAGAAATTGCGGCGTGTGCGCGACTCATGCGCGCCATTGCGACACCGATCAACCGCAGCGAATTGCCGCCGCTCTTTATCGACACTTGCGGCACCGGCGGCGACAGATCGCATCTCATTAACATCTCGACGCTGGTGGGATTAACCCTTGCGGCGTTGGCTATTCCCGTGGCGAAGCACGGCAACCGTGCCGTATCGTCTTCTTCGGGTTCGGCCGATGTGCTTGAAGCGCTGGGGTATCCCATCGAAGAAAACCCGCAGCATATTACGGCGCGACTCAAAAAAAATAATTTTGCATTTTTCTTTGCGCCGCTCTACCACCCGGCGATGAAATACGCGGGCCCCATACGCAAAGAACTCGGCGTGCGCACGCTTTTCAACGTTACAGGCCCGCTCTCGAACCCCGCAGGCGCGCCGGTGCAATTTATGGGGGTTTATTCGGCTGCCCTTATGCTCCCGATGGCGGAGACGTTAAAGCTGATCGGCCTCAAAGCGGCGTGCGTTGTGCATAGCGAAGAAGGTCTCGATGAAATCTCGCCGCTGAAGCCGACACGGTTTGCGTGGCTACAAAACGGCGCAATTCATGAAAGTGTTTTTAATCCCCCCGCGCAAAATTATATACACGATCTCGATGAATTACGCGCAGAGACTAAAGAACGTTCGCTTGCGCTTTTTCGCGAAGTGGTCGCCGGCAAACACGCGGCGGGCACGTACATGACGGCGCTCAACGCCGCGTTCGCGCAAAAATTATTTATCGCGGCGAAGTCGGGAGAAACACCCGTTGCGTTTGCCCCAAGCGCCGAAGAGATTGATGCGATTTTTCAGTTGATTCAGAGCGGTGCGCTCGGCGATAAAATTCGTTTCTAATACCCGTACTTCTCGCCCCAGAGCTTTTTGAGATGCTCGCGAATTTCGCGTTCACGCGCGTTGTTGCCGGGGTCGTAAAGTTTCGTGCCACTAATCTTTTCGGGTAAGTATTCTTGCGCCGAGAACGAGCCCGCCATGTCGTGGCTATACTCATAGCCTTTGCCGTAGCCGATATTTTTCATGAGTGCCGTCGGTGCGTTACGCAAATGCAACGGCACCGGCAAATTGCCCGTCGCGCGCACAAGCTCTTGAGCGGCGGCAATCGCACTATACGCGGCGTTACTCTTCGGCGACGTCGCGAGGTATGTCGCCGCTTGCGCCAGCACGATGCGCGCTTCGGGAAAACCGATCGCTTCGGCGGCATGAAACGCATTTGTGGCGACGACGAGCGCGGTCGGGTTCGCGTTGCCGATATCTTCAGACGCGGCGATAACCATGCGGCGGGCGATGAAGAGCGGGTCTTCGCCGCCCTCGATCATACGCGCGAGATAGTACACGGCGCCGTTCGGGTCGCTACCGCGGATGGATTTAATAAATGCGGATATAATATCGTAGTGATTCTCGGCCGCTTTGTCGTAGAGCACGGGGTCTTGTTGAACCGTATCCAAAACAATCTGATTGGTGACCCTTACGGGGTCGCCGATTAGATTGTCTACAACCAGTTCAAACACGTTGAGCAGACGCCGCGCGTCGCCGCCCGAGAGCTTGAAGATAGCTTCGGTTTCGAGTAATTCGATTTTTTTCGTTTTGAGAAAATTATCTTTCTCGATCGCCGATTGCAAAAGCCGCAGTAAATCCGCCGTATCGAGATTTTTCAACACGTAGACTTGGCAGCGCGACAAGAGCGCAGAGATTACCTCGAACGAAGGGTTTTCGGTCGTGGCGCCGATGAGCGTCACCTTGCCGGTTTCGACCGCGCCCAAAAGCGAGTCTTGTTGCGCTTTCGAGAAGCGATGAATTTCGTCGATGAAGAGCACGGGCTTCTCGGCGAATAGACCGCTCGACGATTTTTCGATCACCTCGCGCACATCTTTGACGCCCGCATTAATTGCGCTCAATGCATAAAACGGGCGCTTGAGTTCTGCCGCGAGAATATGCGCAAGTGTCGTTTTGCCGACACCGGGTGGCCCCCAGAAAATGAGCGACGGTAACGTCTTGCTTTCGAGCGCGCGCTTGAGCACTGCGCCTTCGGCGACGATGTGCGTTTGCCCGACATAATCGGCTAGCGTTTTCGGGCGCATGCGCTCGGCAAGGGGAATAGACGGTCTTTTTTCAGGCGGCATTGCGAAACACCTTTCGCAACGTGACCTCGTTACCTTTTTCGTTAAACTCGACCGCGTCGAATGCGTTGATTGTCATCGAAATGCCACGGCCGTGTTCGAGCATCAACATACTTTCGTCAGAATTTGCGCGCTCTAAAAAAGCGCGATGGTCGAAGCCGTCGCCGTCGTCGGTGACGCGCATAATAAGCGCCGAGCGATTGACGACATAATGTACCCGAACGCGGCGCGCTGCGTATTCGGGTTGCAGTTGCCGTTCGAGCAAGAATTGCATATAGTCGCCCTCTTCGATCGCTCGCGATTTCTCTTCGAACGTCACGCCGAGATTACCGTGCTCGATCGCATTGATGAGTATTTCACGAAAACACGTACGCAGTGCGTTGAGTTCGCTCGACGAAAAATGAATCACGATGCGCTCGCTAATACGCTGGCTTAAAATCTCGGCGTGCATGATATCGTTCGTGAGCGTATAGCGACCTTTTTCTTGATCGAGAAATTTTAGCGACACTTCGGGTTCGATCATCGCGGCCTTACCTAAAATTTCTTCGGAACCGCCCGCGCGGCTGAGTTGCAAACTAATCAGCGCTTCGATACCGTCTGAACGGTGCTTGTGTACGAGCCGCGTCTTGAAGCGCACGATGCGACCGCTTTCGCGCAATTTACGCACTTGCTCGCGCAATAGTTCGCGCCCGAGTTGCGGCAAGGCCTCGCCCGATTTCGCGATGAATTCGCAAAAATTTTGACCGATCATATCGTCGGGCGCGAAACTCAGCATGGGCTGCGAGGTTTTGTTCATGCTCAAGATTCGGCAATCGCCGTTCATTTGAAAAATGAGATCGCCCGAATCGTCGACGAGATGGCGATATTTTGCTTCGGCCTTTTCTAATTTGGGGATTGTCTCTTGCAAGAGTTCTTTGACTTGATCGCGCTCGTTTTCGAGTAACGATTCGGTGGCATGCACTTGTCGCCAATTATAAACCGAATACCACACGAGCATGCCGAAGGTCGCGAGCCAGCACAAATAGCCGGGGATATCCGCCAGATCGTCGGGCAACGGATATAGCGGCGTCATGATACGATACGAAACGAGAATGGCGGCAATACCGACGAAGGCCAGTAGCATATGCAAAGCGATAGATTTCCAACTGCCGTAGCGATAAAAAAGAAAAATAATCGGAAACTGCGAAAGTATAATGAGGTGCATCTTGGCTCGTTCGCCGAGAAAGAGCGCCAAAGATAAACAAAACAAATTTACAAAAATATTATTCAGAAAGGTGACATGAAACGACCCGGTAATGTTTTTGACTATGACCGTGACGACAACCAGCGCCGGATAAACGAGCGTTGCCACAACGAACGGCCACACATAGCCGATATAGCGCGTGTAGTCACGCTGTAACAACACCACCGCGAACGCGGCTTCGATGAGCGCAATGTAGATGCCGCCCATAAACCCCATCGAGAACAGCATATTCAAGATGCGGTTACGTTTGAGGTCGACGGCGCTCGTGAAATGTCGACTACCCGAGTTGACGTAAATTTGCCAGAGCTTCGCCATAAAATTATCGAACGGTCGTCTGCAAGGCGACAGAGAGGCGCTTGCATGATACCGCGATTCACCGCGTCGCTAATTTTTTGATCTTATTACGACTATATATTAACTACGCGGTTTTTGGTTTACAACGCCACGCCTATGCCTCATTATGTCCCATTATGGCAGATAAAAAACCCCTTTCTAAGAGCCAACTGCTCTCTGATCTCGCAGAAAAAACGAACCTTTCAAAAAAAGAGGTCGATGCATTTCTCGAAGCTCTGACTGCAATCGCTTATAAAGAAGCAAAATCGGTCGGCAAGTTTACACTCCCCGGCTTTGGTATCTTGAAACTCGTGCAACGCGCAGCGCGTTCAGGCCGCAATCCTGCTACCGGCGAGACAATTCAAATTCCCGCAAAAACTGTCGTAAAAATGACGCTCAGCAAAGCCGCGAAAGAAGCGATTGCTGGCAAGCCGAAGAAGTAACGCTTCGACTGCGCTTAGCAACCGCCCATTTTCTACTGCATTGACAAAGCTCCCGGCCCTACTAGCCGGGTTGCCGTCAAAAGACTTCTTCACACCAAGGGAAGGGGGTTCGGCGTCGAGGGTATTCTCGACCCCTTTGCATCGGGTCTTTTAATCGCCGCAACTGGCGATTCGACGCGATTTCTTTCGTATTTTTTAGCGTTCCCTAAGACGTATCTCGCCGAAATCACGCTCGGTGCCGAAACCGACACCCTCGACAACACCGGAAATGTAATAACTATTACACCCCCTCCTCCCATTTCAAGCCATGAATTAAAGCGGGTGGAGCGTGAGTTTACTGGGGCAATTTCGCAGATACCGCCACTTTTCTCGAATATCCAAGTCGATGGTCGTCGCGGCCACGAAATCGCTCGTATGGGTGAAACCGTTGCTATGCAGCCGCGGCTGGTGCATGTGCACGCACTCTCCCTTGCTATGGAATTCCATAGCCATGCTGCGGAAAACCATAGCATAGCTATGGAAAAACACCGCCAGATTTTGATGAAGTGCACAGTGTCGTCCGGGACTTACATTCGCGCATTGGCGCGCGACATTGCCGTGGCACTTGGCACCTGCGGCCATCTGAGCGCACTCCGCCGTGTTTCGATCGGACATTTTACCCTCGGCGAACAGCCACCGCAAACCGAGGGGGGATTGATCTCGGCGCAAATGACCGATTTCGAGGCGTTGGCTTTTTACGGGCAGGTGACGGTGACTGAATCCGAGGCCAATAAATTTCTGCACGGCCTGCCGTTTACTCCAATGGCGGGTGACAACGGCACTGGCATTACGCGCGTACTCTGTGGCGACCGCTTCATCGGCCTCGGACGCTTCAGCGACAACAAACTCTTAGTCGAAAAAATCTATTCTACCGCGCCCGTAACTTACTCGACGCGGTAACTTTGACTGACACCTCTCCCTCTGTGCCAAAGGCACAGCGGGAGAGGTGTCAGAGTGGTCTAACGTGCATGCTTGGAAAGCATGTGTAGGGCAACCTACCGGGGGTTCGAATCCCCCCCTCTCCGAAGCGCATGGACGCGCGAGGTTTATGCTGCTTCGCGTCCGTGAAAATTGCCACTAATTTCTACCGATACGCATCGGGATTATTATCGCACTCTTGCCGGCAAGAATATGCGCAGCGGTCGCCTGCCGACCATGAATCTTGGTATTTACCCGGTTCATTATAACGCCGACATTTTTTTTCAGCGCATTTCCCAATACATCTTTCTACTTTCGTTTCCCCCGGCTTCACTGGCGGCGCATTGCGCTTTTCGATTTCATAGTCATAGACCCATTTGAGGTCTTTCCATTCTTTGCCGCGCAAGTCGGCAACTTTTTTGCCTCGGTATTTTGAGCACGGGCCGGGGCCGCGCCAGTTCTTATCGCCGGGGCAGGTAACGGTCTTGGCATTGGCCGGCGTGCAAACGAGTGCGCCCGCGTTGTCATAGGTGAGGCAGATGCGGGTCGCATGCGGTACAAAGTCGGATTTAGGCTTCGTGGCGGACTTGGCGGTATTGCGCTGGTCTTTTGCCGCTTTGAGAATATCAAACTTATAGAATTTTCTGCCGTCTGCCGTAACAACCACAGCGCCATTGGTGCAAACCCGATGCACCTTACCTTCGATGCTTCCCAAGGCATAGACCACTTGCCCGACCTTGACCGGGCCCGTGAGCGTATCGACGCCTATGATTTTAGCCACATCATCGCCGCTCCCTTGGCAGGCGAGGCTTTGTGCGGTGTTGCCATATTTGTTGGGCACATCCATCCGCACGCCTTTGGCCTTGAGCTTTGCGAACCACGAAGCCTGGCCTTTTTCAGAGAACAAAAGTGCCGTCGCCATATTACCAAGCGCCGAGGTTGCTGCGAGCCGCTCTTTTGTCGAACCGTCGATGACGGCATCGACCAGCTCAAAACGTTTGAACTCGTAGGCGACATGCGGCCGTGTCTCGCAATTCGTGTGCTGGTTTGAACAGCTGCGATAGTCGGCCAAAGCCGGCTTCTTCTTTAATACACAATCGAGAAGCTTCTTGTCGTTGTTGTTGACGGCCAAAATCAGCACATCCGATGCCGTCAGGCGCGCGCTCTGTTTACAAATACTCAAATCGAGTTCGCCCGGGCCGAACATCGGTTTTTTCTCTGCGACTTTGACGCCCGGATGGACGGACGTGAACGCGAGAAAAGCCGCTATTAAAAACCATATAGTTCGTAACATATATTTTTCCGAAGACAAATTTTCCGATTTATTTGTCCCCGTCAACTAATCATATGCGATCCTTACGGCTGTATGGATTTGATCGAGCACAATTAAGCCGTTCTTTTTCTTGAAGGTGTTCTCCACCCGCGCGGCATACCAGCAGCTTGCGTGGTTATCCCTCTCATGGCCAGCTGAGCGAATTTTATTGACGATTTACCTATAGAGTGCGTTTCAAGCGCCTTCCCCAGAGCGCCGATTGGTGTCGAGAGCCAAGCATTGAATAGAACCGTACAAGCGTTTGTAAAACCTGCCATACTTGGGCTTGCCATCGGCGACGCGCTCGGTGTGCCGGTAGAGTTCTCGGCGCGCACAGCGCTCGACACGAATCCCGTGACGGGTTTTCGCGGTTTCGGCACGCACAATCAAGAACCCGGCACATGGAGCGATGACACGTCGCTGACACTCTGCCTCATGGATGCGCTTTGCACCGGCGTCGATTATCGATGCATCGCCGATAAATTTGTTGCATGGCGCGACCAGGGTTTATGGACTGCGCATGGTGTCGTATTCGATATGGGTGTCACTACGAACCGGGCCATCGCTGCGCTGAAATTGGGTGAGGTGCCAGAAAATGCCGGCCCGGCCAAAGAAAATTCCAATGGCAACGGCTCGCTCATGCGCATCTTGCCACTCGCATTCTACACAATAAGTGAAGCTGTCGAGGTGCGCCGGAAGCTCGCCTTTGATGTCTCTTCAATGACGCATGGGCATCTGCGTAGCAAGATTGCTTGCTGGTTCTACTGTGAAATTGTACGCAATATTATTCATGGCCATGCCCGTGCCGAGGCGGTTAATGCGGCGCGCGAGGTGATAGAGGGATGGCAACTTGCGGCAAATGCTGGTGATGAATGGCAGTATTTCCATCGATGCAGCAGCGCCATAACTGCCGAGTCACGATCGGCGATAAAGAGCACAGGCTATGTCATTGACTCGCTCGAAGCCGCGCTGTGGTGCTTTCTCAAAGCAGAAAATTTTGCAGAGGCGGTACTTCTCGCCGTAAATCTCGGTAACGACACCGACAGCGTCGGCGCTATCACCGGCGGACTCGCGGGCTGTTTTTGGGGCGAAGCAGGGCTGCCGCCGGCATGGGTGAATGGCTTGGCGCGCGAGGGCGAAATTGCAGCGTTGTGCGGCAAGTTTGCCTCGGCGATGGAAAGTCGATTAAATTGAGAATACGCTAATGCTGCATTTACCGGAAGAAATTCAAACGCCGCACGAATTGCTTGCTGCGCTTGAGCCGCGCATTCGCGAGCGCGCCAGAAATATATTTGAATCGCGCAAGATTCTTGTGGTAGAAAAAATCGAAAATGACATGATTTCAGCCTTGGTCTTAGGCGCTAAGACTTACAAGATGACAGTGCGCTACCGAGACGGTAATATCTCGCATACCGACTGCGACTGCCCGGCAGATAAGCAGCCCGTTTGTAAACATCTGGGTGCGCTCTTGATGCATATTATTGAACACGAAATCGATTTGATCGAGTCAACCCCCTCCATGAAAATTATATGGGGAAAATTGCAAAAGATGCCACCACTGGAACAGCAACGTCTACTCTTAGAAATCCTACGCGACCAAGAGCACGAAAGACGATATTTATCAATTCTGCCCGCATTGTCTGACGAAGCCATCTCTTCTACCTTTGAAGCAGAACTCTTGAGCTATACAAGAGCCGCGCGGGCGCAAGACGACCTTCAGGGAGAACGCAATCGGTTATTCACGGTTTATAACTGTCTGCAGCCGTTTCTCAAGCGCTCGCTCGAATGGTGCATGGCAAAGAAATACGAGCCAAGCTTTGCCCTACTGAGCGCTATTATACGCATTCAGCATCAGGTACCCGATTCAGAAGAACCCCAGATTGGCGAGCGCTTTGTTTATCAGTCAGTACTGCGCATCTTGACCGAAATGGTGATCTCTGATCTCGCCGACGATTTCAAAAAGCAGTTGTGGCGCGAACTTCGAATGCTATTCGCCGAACGATTACGCCTCAATCGTGATTATTTTATGGTACGTGTTTTGTCACATCTCGCAACCTCTGACACGCAACGCGACGAGTTACGTTCGCTCATCCGCGACGATTATTATCTGCCTGATAGTTTGACTGAACTTCAAGAATATATTTCAGGGGCGAGACTCACGAAAGAAAATTATCGAGCAGAACTTATTCGTAAGGCATTGGCAGACAGCGTTTATCCCCATACGTTCAGCCTCGACAACTATGCCGCGCAGTGCGATGCCTGTATGCGGTATTTTCATGCCGGTTGCGAGGCGTTTCCCGAAGGCATTCCGGCAGAAATTTTACGCAGTGAAATTTTGCATGACAAGCCGTACGCGGGCGATCAAGGTTTGTTGTTTGAAGGCGGCGTGTAATGGACATAGAGAGCACACAGGTTTGTCTCCGAGTTCGTTCGTGCTTTACATGATTCTCATGCCTTTCTTGACGCGGCGTTTTGCATACCGTACCCACCGACCTTGAACTATCTTTCCGCCGAAAAACTCAGTAAAAGTTTTGGCTTGAAGCCGCTCTTCGAGGGCATTTCGTTCGGCCTCGATGCGGGCGACAAGAAGGCGCTCATTGCAAAAAATGGCGCCGGCAAGTCGACGCTCATGCAGGTTCTCGTGGGCCGCGAGCCGGCGGATGCAGGGCGGGTTATCCTCAAGAACGGCATCAGCGTCGCGTACTTAGATCAATCCGACACGTTAAACGAAAACATGACGGTTCTCGAAACCATCTACGACACGTCGCGGCCGATCATGCGCACGCTTGCGCGCTATGAAGAGGCGATGGTATCGGGCAAGGGCGTCGATCAGGCGATCGCCGACGTCGAAGCGGCGAATGCGTGGGATTACGAACGCAAGATCAAAAGTATTTTGACGCGGCTGGGGATTACACACTTAGGCGCGCGCGTGGGTTCGCTTTCGGGCGGCGAACGTAAGCGCGTCGCGCTCGCGCATACCTTAATCGAAGAGGCCGATGTGCTCATTCTCGACGAACCGACGAACCATCTCGACCTCGATATGATCGAATGGCTCGAGAGCTATTTGCAGCGCGAGAGCATCACGCTCTTTCTTGTCACGCACGATCGTTATTTCTTAGAGACGATCTGCGACGAAATTCTCGAACTCGACGACGGCAAGCTCTACACATACCACGGCAATTATTCGAATTTTCTCGAAAAGAAGGCCGAACGCATCGAGAGCGAGCGCAAATCGGTCGACGCCGCGCAAAACAAGATGCGCCGCGAGCTCGAATGGATACGCAAGCAACCGAAGGCGCGCACGACGAAGGCGAAATATCGCGTCGACGCCTTTGAAGATTTGAAAGTTCGGGCAACAGCGAAGAAAAAAGAAGAGTTGAAGACGCCCGACACCGAAATGAGCCGCATGGGTGGTAAGATTTTGGAGATCGACAATCTCTCGAAGAGTTTTGGTGAGCGGCAGATCATCCGCAATTTCAGTTACAAATTCTTGAAGGGCGACCGGATCGGCGTCATTGGTAAGAACGGTGCGGGAAAATCTACATTTCTAAATCTTTTAACGGGGCTGGAGAAACCCGATGGCGGAAGTGTCGCTGTCGGGGAGAACACAATCTTCGGTTATTACCGCCAATCCGGTTTGGATTTCCGTAAAGACGTGACGATTCTCGACGTGGTGCGCGATGTCGCCGAATCGATACCGCTCGCGAGAGGTAAATCGCTGACCGCCGCGCAATTACTCGAACAGTTTCTTTTTCCGCCCGGTATGCACCGCCAGCTCGCGGCACGGCTTTCGGGCGGCGAAAAGCGGCGGCTGTATCTTTTAACTATCCTCATGAAAAATCCGAATTTTTTGATTCTCGACGAGCCGACGAACGACCTCGACATTGCGACCATCGACGTGCTCGAAGATTATTTGCAGAATTTCGCGGGTTGTCTCGTTGTCGTGTCGCACGACCGCTACTTCATGGATAAGCTGACGCAGCATCTCTTTGTGCTCGATCGGGAGTTTAAAGGCTTCGCGGATGCACCTCTGCCAACCGGCTCTCGCGAAGGCGGCATCCAAGCCGGCTCGAGCCCCGGTGCATCCATGCACACGGGATATATTACCGATTTCAACGGCAACTACTCCGACTACCTCGCGGCCAAAGAAGTGCAGGAAAAAAGTGCGGTCGCCGAACAGAAGAAAGAGCAAAAGCCGCGCGAACGGCGCGAGCGCGAGAAACCCAAGGGTCCGACGATGTCAGAGGTGAAGGAGCGCGAGCGTCTTGAAAAAGAGATACCTGCGCTCGAGGCAAAACTGGTAGACCTGATGGCCGAGCTTGCGCAGCCGGGACTCGCTTTCGAACGCGCGGCGGTGGTGGGGCGTGAGATCGATTTTTTGAATAAGGATATTGAAGAAAAAAGTAACCGCTTTCTTGCTCTTGTTGAAAATTAAGCTCTTTTAGCGTTACGCAATATACGGTATCATTACAGCAAACTATATCTATTTATCGTTAGTCTCGAATTTCCTTGACTGCAAACAATGGGTCGTGGTAATAGCACGATTATGAACCAACGCCGACCAACGCCTAGGCGAGCTTGGGCACGAGATTTGCCCGTTGCGTGATGGTCGCCTAAGAGTCATACTTTTTCGCAAGTATTTGTGACTTGAAAGATAGTATGAACGCACGCAGAAAGAAGGGTTCTGACGATCGTAAAAGAATTAATTTAGAGCGCGCTTTAGACGAATCGAGTCTAATAACTGTTACGGATGCTGAAGGCATTATCATTGATGTTAATGATAAGTTTTGCAAAGTCGCGGGTTTTACCCGAGACGAGTTGATAGGGCAAGATCATCGAATCGTCAATTCGAGATACCATGATAGAGAATTCATGCGCGATCTTTGGCAAACGATCAATCGTGGCGAAGTTTGGCGCGGCGATATGCGCAACCGTATCAAAAACGGTAGCATTTTTTGGACACAAACCACCATCGTCCCCTTTCTCGACAAGAACCAAAAGCCCTATCAATTTTATGCCATTCGTCACAATATCACCGAGCGCAAGCAGATTGAAGAAAAGAACCAGCTGATTGTCGGCGCGTTGACCGATTTAATTTTTATACTCGATTATAAAGGTACGATTCTTGATTTTCATGCTTCTGATCTCAATCGTTTGATGTTTCAGCCTTCTGAGTTTCTTGGCAAAACGCCTGAAGCTCTTTTTCCCCCTGAGCTTGCGGCGCAAATGATGCAATTGATTCGCAACGCCATCGAAAGTAACCACCGCGAAACGCTCAAATATCGACTCGTACTGAAATCTCACATCGGCTACTATGAAGCATACGCCTCGCGGCTCGACGATAACCGAATCATTACCATAATTCGCGATGTAACCGAGCAGCGTCTTGCAACCGCCCGATTGCGAGAACACGCAGCTTTGCTCGACCATGCGCGCGACGCCATTCACGTGCGCTCGCTAGACCATCGCATTCTTTACTGGAACGACAGTTGCACGCGCCTTTATGGCTATAGCAGAGAAGAAGTCATAGGCAAATCGACGCGGGAGCTTCTTTATGCCGACCCGACGGCGTTCGATTGCGCGCATGCAGAGCTTCTTGAAAAAAAAGAATTTAGGGGTGACTTGAAACAGATTACCAAAGATAAGCGCGAGCTTATCGTGCAGACGCACTGGACGCTGGTCGCAGACGAAGACGATTCAAAACAATCGATTTTCTGCATCAACTCTGACGTCACCGAACAGCGCAAGACCGAACAACAATTTTTGCGCGCACAGCGGCTCGAAAGTATCGGCACGCTTGCCAGCGGTATCGCACACGATCTCAACAACATTTTGACGCCGATTCTTTTAGCGGTCGAAGTTCTTAAAACGGCCGAAATGCAGGCCGATCAAAAAGAATTGATCGACACAGTCGAACTGAGTGCGTGACGCGGCGCGAGTATAGTAAAACAAGTGCTGTCTTTTGCGCGCGGCGCCGATGGCAACCGCGTGCCGATGCAGGTTACGAATCTTCTAAAAGATATTGAAAATATTATCAAAGAAACGTTTCCGAAGAATATCCGACTTACCGTCAAATTGCCGCAAGATGTATGGTCGGTCTACGGCGATGAAACCCAGCTGCATCAAGTGGTCATGAACCTTGTTGTCAATGCCCGCGACGCGATGCCCAAGGGCGGCGAGCTTTTACTTGGCGCAGAAAATCAGACTCTCGATGCGCAGTATGTCGGTATGTTTCAGGGCATCGCGCCGGGCAAGTTTGTCGTCGTGCGCGTTGAAGATTCGGGTGTCGGCATGTCTGCCGAGGTTATCGAGAGAATCTTTGAGCCTTTTTTTACGACAAAAGACGTCGATAGGGGAACCGGTCTCGGCCTTTCGACGTCGATAGGTATTGTGAAAGCCCATGGCGGTATAATTCGCATGTACAGCGAACCCAAAAAAGGTTCGCGCTTTCACGTGTACCTGCCCGCGTGGCAATCTGAAGAAGAAATAGCGGACGAAGAATTATTGACGAAGATACCGCGCGGCAAAGGCGAAAAAATTCTCGTAGTCGACGACGAAGCCCCGATCAGAAAAGTCACGCGGCAGACGCTCGAAATGAATGGATATCGTGTCGAAACGGCGCAAGACGGGGCAGAGGCGATTGCCGTTTATGCAGAACAAAAAAATAGCATTCAGCTCGTTGTGACGGACATGATGATGCCCGTTATGGACGGACTCGGCACGATACAAGTGCTTCGAAAAATGAATCCGAAACTGCCGATTATCGTCGCAAGCGGGCTCGATGCCAACGGCCGATTGGCGCAACTGAGCGCCTATGGAATAAAATTTTTTCTACCTAAACCCTACTCTTCTGATACGCTCTTGAAAACAATTTATCAAGCGTTGAATAATGACAAAAAAATATCCAACGATACCACGAAGGAGACACCATGACACACAAAGCGCCCTATTCGGGTATGAAAATTTTGATCGTCGACGACGACGCGGCGATTAGAGCCCTGATCTCAAAAATTGCGAGCGGGTGGAGCTATGAAGCCGACGAATGCAGCAGCGCCGAAGCGGCGTTGGTGCGACTCGAAAAATTGAAATATAATATCGTTCTGACCGATATTCGCATGGGCAAAATGGACGGCATCGCATTTGCCGAAAAGTTGCGACAATCGATGCCTTCGACGGCGGTTGTGGTTATGACCGGGGCGCCGAGTTCAAAAACCGCAAAACAGACACAAGAGATGGGCGCAATTTACTATCTGCAAAAACCACTCGATTTAGATACGCTCGGCGATACCTTACGCATTGCTGCGGTATGGAACATCGGCATGTTGGTAGACAGGGGCGCGCAGCGATTTTTATCTCTTCGCAAAGGGCATGAGAGAGATCGCGAAAATAGACTAAAGACGATTAAAGCCACTATGAAGCGTCTGATCGTGGCACCCGACTGGATGGCCGCCTTGAGGAACTTAGTCTACGATAACGATGTTACCGCAAATAAACTTTACCGTGAGCTTAATGAGAAATTCTCAACCGACTCAATAAATCCTTTTTAACGAATAGGCGGGGGAGTTTGCGTAGTTTAGCCTCGGCAATGGCAGCAAAAAATAGCTCCAGCGAGTTCCCGCCCAGTCACAACCGAATATCGATTAACGCTCTATTAAAATTTCTAACAATGGGCTAAAGTGTCGCGCAGCGTTTGAGCCACGAATCAAGCGCAAAATATCGCAGGAGTACTCATGAAAAAAATTATCTTACGCGCAGGTATTATCTCTCTCACTTTCTCCGCCGCGCTCGGCGCGCGCGATATTACAAAATACCATCGCGACCAAGTCGGTGCCGTCACATGGAGTCGCTATGGCATTGCGCATATCATCACCCCCGACGGCTGGGTGGCTATCGATCGCAAACGGCGCGTAAAATATCGCCCGTTTCTTTACGATAACGGTCCCGATTATTATGTCGAGGGGCTGATGCGCTTTATCGAAGGCGACAAAATCGGTTTTGTCAACGAAGCGGGCAAGAAAGTGATTCGCGCGCAATTCGATTTTGTGTACCCGTTTGAAAAGGGCAAGGCGCGCTTTTGCCAAAGCTGCCTATTCATCGATAACGGCGAGCACAGCATGCCCGACACAAACACCGGAGTCTGGGGCACCGTCGATAAGAAGGGTCGTATCACGATGGATAAAAAAATCGCGCCTTAATTATTGCTGAGCGACTGGCTTAATTTTTCGATAATGCGGATTAACTGCACAGACAAGACACCTTGCGTGCTGTGAAGCATTTCACTGAGTTCTTTATAGGGAACGCGAATCGAAAGAAGACTTTTTTTCTGCTGCAATAGCAACGCTTGTTGTTTCTTCTTTTTTTTCATGAGGCTTTGAATCATATCGGCGATTTGCGGCGGTATGTTCGTCGAGAAAAATGTCTCGCTCCAAGTTTCGCGTTTTCTATCAATGTCGGGGTTTTCACGAAAAAATGTTTCGAGGCGCGTTTCTATCAACGAAATACTTTGAAAGTTCGACGTGAGCTTATTTTCGAGATCGCGCACCTCAACCGACCGCTCGTGCGCAACCGCTTTTAGCTCTTGCAGTCGGCGTATTATTTCGACCGTCGGTGCGTTATTGAGACCGCAGAGATAATCGAGCTCGTCGGGCAAGAGCTCGAAATACCACACGTAAGCGAGCTTGAAGAGCACTCGTTGCGCCAAAGCAAGCGAGACGAGCGAGGCATTAAATTCTTCAAACAGGTTCTCTTCGAAAAGATTTTGTTCGCGCGAATCGGAAACCGATTCGATCGCCTCGACCATCTTGCCGGTTGCGTCGCTGCGCAAAAAGGTCGTAAAGCGCATCTTCTCTTTTTGCGAACGTAGAAAATCGATCGTCAGATTGCGCAATACCGCATAGAACCATGTTGTGAATTTCGCCTTGCCTTGAAAACTCGCGATCTTGCGCCCATCGCGCAAATGTTCGAACGCATAGAGATAAAATTCGCTCGCCTCGTCTTCGTTAAAACGAAACATTCGCATCGGAAAGTTATAAATATCGTCGGAGAACGCTTCAAAAAATGCCGCGAGAGCGTCGGGCTTTTTCGCAGCGATGCCTGGCAAGAGCGCCTGAATCGTTTCGTCACGTTCTGATCGTTGCTGTAAAACTTCGCCGCCAGAATCTTCACTCGGCGCTACCGCGCTTTGCTCGATGGGTTTGTCTTTTTTCGGCGACCGCGCGCGAGCGCCGGCGACTGTTTTTTTGGACGATACTTTTTCTTTACGCGCTTTGCCGGGCATCTCACTCCACAGTCACCGACTTTGCGAGGTTACGTGGTCTATCCACATCACACCCGCGAGCGATGGCCGTGTAGTATGCCAAAAGCTGCAATGGAACGGCAACCAAAAGCGGCGACAACGATTCGGCGCACTTTGGTATTTCGATGTAAAAATCCGATTCTTTCTTGATTTCTTCGTCGCCTTCGGTGATAATCGAAATAATGGTTCCCTTGCGCGACTGCGCCTCTTTGAGGTTTGAGATCATCTTGGCGCGGATGTCCCCCTGTGGCGCAATGATGACGACAGGTACATTATCGCTCACGAGCGCTAGTGGGCCGTGCTTGAATTCTCCGCCCGCATAACCCGAAGCGTGTATATACGAGATTTCTTTTAGCTTTAACGCCCCTTCGAGCGCCGAGGGGTAGTTATAGGTGCGCCCCAAAAAGATTGTGTCGTTCTTGTCTTTCAAAAATTCGGCGATTTCTTTTATACGCTCGTGGCTCTTCAGAATCTGCCGCATTTTATCGGGCAACGCGCGTATCTCGTCGAGCAATTCGCGCCGCTCTTCAGCCGGTAGTAACCACTTTATAGATCCAACGTAGAGCGAGAAAAATAGCAAATTCAAAACTTGCGCCGTGAACGCTTTTGTCGAGGCGACACCGATTTCGGTCCCCGCCATGAGTTCGATGAGCGCATCGGATTCGCGCGCCATCGTCGAGTTGACATTATTTAAGAACGACAGCACGCGCATGAATTTTGCTTTCGCCTCGCGCACACCGGCCAACGTATCGGCGGTCTCGCCCGATTGACTGATGCCGACGACGAGCGAATCGCCGCTCGCGAGCGGGTTGCGGTAGCGCCACTCCGACGAATAGTCGGTTTCGGCGCTGATGTGCGCGAATTGTTCGAGGTACATGCGACCGATCATGCCCGCATTCAGCGAAGTACCGCACGCTTGTATCAAAATTCGACCGATGCGCGCGAGATAGTCTTTGTTAAATTTTAATTCGGGAAAATGAATAAAGGTATCGTCGAGGCGAGTTTTCAAAACACGCTCGAACACATCGGGCTGTTCGTAAATTTCTTTCAGCATCAAATATTCGAAATCGCCTTTGTCGACGTCTTCAACGCTCAGCGAAACCGCTTGCCACGCCGGTTCGACTTTTTCGCCGTTACCGTTAAAGATCGTGACTCCTGCCGGGGTGATATAACCCCACTGGTCATTTTCAAGATAGATCGCTTCGTGCGCAATCGGCACAACCGCCGGTATATCCGACGCGAGCAGGTATTCGTTATTGCCGCGCGCGATAATCAGCGGCGAACCTTTGCGCGCAAAAAATATTTTTCGTTCGGCTTTTTCGCTGATTGCCGCAAGCGCATATTGCCCTTCGAGACGCTTCAGCATGCGCACAAATGCCTCTTCGCTCGAAAAACCTTCGTGCATATATTTATCCATCAAATGCGGAGCAACTTCGGTGTCGGTTTCACTCACGAATACATAACCGTCGTCGACGAGTTCGGCGCGCAATTTGGCGTAGTTTTCAAAGATGCCGTTATGCACGACCGCGATGTCTTTTTGGTTGTTGAGGTGCGGGTGCGCGTTTATCGTCGAAGGCTCGCCGTGCGTCGCCCAGCGCGTGTGCGCGATACCCGCATTGCCGATGAGCGGGCTGCTCTTGAGTAGTTTTTCAAGCTCGGCAATTTTACCGACTGCCTTGCGCGTCACGAGTTCGTCGCCGTTTAAGACGGCCATGCCTGCGGAGTCATAGCCCCGGTATTCGAGTTTTTGCAAACCAACAAGTAGGACCGATTCAATCGATTTTGAACCGATATAGCCCACGATACCGCACATGCGGCAAAATGCGGCACAGAGACCCGCCGAGAATTGAAAAACAACAGCGCTGGCGCGACTCAACGAGTCGCGTCAGCGCTTTACCTTCTGCCAAACGAAGAATACTATCGCTCCACCCGCCGTAATGCCGATCGCATAGAGCGATTCGCGTGTTTGGTAGATGAGCGATGCGATCATCATGAACGCCGAAGCGACAAGATAGACCGCCGGAAATAGCGGAAAAAATGGCGACCGGTAAGGGCGCTGCGCGCTGGTTGCGTTGCGCCGCGTATAGTGCGCGTACAGTAGGCCAAAAATTGTTAGCCACGGAAAAAAACTCAGCGCGAACCCCATGAATATAAGCAGCTTTAACGTGCCGCCAAAACCAAACGCCAAAATATAAACGACGCTGATCGCCGTTTGTAATAAGATGGCAAACGCCGGGGTGCCGAGTTTTGGCTTCACTTCGGCAAGTTTCTTGAAGAGCAGCCCTTGCTCCGCCATCGCGTAGTAGACGCGCGGCCCGATCATCACTTCGGCAGAAACCGACGACACCAAAAAGAACGCAATCAGAAACGAAAGCGCTGCGCCGCCGACTTTACCCAAAAGCGCGGTAAAAGCATTCACCGCGAGGTCGGTCGTCTCGCGATTTAGTCCCGCGAATCGTAAAAAATTAAAATTCAAAATTAAATAAATCGCGCAGGTGACGAGCGTACCCACAACCATCGCGCGCGGTAAATTCTTGATCGGGTCTTTCACCTCGCCGCCCAAATACGACGCGGCGTTCCAACCGCTGTAGGCAAACATCACCGTGAGAATGAGGCTACCCCATTTCCAGAAATCCATTGTGGCCGGTGGGGGATTGATTGTTGCTACGGCTGCTGGCGCCGTAACGAAGAATAAAGCAATTGCAACGGCAATCACGAGTAAAGTTTTTAATCCCGTTAAAAAGTTTTGCAGGCCTTCACCGACTTTGACGCGCGCGATGTGAAAAATCGCGAGAATAACCGGTATGAACGCCGCAATGAGTTGTAGGCGAAAATTTGAAAATTGCACCTGTGCGCCGGTCGCCGCAGAATAGCCGCGCGCGACGAGATCGACAATCACGAGCGAGGTGAAGGCGATGGGTGCGGAAAATCCTACTGTCAGCGAAATGAAGCCCGTTAAAAAAGCTGGCAACTTACCGAAGATGCGATAGAGATATGCAAACTCGCCGCCCGCTTCGGGGTACGCCGCCGCGAGTTCGGCATAACTCAGCGCGCCCGCAAGCGCGACCAAACCGCCCAGCGCCCACAACGCAAGAATAATGCCGGTAGCCAAATGCGCTTCAAAATAGAGTTCGTTGCTCGTGCGAAAAACACCCGAGCCGATCATGCTGCCGATGACGGTAAAGGCGGCGGTGACGAAACCGAGTTGGCGAGCGAGACGCGCCATTACGATTGCCTTCTGTACGCGACCATAATATTCGATCGCCGCGGCCTGCGCAAAATGCCATAACCAAAGTTAAACGACAAATTTGCGGGATTTTTCTGGGCATAGAGCGCGGCGAGCTCGGGTTGCGGAGCGTAATTGCGAAAAAAAGCGTCACCGAGATATACCGGCGTGCGATAGTAGCCGTAGACATTCACGTCGAAATTTGATTTAAGCTCGAGATAGCGAAAACCCGAATCGTCTTGCACGACGACATCGGGCACAGCCATAAACATATCGCGTACCGCCGTCATTGCCGGGTTGTGCATCACATACGAAGCGGCCTTAAAGAGCATGAACCCGCCTTTTTTTTGTGAAAGTAATTTGTGTAAGGGGTACGATTTTTCAGCGCTTGCAGCGTTCAAGTATTGTTCAATATATGTTAGCGAGCGCAAGCGATTGTCGGCGGCGGTGCGAAACCAGATACGTATACCGCGCGGTTTGAAATCGAGCTTTGGGTCTTCGAGCGCTACGATATTGCCTTCGGGCGAAAGATAAATTTTTTCCATGTCGACGATGCGCCAACCCAAACCCGAGGTGAACGCCAAAAGTACGGGAGCTATCCCCGGTACGTCTTCGTTGCGCACAAGGTTGCTGCGCATGTGTGTCGATGAAAAATAATTGCGATCGGCGATATTGAACATCACTTGGCGCGTCGCGCGCAAGCTACGAAAATAGCGTTGGTTCGCTTTTTCGGGATGCGGAATGTCGCCCGCTTTTTCAAGCGCGACCATAATATATTCGCTCGCGTTGGGGCAGAGCGTGTAGAGATTAATGACATCGGCGCCGCAAAGCGGGTATACCGCCGCGCGATCGTTGCGGCAAACCGTCGCCTTTGCATCGCGCGCGAGCGTATTGTCGCGCCACGCCGAAATCGGCTCTATCGAATACTTCTGAACTTTGCCCCAAAATTTGACCATCGCCGCCTTATGTTCTTGGTACTCGGCGTTCTGTGTGTATTGATTAAGCTTACTATCTTTCGGTAATTCGAAGCCCCCGAGATAGCGCGCCATATCGTCGAAATAGAAGCCGGTTTCGCCGTCGCTTTTCGCTCCGCTCGCTCTGCCCGTTTTTTCGTCGACGACGCTTGAGCTCTGGCAGCACGCCGCCGCATAGACTAGCGACGCGATGATCGCAATTTTTATTGATTTCATATTAGTTCTTTTTTTGCTGTCTGAGGTATGCATCTATAAACGGGCCAAACTCGCCGTCCATAACGTTCTGCACCTGCGCGGTTTCATGCCCTGTGCGCAAATCTTTCACCATGTTATACGGGTGAAAAACGTAGCTGCGAATTTGATTGCCCCACGAAATATCTTTGCGTTCGCCCGAACGCGCTTCGATCTCGGCTTCTTTTTCGGCGCGCGCGCGTTCGTAAAGTTGCGCCTTAAGCATTTTCATACACGTGAGCCGGTTTTGTATTTGGCTGCGCTGCGTCTGGCATGAGACGACAATGCCCGAAGGTAGATGCGTCATACGTACCGCCGATTCGGTTTTGTTCACGTGCTGACCGCCCGCGCCCGACGCACGGTAAACGTCGACGCGCAAATCTTTTTCGAGCACTTCTACTTCGACGTCGTCGGAAATCTCGGGCGACACATGCACTGCGGCGAACGATGTATGGCGGCGCTTGTTCGAATCGAACGGCGATATCCGCACGAGACGGTGGATGCCATTTTCTGCTTTGAGATAACCGAATGCATTCGGCCCGCGAATATAGAGCGTGACGTTTTTTACTCCCGCTTCTTCGCCCTCTTGATAGTCGACAATCTCGACCGCAAAACCCATTTTTTCGGCATAACGCGAATAGGCGCGAAAGAGCATGTCGGCCCAATCTTGCGATTCGGTACCGCCTGCGCCGGGGTGAATATTCAAGAAAGCGTTCGCCGCGTCGTCGGGCCCGTTGAGTAGACTTTCTAAATCGAGTTTGTCGAATTCTTCGCGCGCTTTAGTGCAGCGCCCGGCAAGTTCGGGTACGAGATTTTCGGCGTTTTCCATTTCGGCGATTTCGGCGTATTCGAGCGCGTCTGCGATTTCAGATTTGAGCGCGTTCCATGCTTCGACTTTTTTTTCTAAAAGCGCAATGCGCGTTTGCAAATCGCGAACATAGTCAACCTTGCTGTCGTCCGAAAATAGCGTCGGGTCTTCCATTTTTTTTTGAATATCGCCGAGTTCGGCTTCGACGTCTTCGAGATGCAGTTCGACATAGCGCTGCTGAATCTGCTCTTTGAGAGCCGAAATTTCGCCCTTGACCTCTTTTAACGAGTGCGCCACGCAGGTAATTTTAGCTTTCGAGACAGGGCGAAAAGCGGTTTTAACTATTCAACACGGGGGCGGCGCCCCCCTGTGCGTTTCTATATGCGAATGTATACGCATCGTCTTTACCGACGCTGATTTGCATAAACGGCGAAAGGTCGAGAAACAATTTCTTCACAGGAGAATAAAACACGCAGCGGCCGACCAGATGCGAAGTTTTTTCGAGCAGCTCGGTATACGTCACCGCATTCGATTGCGTCGGCAAGATGATGTCGCGGTGCGCATGGTATTTATCCAAACCTTGAAAACTCAACTGGCGGTGACCCGGCTCGACAATCAGGTAAAAGCCATAGTGCCGCAAGAAATCCAAATCGATGAGCAGCGACTCTATCAGGTACTGTACCGTTACCGCATACGTTTCTATATCCGCATGGTTCACGGCGCCCGCCTCGTATTTTTCGTAGAGCGTTGCGATTTTGTCGAGGCTATCGCGGTGGATGTATAGCGTCTCTAACAGATTCGGCGCGAGTAAATGGGTTTTAATCGCTCGAATCGAACCCAACGCCGAGAAAAGCGCCTCTAGCGATTTTCTGGCATTGGGATATGCAAAATCGATGGCCTTCGGAAAATTAAAGAGCCGATAATTGGCGAGCACGATGCCGGCCAGAAAATACACGCACTGGGTAAAAAGATAAAAGAGCGATGTTAAAACCTCTTCGCTGCTTTCGGTCGCGCCCGCGTCTTTTGCCGAAAGCGCGGCGTGAAATTTTGCATAGCCCTCTGCCAGCGGATACGGATAATGTGCGAGCACGTCGTCGCTCTCGAGCATATTGCGTGTGACGTCGGGCACGAGACCGTCGGCGCGAAACACGGCCTGCATCGGGTTGCCCATCAAGAGATACGACGCCCAAGTAAGATCGTTCAATGAAAAATGTTCGCGCGCGTGCGCCCGACTCTGCTGCAACGCTTCGCCGAGCGACTTACCTTGAAATACTTTGTCGTAGAACTGCGTCGTGAACTCTAACGTCGGCTGCCGATCGGGAAGCTCCCAATTGGTGCCGATATAGCTCGTACGCCCCGCGCGAATAAACGCGGCCGCATATTGCGCGTACCACGATGCGTCGCTCGTCGTTTGCTCTGAGCGCGCGCTGAGGCACGAATTGCAAAAAATTAATTTCGGCTGCGCGCCGCTCATTTTGAATTCGCGCGCGTACAAGATTTTATCGTTCGCCAAAAGCCAACCGTTCTCGTCGGGGTTGCCGCTAAAATGCAGATGGCCCGCGTAGTGGATAATGTCTTTGCCGAGAATCGCATTCAAGAGATTGAGCTTTGTGATTGTTTTTCCGCCGATCAACGTCAGGTTAATTTTTTTTGGCGAAACGAACGCCCCCAAGTGCTCGAACAGCATCTCGCCTTCGCGGCGCGCCCAATCGAGGTCTTCGCGCGGGTCGGCGATGATGAGCATGTTAATAATTTCGCTCGGATGCATATCGCTCGGCGAAAGATCTTGCCCTTTGATCGCCTTGCCGACATAAAATTTCTCCCAGAGAAACGACGAACCGTCGTGGAGTATTTCAAGCGGCAACGACGCGAGCGCGGCGTCGACGTGAAAATAAAGGTAACTTTGCTGCGCATCGCGAATAAATTCTTGCAGCGGCTCGGGAAAAAATTGTTTGAAGAGCGCCTCGCCAATTTCGCGCAATTTGCTGCTCAAATTAAGATGTTGAAAGATCAGCGCCTGGTGCTCTTCGCCGCCGCGCGGCAGCGACGAAAGAGATCGCGATATGTTTGCAATCCGCCCCAACTCTTCGAGATATTCGGCGATGAGGTCGTCGTCGATGATCGACTGCAAGCGCTCGTTCGCCTTAAGCGTCGGGTTACCGACGCCGCTTTCTTGAACGATATTAAAAATGTTGGTATTGCCAACCCGGTCGACGATGATCGAGGTCAACATAACGGCTCGGTCATTTCGACTGCGCTCAATGATCCATCACTAAACGCAGTCGAAGTACACTCATTTATTCGCGGCAGCGTACATTTCGTTGATGAGCTTTTCGTATTTCTCAGAAACGATATGCCGTCTTACTTTCAGCGTGTTGTTCAATTCGTCGCCTTGCTCGAACGGTTTTTTGAGAAGAGCGAAAGCGCCGATCTTCTCGAAGTTTTTGAACCCGTTTTCTGCGTTGACGGATTTATTGATTTCACTGCGGTAAAGCGCGATCACTTTCGGATCTTTCACCCATGCGGAAAAATCGCCGCCGACACCGTTTTTCTTGCACCAATCGGCCAAGTTTTCTTGGTTCGGCACAACGAGCGCACCGACAAATTTTTGGTCTTCGCCGAAAGCGCGCGTCACGCACATAACGTGGTCGATGAACGGGCTTTCTTTCATTTTCTCTTCGATCGGCGTCGGTTCGACGTTTTCACCGCCGACCAACACCATGGTATCTTTCGAGCGGCCCACAATGCTGATTTCGCCGGAGTGATTAAACATCACTAAGTCGCCCGTGTTGAACCAACCGTCGGGAGTCAACACCTCGGCGGTCTTTTTCGGATTCTTGTAATATCCTTGCATCACTTGCGGCCCGCGCACGTGCAATGTACCTTTAGCACCGGGAATCTTGGTGACGTCGCGACCTTCAAGATCGATAAGCTTATATTCGGTCTGCGCGATGAGCGGCCCGACTGTGCCGGGAATCACGCGATTGATAAGGCGTACTGAAAGCACCGGCGAAGTTTCGGTTAAGCCATAACCTTCGAGAATGCGCACGCCAATCGCGCGAAAGAAATCGTCGATGTACGACGGCAGCGCACCCCCGCCCGAAAGCGATGCCTTGAGATGACCGCCCGTCGCTGCGAGTACTTTTTTGAAAACGAGAATGTCGCCCAATTTTTTGGGGATAAACCAGACTATCATGCCCACTAACCCCATAAAGCGAGTGGCTATCGACGATAAGAGAGAGCGCTTCAATGGCCGTTTTTCTCTGTTCGTGAATTTTGCGACCGCGTGGTTGAAGTTGAGTGCGGCGGTTTTGAACTTGTTGAAAATCGGTTCTTTGCCCTGCTTTTTTACGTTGCCGATAATCTTGTTGTACACACCTTCCCAAATACGCGGCACGGCGGGCACATACGTCGGCTTGATCGACCGCATGTCTTCGCCGATATGTTTGATGTCGGTATAAGTAATCGCGGCACCAATCGCAAAAAATAATACCTCTGTGATACGACCGAAAACGTGCCAGGGCGGTAGTAACGTCAAGCCGCTATCGTCTGGCCCGATATTGAGCATATTGGGGATTATGTTGAGCTGTGAAGCAAAGTTGCCGTGACTGAGCATAACGCCTTTGGGTTCGCCGGTCGTCCCCGAAGTGTAGACAATACACGATAAATCGCTCGGAACGATCTTGCTCGGACGCGATTCGAAATCGGCCAACGCCTTGCCGCCTTTCTTGATAAATTTTTCGCCCTCGGTCTTGAGCTCAGAAAGCGTCAGCACGTTGGCGGCTTTGGCCTTCTTGACATCGTCGAGAATAATATACTTCTTAATTTTGTGTTTGTACTTTTTCATTCCGCCGTCGATTTTTTTGATTTGATCGGCGTCGTGCACGAAAACGACATTGCTGCCCGAATGATCGAGAATATACGCGAGCTCGGGGCCCGTCGAATCGGTACCGCGCGGTACGTCGGCCGCACCGTTCAGTTGAATAGAGAGGTTTGCAATCGCCCAATAGTGACCCACGTCGGCGATGAGACCCACGTGGTCTTTGGGTTTCACGCCTAACGCCGCTAACCCGGCCGCGACAAGATGCACCTGCTTTTCTAATTCGCCAAAAGTGAGCGTCTTAAAACCTTCGCCCCCTTCTCGGTAGCGAAACGCCAGTCGCGATGCGTTCTTCTTGAAAGATTGTTGAATCGCTTCGACATAAGTCTTCACATTTAGTTTCACGTATTCCATACTAACCTCTTTGTAAGTTGCTGAATCTGCTCTAAAAATTGCTCTGCGCGATATTAGGCATGATCGATGGAGCAATCTTAACAGAAAACCTTTTGGGTCAAGCACAATCGTGTTTATTATGTAGGGATAATCATCCCCTTCGCCCGGTCACAATTGCTCCAGCGACACCGCCTTTACACCGTGTCAAAAATACGCATTTTGGTCTAAAATGGGCGAACTCACAGAGCTTCACGAGCAGCGGCTGACGAAATTAGCGGCCATTGTCGATAGGGGGATTGACCCCTATCCGGTGCGTTTTACCGATAAGCAAGATATTACCGCACTGCGCCGCGAAGCCTTTGGCGAGAGCGACGATTTAACTCCCCCTGAAAATGCTGCGGCGGTGGCGACCGCCGGGCGCGTGGTGGCAATCCGCGATATGGGCAAAGCGCAATTCTTACAAATTCAAGACCAAAACGGACGCATTCAAATTTATGCGAGCAATAAGACGCTCAACGACAACGATTATTTTGTTTTGACGCACTTAGACTTGGGCGACATCGTCGGCGTTAAAGGCCGCCCGTTTCGCACCAAGACCGGCGAGCCGTCGCTGCACGCCGAGTCGCTCACGATGCTCAGCAAAAATTTGCAGCCATTGCCGGTTGTTAAAGAAAAAGACGGCGAAACTTACGACGGCATCAGCGATATCGAAATGCGCTACCGCCAACGCTATATCGATCTTGCGGTAAACCCCGACGCGCGCGCGACGTTTCTCTTGCGCTCGGCGATTTTGCGCACAATTCGCGAATTTTTGCATGCACAAAATTTTATCGAAGTCGAGACGCCGATGCTGCAAGCTGTCGCCTCGGGCGCGGCGGCGCGGCCGTTCAAGACGCACCACAACGCGCTCGACATCGAGCTTTACATGCGCATCGCACCCGAGCTCTATTTGAAGCGTCTCATTGTCGGCGGCTACGAGAAAGTCTTCGAGATGAACCGCAATTTTAGAAACGAGGGCATCAGCACTAAGCACAACCCCGAATTCACGATGATCGAAATCTACCAAGCGTACGCCGACTACGAGACGATGATGCGTCTCACCGAAGATATTTTCGAGCACCTCGCGCTCAAACTCATCGGCTCGACCGAACTACCCTACGGAAAGCATGTTATCTCGCTCAAAAAGCCCTGGAAACGTATCGGCTATCTCGAAAGTATTCGGGAAATGTCGGGCCTCGACTTTGAAAAATTTTTAACCGAAGAAAATCCCCCCGTCGCCGAAGCCAAGAAAATGGCGGCGGCAATCGGTCTCAAAGCCGAAAATCTCAACACCTTCTGGGAAGTCGTCGATCTCGCGTTCTCAGAAAAGGTCGAACCGAATCTCGTGCAGCCGACGATGGTGACGCATTTCCCGAAAGCGATCTCGCCGCTCGCGAAGTCGATTCCCGGTAACCCGCATCTGGTGGAGCGCTTTGAGCCTTACATTACGGGCCGCGAAATGGGCAATGCCTTCTCTGAACTCAACGACCCGCTCGAACAAGAACGGCGCTTCAACGAGCAAGCCGCACAGAAGGCCGAGGGCGCGGGCGAGACGATGGAAACCGACACCGATTTCGTGACGGCGCTTAAAGTCGGCATGCCGCCCACCGGCGGTCTCGGCATCGGCATCGACCGCTTGGTGATGTTGTTTGCGAATAAGAGCAGCATTAAAGACGTGATTTTATTTCCGTTATTGAGGCCGCAAAAATAAACTAACCCCTACCTAGAGGAACTCTATGAAAACAAATCTCTCGTTTATCAAGACTGCGCGCGACAAAATTCAACTCTTGAACCAAAAGCTGTTACCGCACAAGCAAGAGTATGTAACGTGCGTGAACGGCGGCGATGTCGCGGCGGCGATCAAAGAAATGGTCGTGCGCGGCGCCCCCGCAATCGGCATCAGCGCGGCGTACGGCATGTACCTCACCGCGTGGGAAGCGTCGAAGAAGAACAAGAAGATTACGCTCGATCTTTTGAAAAAACAAAAACAGCAACTCGACGCGGCGCGCCCGACGGCGGTCAATTTGATGTGGGCGACGCAAGAGATGTTATCCGTCGCGGCGGCGTTCTTCGCCAAAGAAGCGGCGGCGGCACCCGGCGCAAACCCCAGCAAAGTAAAAGAGGGGCCGCTTAAACTGTTACTCGCGCTTTACGAAAAGGCGCTCGAAATCCACAACGACGATGCAGAGCGCTGCCTCGCGATGGCGAATAATGCGGTGAAATATTTGGTCACAAAATACCCGAAAGAAAAATATAATATTCTTACCCATTGCAATACGGGTTCGCTCGCGACCGGCGGCATCGGCACCGCGCTGGGGGCAATTCGCCTCTTGGCTGAGAAAGGCAAGATTAACATGGTCTACGCCGACGAGACGCGGCCGTACATGCAGGGGTCGCGCCTCACGGTCTTCGAGCTACAAAAAGAAAAAATTCCCGTGACGCTGACGATCGACTCGCAGGCGGGTTATCTTATGCAGAAGAAACTCATCGACGCAGTCTTCGTCGGCGCCGATCGCGTCGCGGCCAACGGCGACGTCGCGAACAAAATCGGCACGTACTCGCTTTCGGTGCTCGCAAAAGCGCACCGCATTCCGTTTTTTGTCGTTGCGCCGAAATCGACGTTCGACAACAAAATCGAAAACGGCGATAAAATTGTCGTCGAAGAACGCCCGGCGCAAGAAGTACTCGAAATCGCGGGTCGTGTGATTGCGCCGAAAGTACCGGTCGTCAACTATAGCTTCGACGTCACGCCGCACACGAACATCACGGCGATTTTTTCCGAAGACGATACGCTGGAGTAGATTTTGGCGCGTTTGTATTACCTGTTGCTCGCAACCGCCATTGCCGTCTGTGCCTGGGGTGCGCACGTCGCGTTGCTCGAAGCACCCGCAGATGCACTACAGGGTAACGTGCAGCGCATATTTTATTTTCACGTGCCGCTCGTATGGGTGTCGTTTGTCGCATTCGTCGGCGGCGCGCTCATGAGCATCCACTACCTCAAATCGCGGCGCGTCAAGAGTGACGCATGGGCGCGCGCCTTCATTACCACCGGTTGGGCGTTCACGACGACTGTACTCGTCACCGGCCCTCTCTGGGCAAAACCGATCTGGGGCACACTGTGGAACTGGGGCGACGAACGCCTCGTATCGTTTTTCGTGATGTGGATGATGTACAACGGCTATATTTTATTGCGCGCGACAATCGCCGATTTTGAAAAGGCCGCGCGTATCGGTTCGGTGCTCGCGCTCGTTGCGGTCGTGAACGCCGCACTCGTCGTCGCCGCAATCTATATCTGGAAAACTGCGTCGCATCCGGGGCCGTTATTTATTCAGAAAGGCGGCTCGGGTCTCGTCGACCCACTCATGCGTAAAGCGTTTGCCTTAAATTTTTTAGGATTCACTTTGCTCTTTCTCGCGATTCTCATCGCTCGCTATCGCACAGAAAAATCAACGTCGGAGGAATATGATTTTGATACGTAAATACATCCACCCCCTATTGGCTTTGCTCTTGGTCGCCGCGCCTGCGCTCTACGCCGACTTCGACGCCGACGTGTTGCCCGAAAAATTAGCGGCAACGACAAAAGAATTTTTATCGACCGATACCGGCAAAGCGCGCGCGCAGATGCCGACATTCGGCGACGACGATTTACAGCGCATCGCGACCGCGTTCAAGAAATCGCATTCTAAAGAAGAACAGCGTCTGTTTTGGCTCGTCGAAGAATTCTATCGCCGCAACGCCGAGCGCGTCGCCGCCGAACGCATTCGCTATCTTTATTATGCGGTGCTCGCTGCTTTAGGAGTCATCGCCCTTTTCTCGGCGCTGACGTATCGCCGTAGCCGGCGTTTGGGTCAAGGCGCGCCGACGGCAGCCGTGGCGACGCCCACAGCAATTGCAACGCCGACAACCGCAAAGGCAGTTGCGCCGAAAAAATCGAAGGCGAAAGGCAAACGCAAATGAAAGGTATCATTCTCGCGGGCGGCTCGGGCACGCGGCTTTACCCGGTGACGCGCGTCATCTCGAAGCAGCTCATGCCGATTTACGACAAGCCGATGATTTATTATCCGTTGTCGGCGCTGATGCTCGCGGGCATTCGCGAAATTCTCATCATCTCGACTCCGCACGACCTGCCGCGCTTTCGCGAACTCTTGGGTAATGGCGAAGAGTTGGGGCTCAAATTTAGTTACGCCGAGCAGCCGTCGCCCGACGGGCTTGCGCAGGCATTCGTCATCGGCGCCGATTTTATCGGCAACGACGCGGCGGCGCTCGTTTTGGGCGACAATATTTTTCACGGCCACCATTTGACCGAACTTGTCACCGAAGCCGTCGCGCGCACCGAACGTACGGGCGGCGCCGAAGTCTTTGCCTACCCCGTCACCGACCCCGAACGCTACGGTGTCGTCGAGTTCGATGCAAAATTCAACGCACTCACGATCGAAGAGAAACCGGCTAAGCCGAAGAGTAACTATGCGGTCGTGGGACTTTATTTTTACGACAACAGCGTCGTCGCGAAGGCCAAAGCCTTGAAGCCCTCGGCGCGCGGCGAACTCGAAATTACCGACCTCAACCGCGTTTTTCTGCACGAGAAAAAATTGCGCGTCAACGTCATGGGGCGCGGCTATGCGTGGCTCGACACCGGCACGCACGACTCGCTGCTCGACGCGAGCCACTTCGTGAGCCTCATTGAAAAACGCCAAGGTCTCAAAGTCGCGTGCATCGAAGAAATTGCGTTTATAAAAAAATATATCGACACCGAGCAGCTACGGCGTTTAGCAAAGCCACTCGAAAAAATCGAGTACGGTAAGTATTTACTCCGCCTGGCGGAGCAGCCCCGCACGCAAATATGAAATACAAAGCGCCGATTCTTATCGAGCCCACCGTTCACGGCGACGCGCGCGGTTATTTTTTCGAACCGTATAACCGCAACACGTTTGTGAATCAATGGGGTATCGACGAAATTTTCGTACAAGATAACGAGTCGTTGTCGCGCAAGGGAGTGCTGCGCGGCCTGCATTACCAAATCGGCGAGGCCGCGCAAGCAAAGCTCGTGCGCGTCGCTTTGGGTTCGGTGCTCGACATCGCGGTCGATATTCGCCGCGCCTCGCCCGACTTCAGCAAAGTCTATGCGTATGTTCTCGACGAACAAAACCACCACCAGCTTTTTGTACCACGCGGTTTTGCGCACGGTTTTGTCGTGCTCTCGGACACGGCGATCTTTCAATATAAAGTCGATAATTTCTATTCGCGCGAACACGAGCGCGGTATTAGCTATAACGACGCCGAACTCGCGATCGATTGGCAACTGCCCGCAAACGAGTTGGCGCTGTCCGAGAAGGACAAAGTACTACCGCACTTGAAAGCGGCCGAATTATTCTAAGACGCATAACTCCTTTACGCCATAATCTACCGGCGAAGATACCACATGGCTTTTAACTTTTTTCTCATCGAAAAATCGGGTCCGGTAGCAACGCTCTGGCTTAACCGTCCCGAAAAACGTAATTTCATGAATTGGGATTTCTGGCACGAGTTGCCGCTCGCGGTCGCAGAGATCAACGCCGACGAATCGATCAAAGTTTTTATCGTCGCTGCCAAGGGCGCGAGCTTTTCGATCGGGCTTGATCTGCCCGATTTTGTCGAACGCTTTCGCTGGCTCGGCGAGTCGGGCGGCGCCGAGGCAAACCAGCGCTTGCACGAATTTGTTCTCACGCTACAAAAGGGCATGCGCGCAATCGCCGATTCGCCCAAGCCGTCGCTCGCGGCGATTCATCGTCACTGCATCGGCGGCGGGCTCGACCTCGTTTCTGCATGCGATATTCGTTATGCATCCCAAGACGTAATTTTTTCGCTCCGCGAAGTCAAAGTCGCGATTGTCGCCGACATGGGCTCGTTGCAGCGCCTACCGTACATCATCGGCGAAGGGGCGACGCGCGAACTTGCGCTCACAGGTCGCGATGTCGCTGCCGACGAAGCGTTGCGCTTGGGGCTCGTAACGCAAATCTTGCCCGATAAAGACACGCTCTACGCCGCCGCGCAAAAAACCGCCGCAGAAATGGCGACAAATTCGGCGCTCGTCATGCGCGGCGTAAAATACGTTATGAACAAACAACGCGGTATGGATGTCGATCGCGCAATGGATTTCGTCGCACTATATAATAGCGGCTTTTTACAAACGGCAGAGTTCGTGCAGATGGCGAAGAGTTTTGCCGAGCGGAAAAAGAAGTAGCGATTGCTACTTCTTCAACAAAATATAATAGTACGTGCGTCCGCGCAGAATTTGCATTAGATATTGCGGACGATCGACTAAAAAAATATTTTTAGTGTCATCGATCGAAAACACTGGTTTGCTCTCGGCAAATAAAATAATATCGCCCGTCGTCAGCCCCGCTTGCTGCGCGGCGCTGCCCGCTTCGATGTGGCTGATGTAGACACCCTGCGTCTTATCGAATTGCAACCTGTCGGCAATCGGCTCGGTGATTTCCATCGCGACAAAACCCAACACCGATTGCCATTTCTTACCTTCTAACGGCGGACGCTCTCTGACAATGCCGCGCACTTCTTGCGTTTTCGTGCCGCGCAAGACTTCGAGACGAATCTCTTTACCGATCGGTAGATCAGACAGCTTGCGGATTAACGGCTGTAAATCTTTACTTTCGACAACCGACACCGGCTCGCCGTTTACCTTCATAACGATATCGAGCGGTTTCAAACGGCCATAAAAATCGGAAGTGCGCAATACTTGTGAAATCATCACTCCGTTCGTATCGGAAAGCTTGAGTTGTTTTCTGAGCTCAAACTCCATCGGTTGCAGTTGCACGCCGATCCAGCCGCGTTTAATGCCGCCGTTTTTGAGAAGCTTGTCTTTCACCTCGAGCGCCGTCTCGATGGGTATCGTGAATCCTAACCCCGAACCGCCGCGCGAATTGATACCGATCACCTCGCCGTGCATATTAAGAAGCGGCCCGCCCGACGAGCCCGGCGCGATGAACGCATCGGTTTGCAAAAAATCGTTCAAGACCGGCGCTTGCGGCATGTTGCGCCCCTTTGCAGAAATGATGCCGAAGCTGACAGTGCGGTCAAGCCCATAGGGATTACCCACGGCGAGAACCCATTGCCCGACTTGAGCATCTTTACTCTTGCCCAAGGTTACGGGCCGCAAATTTTTGGCTTCTTTCGCATCGACCTGTAACACTGCGACGTCGGTCGAGTCGTCGGAACCCAAGACTTTCGCGTCGTATTCGCGCGGGTCGTTGTTGAATTTAACGAGCACGCGCAGGTTGTTATCGATGACGTGGTGGTTCGTTAGAATCGTGCCGTCTTTGGCAACGACAAAACCCGAGCCCATGCTCGAAAATTTCTTATTGTTGAGGCTGCCTTCGACCTTGATGTGCACGACGCTATTCGTGATATCTTCGCTAATCGCGGTAATGTGCTTTTCGAGTTTTTCAAGATCGGGAGGAAAGCTTGCGGCAACGATGGGCGCAAACCCCAGTACGCAAGTAATCCACGCGCAAAAAAAAGATTTCATTCTTCTTTAACCAAAAAGCGCGCGCCCGCGTAAACTTTCTTATAATACCATATTGACTTCGAATTCGAGCTCAATTGAAAAAATTTCTTTTATCTTGTCGCGAATCTCTTGCGCGAGGTCGTAAACCATCGCGCCGGTCGCATTGGCGCGGTTCACGATCACCAGCGCTTGTTTTTCGTGTACGCCAACTTTGCGCGCGCCGCTCGAACGCACCGCACCTTTGAAACCCGCCTTTTCAATGAGATACGCGGCGGGCACTTTTACCGTCGTCGCATCGGTAGTATAGAACGGCATATCGGCATAGCGTTGTTGTAATAGAGAAAAATGGCTGCGCGGCACGAGCGGATTCTTGAAGAAGCTACCGGCATTGCCGACGATATCGGGGTCGGGTAATTTTTCGCGGCGAATCGAACAGACCGCAGCGTAAACATCTTGCGGTGTCGGCGCGCCCTGTTGATGGCTTTCAAAATACGATTTAAGCGCGGCGTACTCTATCTGCACAGCCTTTTGCGTACTGAGCCGCAATACGACCGATGTAATAATAAATTTATTTTTCAGCTCGCGTTTAAAAATACTATCGCGATAACCCAATCGGCAATCGGCATTCGTGAGCGTTGCAAATGTATTTGTCAGTAAATTATAGCCGCGCACCGAGTGGAGCACGTCTTTGAGTTCGACGCCGTACGCACCGATGTT
>JAFEGD010000119.1 GCA_018240245.1 Spirochaetota bacterium | reverse complement strand
GGGGCATGTTCACGAAAGTTACGGGCTGTTGAAATTGGGGCAATCCTATTTTTTGAACCCGTCGAATTTCGGCGCCGTCGAAGCGATTTCAGGCAAACAACCGGGCGGTTATTTTGCGACGCTGCAACTGCAAGCCGACGACGACGGGCAAAAATTTTTGCGCGAAGTCGCATGGAAACGCCTGGTCAAGGGCGAAATTCGCGATCTTTGCCAAGTGCGCATCGACAAGAAGCACCGCGCGACCGAGTCGATTTCAGACCGCGAAGAATACGACGCCATGGGAAAATTCTTGCTTTGAATCATGCGCAATCCTTTTCCGGAAAACGAGACATTCAAACGTTTCTTAGGCATCAAAGATTATTTTCGTAAATTTACGACAAAGGAAAATATGTTGCGCACGCGCGAACTTGCACGCGCGGCGCGGCTCATTCAACAAACGGGTACGCAAATTTCATTCGATCTTTTAGGTTCGGCAAATTTCGGCATGGCGGTCGAAGCGTCCGACGTCGATATCGTGATGTATCTCGAATGCGATCACGACGAAGAGGCGCGCTACGACAACACACCGATGCTCAGAATTTACGAATCGCTATTTTTTGCGACCATTCTCAAAGAAATTAGCCATAACCCGTTCAAGCTTCAGATTGTAGATTTCATCAATCTACGCCGCTTAGAGCGCGCGATTCGCGAACCCGGTTTCGACGACGATATTCTGGCGCGCTTTGTTTTCTACCGCACAATCTGCCGCGGCGTCAACAAACTGCCGATTCGCAAATACGAACAGGCGATCTCGGGCAACAAAGAACTTTTCAAACGCATCGAAAACCATCTCACCGAGGCGTTGAACGAATTCACGCGCTCGTCGAGCCATCGCATGTCGTTCAATAAATATATTTCGCGCCTCAAAGAGCAAGACATTAAAATTCCCGCGTCGATCTTTGAAAAGATTCACGAGTATTTGGATAAATGATAATTTCACGCCTTATGCGCCGCAGGCGCATAAGGCGTGAAATTATCGTCGCTTAATGATTTGCTCCGCGAGATTCGCGCGTGTACGGTGTGCGCGCACGCATTACCGTTAGGGCCAAAGCCCGTGCTCACCGCGCATAGCGACGCGCGCATTCTGATCGTCGGCCAAGCGCCGGGTACGCGCGTGCACGCGACGGGCATCGCATGGAACGATGCGAGCGGCGATAGACTGCGCGATTGGCTTCGTCTCGATCGCGAGACGTTCTATAATGAAGAAAAATTCGCCATCGTGCCGATGGGCTTTTGTTATCCGGGTAGAGGTGCGAGTGGGGATAAAAAACCCCGACCCGAGTGTGCTCCGCTGTGGCATGCGAAAGTACTTGCACACTTGCCGAATTTGCGCCTGACGTTACTCGTGGGTTCTTACGCAATCAAACGCTATCTGTGGTATCGTAATGAATCCGCACTCACAGAAATTGTGCGCAATACCGATTTTACAAAAGCCGCCATGCTCCCCCTAGTGCATCCCTCGCCGCGCAACACAATTTGGCTGAAAAAGAATGCGTGGTTTGAACGGGACGTGGTGCCGCAATTGCGGGAGCGGGTGAAGAATGTTCTTAAGAGTTGACCTACTGAAACCTATTGCGCTCGACCCATTTCGCTTTTTTCACGGATAGCGGACCTCGATGGAGCTATGACCAAATCCTGTGTATGAATTCTTGAAAGAATAGACCAAAGGGTGGCATTCCCCAGATTCGATCTGGGAAAACCAAAAAAAGGAGAATGCCACATGCCAAAATCTGTTCAGGCCGATGCGAAGTCGCGGTTGCACGAAATTTACCAGGCCCCGACGAAAGCAAAAGCGCTGAACGCCTTTGATACTTTCGTTGCCTTGTATGAAGCGAAGTATCCCAAGGCGGTGGATTGTTTAGTGACGGACAAAGATGAAACCCTCACCTTCTATAATTTTCCAGCTGAGCAGTGGCAGCATATCCGTTCGACGAACGTAATCGAGTCAATGTTCGCAACTGTTCGGTTGCGCACTTACAAAACGAAGGGAGCCTGATGGTCTATACACAGGAATTGAGCATGACTCATTATACGACAAGGAAAGGCTGGGCGCCATCTGTTGATACCCCGCAGGCACAACAATCGGAATGGTTTCATTAAACGAGCCGTCTGAGTTTACGACCGCAGTAATGCCATGCGTGCAGAAGATCAGAGGCAGAATCCAGTGAATTGGCGATTTGAGAAACCAAAAGACAGAAATCAAAAACTGGCTCTGCATCCCCGATTTGCGTTGTTCAGCATGCACGCTTAGCGCCGCCGAGGATAGTCGTTGCATTAGCAGCTTGCGCACGCGCCAGCTCTTGTGCGACGCACACAGTGCAAAGCGTAACATTGTGCCGGTCTTAAGCAGGGGTTAGTGACTAGGCGGGCACTCGCTGACGCGAGTTCCCGCCTAGTCACTCAACTCAACCCGAGATGGAGGAATATCGACGCAAAAAAACTTGCCTATCAGCAATAATATAGATAAGTTCTTGCCAATGCGCTCATTTCGCCGCATCATCGTTACCGCAGCCGTAATCCTATTTGCAGCGACGCAGCTCTATGCGCTCGCCGATGCGCTTTGCAAACTCGATTGCGCCGCAACGCAGGTCGAACTTAGCGCAAAACACGCCTGCTGCCCTAAAGCACAAGTAGCGGCACAGACAGCTGTGCAGCTTGCCGATAGTTGCAATGCGTGTCTCGAAGCGCGTGATTTGCCGACTGCTGCGAACGAAAAAACAAACGGTTTTGTACTGCCTGTCATCACACGCGCCCCGATGCCGAAAGCAGAGGTTAATCCGCCTGCACACCCCAAAGGGAAAATTTTTCGCGCAACCGTACCGATTACGAATTTTTCGATTCCAATAACTCTTCAGCGTTTTCTCATATAGACAAAGCCCCACAGGTCGCCATAAGCGCGCTCTCGCTACAAGCGTGCGACCTTCTCTATAATAACTCTGGGGGATTTATGTCTGTTAAACCATATTGTATCGTATTCTGTATCTTTTCAACGTTTCTATCAAGCGAGGCAGCCTCGCTCGGCGAATACCGCCGCGTCGCGAAGGCCAATAGCCCGCGCCTAAAAATTAAAGAGGCGAATGCCGCCGCAGCAAAGGACGCACATTTGCAAGAAAGTTTTGCGAAGGCAAACCCCGACCTCACGCTGGGGATTATGAACGCGCCGCTCGCGACTTTCCCGGCGATCAATCGCGATTCGATGTCGGGTATCTTTGTCGGCGTCTCGCAAAAACTCGCGCTGCCGTGGGAAGACCACTACCGCAAAGCGGCGGCGGCCGGGCGCGCCGAGAGCGATGCGCGCGAAGCAGCGATCGCCGCAGCGACACTCGATTGGGAACTCGGCGAAAAATATAACGCGCTGATCTACTCTATCGAGCGCCGCGCAATCCTTAATGCGGGCAAAGAAATTATGCGGAGCAATCTCGCCGTGTTGAGTCGCTCGATTAAGAGACAGGCAAATATCGTTCCACAAATTCTCGAAACAAAGGCAAATCTCACGCTGATCGAAAACGATCTGATAAATATCGATTTCGAAATCGAGCGACTATTTCTCGAACTCGACACGCTCTGCGGTGTAACCGTCGATCGCACGCTCACAGCCGCCGAGCGCAAAGCCTGGCTCGCAGAAAACGACGAATTAGCTCAAGATTTCAAATTTGAAATTTCAAAGAATCTACAATACCGTCGTTTGCGCGCCGATGTCGATGCGCAAACCGCTATGCTGTCTCTTTCTAAATCGTCGCTTTTTCCCGAGGTCACGCTGAACGCATCGATGCTCATGCGCCAACAACTCGTGAGCGCATCTGGCACGATGGCGGGCGGCGATAATTTATTCTCGGTCTCGGCCACGACACCGTTACCGATTTTTTATTCGGCGAAAAATCGCCACGAGATCGACGCCCAGCGCGAACGCCTACGCGCCGCAGAAGAGACGCTGCGCGAAGCGACGCTCACTCTCGAAAATTCATGGAAAACCGAAATACTCCGCCGCGATGCGCTTGCCAAAGCGATCGACAACTATACGCATTCGATTGTGCCGGCGCACGCTTCGGCGCATAAAACGCACCTCGCCACGGCGACCGCGCAGGGTATGGGGGTCGGCGAAGCGCTTGCGGCATACCAGATGGTCGTCAAATCGAGCGAAGAACGCTTGAAGCTCATTCGCGATCTGCACTCGACGCTTTACAAACTCGAATTTCTTGCCGCTAAGGAGAAATCATGAAAATTGCCGTACGTTTAATCGCGCTCGTCGTTGCGGTGTCTATTTTTTCGTGCGCTAAGAAAGCACCCGAAGTCTGGTACTGCCCGATGCACAAAGACTACCAAACCGACCATCCGGGGGATTGCCCTATCTGCGGCATGCATTTGGTGAAAAAAGAATCGGCCACCGACTTGCCGAAGGCCAATTCACCGTTAGAACATAGCCAACACGCTGCGGGAAATCCCCCCGAAAAAGAACCGACAAACTCGAATGCGCATACCATAACGATTGCGCCCGATAGGCAGGCGATGCTCGGCGTCGCAACAACAGAGCCGAAGCTGCGGCATTTGGCGCTGCAGTTGCGTCTGCCCGCGCAAGTCGCGTACGAAACTGAACTCTATACCGCGCTCGTCGAGTACCGGCAACTCATGCTACAGTCGGCGACGATGCCCGAAGGAATTTCAGGCGCGCATCTCGCCGCAAGTGCGCGCTTGCGCGTCGAGCAACTCGGCATGGGCGCAGGCGAACTGGGCGATTTCGCGCGCTCTGAAAACCAACTGACACGCCTCATTACCGGCACGCGCGCCGGGCAAGCGCTCGTCACGCTACAGATTGCAGAAAGCGAGATTGCGCTCGTACGCAAAGGGCAGCGTGTCGCGGTGAGCGGTGCCGCGTTTGGCGAAAAAAAATTCAGCGGACGCATCACCGGCATCGGTACGCTCGTCGACGCCAAGCGGCGCACGTTTTCGGTACGCGCGCTCGTTGGCGATGCGAAGAGCGAGCTGCGCGCGCAAATGTTTGTCACGGCAGAAATTCAGCTCGATGCGGGGCGCGGTCTTTCGCTGCCGCGCAGCGCCATCTTTAATACGGGGCTGCGGCAAGTTGTGTTCGTCAAGAAATCGGCGAGCGAATTCGAACCGCGTGCGGTAAAAATTTTGGGCGGCAACGACGAGTATGCGATTGTGTCGGGTATCGCCGAGGGCGATGCGATCGTCGTGTCGTCGGCGTTCTTGCTCGATTCAGAGGCGAGGCTGAAAATCGATGGGTATCGATAATCCGACGTTTATTCAACGCATTGTGCGGTTTTCGGCAGAAAACCGCACAATCGTTCTGCTCGCAACTCTATTGCTCCTCGTCGGCGCGTGGTTTGCGGTACGCACCATCGGCATCGACGCGCTGCCCGATCTTTCGGATAGGCAAGTTGTCGTCTATTCGCGCTTCGAGCGCAGCCCCGACATCGTCGAGAACCAAGTCACGTACCCGATCGTGCGTCAACTTTTGGGGATGCCCAAAGTAAAAACGATTCGCGCCGTGAGCGATTACGGCTACTCGTTTGTTTACATCATTTTTCACGACGATGTCGATCTCTATTGGGCGCGCTCGCGCGTCAATGAAGCGATGGGGCGCATCAGCCAAACGCTAACGCAAGGGGTACGCACCGAGCTTGGCCCCGATGCGACAGGGTTGGGTTGGGTTTACCAATATGCGCTCGTTGCCGAAGGCGAGAAAAATAAAATCAATAACGAGAAACTGCGCGCACTGCAAGATTTCACTCTCAAATACCATCTGCTCTCGGTGCCGGGTGTAGCCGAAGTTGCCTCGGTCGGCGGCTACCAAAAGCAATACCAGGTTATCGTCGACCCCGCGAAGCTGCAAGTCGCCGGCATCACGCTCGCGACCGTCATCGACAAATTGCGCAGCTCGAATCTCGACGCAGGCGGCCGCCTCATCGAACTTTCGGGAACCGAATACATGGTGCGCTCGCGCGGGCTTTTGAGAAATCGCGCCGACCTCGAAGCGCTCGTCTTGGGTAGCGACGAGCGCGGCAATCCGATTCCGCTGACGGCAGTCGCGAGCGTCGCCGAAGCGGGCGACGTAAAACGCGGCGTCACCGACTTAGACGGCAGGGGCGACGCGGTTTCTGGCATCGTCATCATGCGGCAGGGTGAGAATGCGAACGACGTGATTGCGCGCGTCAAAGAAAAATTACACTCTCTAAAAGACACTCTGCCCGCAGGTGTGGTAATCATCCCCACGTACGACCGCTCTGAGCTAATTCACCATTCGATCGCGACGCTCAAAGAAAAACTCATCGAAGAGATTATTATCGTTGCGTTGGTGATTCTGCTTTTTCTCTGGCATTTCCCCTCGGCGATTGTGCCGATTCTGACGATTCCGATTGCGGTCTTGGCGTCGTTTATTCCGCTCAACCTCTTTGGCGTCAGTTCGAACATCATGTCGCTCGCGGGCATCGCGATTTCCATCGGCGTCTTGGTCGACGGCGCGATTGTCGAAGTCGAGAACGCTTACAAGCGTCTGCAAGAATGGGAAGCCGGCGGCCGCAAGGGGGATTACCACCAGGTACGCCTCGCAGCGCTCATGGAAGTCGGGCCTTCGGTTTTTTTCTCGCTGCTCGTCGTGGCCGTTTCGTTTATTCCGGTTTTTACCTTGGTCGATCAAGAAGGGCGACTTTTTAAGCCGTTGGCGTGGTCGAAAAATTTGGCGATGGCGATTGCTGCGCTCATGGCAATTACCGTCGACCCCGCGCTGCGCATGTTGTTTACGAAAATGGAAGCATTTTCTTTTAAGGGGGTGTCGCAGCGACACCCCCTTAATAGCCCTCGCTTGCTTGCCATCGCGAATACTTTACTTGTTGGAAAATACTACGCAGAGGAAAAGCACCCGATCAGTCGGCGACTGATTAGGTGGTACGAACCCGTCTGCCGTTTCACGCTCAAACACCCGAAAGCGATGATCGCGGGCGCGCTCGCACTCATGGCGCTCACGGTGCCGCTCTATTTTCGCTTAGGCGGCGAATTTTTTCCGGCGCTCTACGAAGAGTCGTTGCTCTACATGCCGACGACCGCGCCGGGGCTTTCGGCGGCAGAAGCGCAAAAACTTTTGACCGTCACGAATAAAATTCTCGCGGCGCAAACCGAGGTCGTGCGCGTGTTCGGCAAAGCGGGCCGCGCCGACACTGCGACCGACCCCGCGCCATTGTCGATGCTCGAAACGAATATTATGCTGAAGCCGCAAAGCGAGTGGCGGCCTGCAAACCGGTTCTACAGTAATTGGCCGCGCTTCGTGCAACCCCTATTCTCGTGGATTACTCCCCCTCATGTGACGGTCGACGAACTCGTCGCCATTTTCGATAAAGAACTGAAACTACCTGGTGTCACGAATGCGTTCACGATGCCGATTCGCAACCGTGTCGATATGAGCGCAACGGGAATGAAAACGCCGTTGGGGCTTAAAATTATGGGCGGCACGCCCGAAGAAATCGAAGCGCTGGCGGTGCGCGCCGAAAAAGTGGTGCGCTCGGTTGCGGGCGTACGTACTGCGGTCGCCGAACGCGCAGCCACCGGATATTTTCTCGACATCGACGTGCGCCGCGACCGCATCGGGCGTTACAACCTCACGATCGACGACGTGCAACAATTTGTGCGCACCGCGATCGGCGGCGAGACGCTCACCGAAACGATCGAAGGCCGCGAGCGCTATGCGGTGACGCTGCGCTATGGGCGCGAATGGCGCGACACCCCCGAGAAGCTGCGCCGCCTACCCGTCTCGCTCGCTTCGGGAAGCGCAGTGCCCTTAGGAGAAATCGCGACGGTTGAACTCAAGACCGGCGCGGGCATGCTGCGTAACGAAAACGGCTTTCTCACGGGCTATGTCTACATCGACACCGCCGACTCCGATCTCGAAAGCCTTGCGAATAAAATCGAGAAGCAGCTTCGGACTCTGTCACCGCTTCCAAAAGGCGTGTCTATACAACTGAGCGGGCAGTACGAAAATATTCTGCGCGTGCGGGAGCATTTGAAAATTGTGTTACCGCTCACGCTCGCGCTGATTGTGCTGTTGCTCTATCTCAACACGCGCTCGTTTGCGAAGACTGCGATTGTGCTTTTGGCCGTGCCGTTCTCGCTCATCGGTGCGGTGCTGCTCTTAAATCTCATGGGCTTTCATATTTCGATCGCGGTCTGGGTGGGAATGATTGCACTCATGGGACTCGACGCCGAAATGGGGGTCTTCATGCTCATGTATCTCGAGCTTGAATTTAATAGAAGAGATCAATCCACCCTCACCGACGCGACGTTGAAAGAGGCGATTGTCGCGGGTGCGGTACACCGCGTGCGCCCGAAAGTGATGACAGTTTTGGCGGCGCTCTGCGGGCTGTTGCCGGTGATGTTTGCGCACGGCACGGGGAGCGATATCATGAAAGCGATTGCGACGCCGATGGTGGGTGGGCTCGTGACGAGTTTTCTGTTAGAGCTCTTGATTTACCCGCCGGTATATCTGTTGTGGAAAAGACGATTAATAAACGAATAAAGTCGCCCCGCGATTTTATTCGCGATTAGTGAATCGCAATTTTTCCCGATAATAATTCGCGACCCAACGTTTCTTGGATATGCTCGCGATCGGCGTCGCTTATTTGTGTGACTCTGCCGCCCGCTTTGCGGCCGATAAGATTCGTGATTTCGACGTGCATTGTAATCGTCTGTTTCGCCAGCGTAAACACGACTTCGATTTTGTCGCCGACAAAGAACGACTTTTCGCCGCTTAAAGCAATCCCCGAAGAGCTGACGTCGATCACGCTGCAGGCAAGCCAATCGTCGTGTTCGCTGAAGCGATAACGCCCGGTGAGTGCGACTCTGAGTCGGCCTTGCTTACGTTTTTGGCCCAATTCTTTCTTTTCTGTAGGTGTCGCCATGGTGCCAATAAGCCTAATATAACTATCGGCAGCACGAACAGGCAACTACAAAGTTGAGGTTAGGGTTTCCGCTTACGACTCACCTTTCGGGTTCGTATTTTGTCGCGACTCTCAAGCCGCAATGGGTCAGTATACTTCTCATACAACTCGAACAACCACTCCATTCGTTTCGCATCGTTCGCGAAAGGGTACGGCCGATAGGCAAGATCAACAGCTTTGTCGAGTTCGTTGTGCGCCTTCACCAGTTTGGGCGGCATCGTGAGCGGGTCGTAGAGATTGGCGAGGGAAGCACCCTCACCCTCGACACCTCTCCCAGAGGGAGAGGGCTGCAAGAACTCTTCGCGCACATCGAGCACCTTTTGCGCGGCCGTTTCGATGGCCTTCACCTGCCTATTGCTGGGGTCTTCGGGCCAAGGGAAGTTGTTGTAGACGATGCTTGCAGAATATTGAAAATCACTTTTGATACGTCCAGAAACAGTTCTCGCCCACGCCATATGCATTCTGCTTTGAATAATGCCAAAGTGATAACCTGATGCTTTCGCAACAATCCATGTGTTATCGCCAGCAATAACATCAGGCATAAGAAAACCAATCGGAATATACGGTCGATTCTCCGAAGAAATACCCGGTATTAACAAAAATTTTGATTTCGGTTGATTTACATAAAAAAATAATGCTGGTGTTCTTGAGCTCTCACGAGTTGGCTTTGCCGTACTAGCAAGTCTAAATTTTCGGACTTGGTTTAACCGCTCAATGATGTTCGGCATTGACTTTAGTTCCTGAGGTTCAACATCTTTTAACCATAAGCAATAACGATATTCATTATTGATGAACTCGCTTGCTTTCATAAACCTCTTAAAGAATTTCTCTGCTTGAGGCTCTTTCTTTAAGAATGCAATCTTTTCTTCTGTATCGAACAGCAAAGCTCCATTATCTGTCGGCTTACTACCGTACCCCATGCTTGGAACTGCGCATATTGGCTCTCGACGCTTAATAATAGTCGTATGATTCGCTTCAATCAAATAACCATTAATTTTTGCGACTATGCGCATTACTGGCTCTTGATTAAGATTATGATAATCAAAAAGAAACTTATGGTTTTTCTCAAATAAAGCGAAACCAATAATAACACAATGCACCGCCGCCTTATTTCTTGCTTCATTGCTCCAATTAAATGTTCGATGAGCAAAATTTATAAAAATATGATTTTGAAACATCCAGTTCCACAACAATGGCGCCTGTTCACCTTGTGTGATTGAATTTGTCGAAACAAAGCCAACTTGAATCTCGCTATTCTTGATTAACATTGTAGCTTTTACTATCCATGAAGCTACATAATCTAGATCTGAACAATTTTGAATTTCTGAAAGTATCTTTAGCTTATCTTGTCTTTGTTCTGGATTTTGGTAATTCTTCCCCACAAACGGCGGATTGCCCATGATGTACGACAGCTTCTCCTTCGGCACGACATCTTCCCAATTCATACGCAGTGCGTTTGCATGATGGATATTCGGGGCAGCTTGAAGCGGCAGGCGTATGAAGTATTGGCCAAACTCTTCGCTGGCGAGCATATTCATCTGGTGGTCGATGAGCCACATCGCCACCTCGGCGATGCGCGCCGGAAACTCGACAATTTCGATACCCGCCATCATATCGACATCGAGCCACAGTTCCGCTTGAATATTGAGGACGCGGTCGCCTTTTAAGATTTTCTTGAGAATTTCAATTTCCAATAGACGTAGCTCACGATAGGCGATTACCAGAAAATTTCCACAACCGCAGGCAGGGTCGAGAAATTTGAGATCGCGCAGCTTCTTGTGAAATTCAATGAGTTTGGGTTTATTCTCTTTGCAGGCGTCGAACTCCGCCCAAAGATCGTCGAGAAACAACGGCTTAATCAGTTTCAAAATATTTTTTTCACTCGTGTAATGTGCGCCGAGATTGCGGCGTTCTTCGTTGTTCATCACGCTCTGGAACATCGAGCCAAAAATCGCAGGTGAGATTTTGCTCCAATCGAGGTAGCAACAGTTGAGAAGCGCCTGCCGCATCTTTGCGTCGAAACTGGCGATCGGCAAAGTCTCTTCAAAGAGTTTGCCGTTGACGAAAGGGAATCTTGCCAGATCTTCGTCGAGATTTTTGAAGCGCTTTTCTGACGGTGTGTCCAACACTTGAAAGAGTTCTTGCAACTTACTTGCTATATCGCTGCCGTCCTCCGCAGTCTTTTGCTCGATAAAAGTCTGAAATTGCAGTTTTTCAAAAATCGTGGTATCTTCGGCAAAAAGACAGAATAAAAGCCGCACGAGAAAAACTTCGAGCGGGTGTTCGGTATAGCCGACCTCTTTTAACTGATCGTGTAATTTACCCAGTAGCTCCGCCGCACGAATATTGACCGGGTCTTGTTCTTGATACGTGCGCTTCTGATAACCCGCAACAAGACTAAAGTGCTGCACGTTCTTGACAAAGTCGGCAAGCTTGAATTCGACCGTCGTGCGTTCTTCGCTATCATAGAGGCGAAAATTTTTGAAGTCGCAAACGAGGATGTACTTCGGAATCTCAGATTCTTTCAGGCCTTGAATATATTCTTTAGCCTGTACGAAAGCCTTGTCGAGATCTTTACCGGCACTCTTCATCTCGATGAGAATGACGCCTTTCCAAAGAAGATCGATAAAGCCGGTAGAGCTTGGTCTGAGTGGCGAGCCTGAAACAGGCTCGCCACTCAGACCAAGGATTTTGACCTTATGTTCGAAAGACCCGACGCGCTTGAGGCTGATACCGAAGACATCAAAAAAAGCGTCTAAGAACGATTTCGCTTCTGCGTCTTCGCTGGTTGTATCTGCCCATTCCTTAGAGAATTTGACTGCGCGGTCTTTGATTTCGTTCCAACTGAGTGCCATTATAAAAAGATTGCCTTATGAAATTTGCACTGCATGATTACAGATTCGCGCAAGCAAGCGTTTTACATGAAAATTCCACACCGGCTTAAAACCCATACCCCACCGATGCCGTTGCATAATAGTTCTGCACCGGAAACGAAGCGGCAAGATTACCCCACGGTTGGTACGCAGAGAATAACCATGAAAATTGATAGAACGCCGCAAGCTTAAACGCCAACGCGCCGCCGTGAATCGTCATTCCCCCGCCCACGCGCGCCGTCGGGCCGTGCAGAAGCGTCGCATCGGGCCCTGTGTATGCGGGCGGTGTTGGTATGAGCGCTGCTTGATAATCGCGATACGTCGCTTGCGGATAATACGCGCCGACGCTGTAACCTAATTGTGCGATCAAATCGAGCGTTGCCTCTTCTGCCGACGGGTAATAGTGAAATTCTTTACCAAAAAATACGGAGTGTATGCGCGTCAAAACCTCGTTACCTAATGAAAATTGTGGATATCCGTTACTGCCAAGAGAGACCGATTGCTTAAGACTCGAATAGCAATACGAAAATAAATTCGAATGCTGCGGCGAATACGCGTACGCATAGTCGACGCCAAAGCCGAGCGCAAGCATGCTCGATGCGGCATATTGCGTCGAACCGTCGGCGTACGTCGCATAAATTTTTTGCGCATCGACAAAATCGTTTTCTTGCTTGTATATTCCGCTCGCCGCACCGCCAAAACTAAAGTTCAACCACAGGCTATGTCGAATAAATCGATGGTTCACAGCGAGGGGCTCTGCGCTCTTGATGTGTTCGACCTCGGGGAGCGCGCCCTGCCAGATAAGTTTACCGTCGTCGTCGAATACTTGTAAAATATCTTTTTTTAAGAACGTGCGCTCTTTGCCGTCGAGCGCCACGAATTGTACGGCATCGCCGCTCACCTCGCGTAGCGTACCTTCGATATGTTCTCTGGGGGTTACAACGAGCGCTGCAGAGAGAGCGGGGGCGGCAAATAGAAGAAGCACGAAAAATATTTTGCCGAGCATTGAAGAGCACAAGATCATGATGAAAATATCACGTCTATCATTAGCAGAAGCTTGATTCTCTGGTCGGCAATATCTCACCTTGCTATCACCGTGCAGTAAACTCTGAAAAAATCTTGACTGCAAGCCCGCAATCTGCGAGAGTCAACTATGAAGCAAGCCTATGAAGTCGAGGTTGACGAACGGGGCGCAATACATTTGCTTGAAAGTATGCCCACAACAGCACGCGGGCGAGCATTGCTTGTTTTTTTACCCGAGAGATCACGCAATATCGACGATGCATTAATCAGCGAGCGCGCCCTTGCTACAGAGTGGCTGACAGAAGAAGAAGATGCAGCATGGGCACATTTACAAAAAAAGACATAGTTCTCGTCCGCTTCCCATTCAGCGATTTGAGTGCAGTAAAATTACGACCTGCTTTGGTCGTTGCCGCACTGGCACACGATGATTATATTTTGTGCCAGATCACGAGCAAACTGCATCTAAACCCATACGCAGTTGAGATATTCGACCGTTTCTACGAAACAGGTACGCTACATACGCGCAGCTATATTCGAACAGAAAAAATCTTTACTGCAAACGACGTACTAATCGAAAGCAAGGTAGCCAGTATCTCAGCAGGATTCTACAATGAAATTGTAGAAAGAATCTTACGTATGATATCGTTAGATAAATAAAAATTGTGCGACTTCGTGTGTGTTTCCATTGACGCGGTGAAAAATTGCTAGAATTATGTCACATCTCATGGCGTATACGTTCGAGCGGTTTATTTTTTTTCAAGCGTCGTCGCGCGAGCGCGAACTGATTTCTGCGCTCCAACTGCTGCATCCCCGTCTTACGGCGCGCAATACATTGTATTGCAATTACGCAAGCGAACTCGACACGGTCGAGAGCCACGATCTCGTGGTCTGTTGCGGAACCTCGCTCGCGCTCGCACAGGGCGCCTTGCAAGCGGCAGGCCATGTCGCCGCGCTAACGCTCGACGATTTTAACGGCAAAGCACGGCGCATTCTCGATTTGCAGGCAACCGGCGTTTTGGGCGAAGTCGTCTTGGCTTTTTTATCCGAAAATTTGAAAACCCAAGCGATGCGGATGTTCTCTTTATTTGGTTTTAGCGTCGTGGCTGTCGATTCGACACCGGCGCTACTCAAAGAACTCAAACTCGGCGCGGGTCTTGTCGTGTTCGACCAAGATATGCCCGCGTTAAAAAATCGCATTCCCGAAAGCCGCGAGAAAATTTTTTCGCTTCTGCGAAGCGAACGTCGACACCGGCGCCAACTTGCGGTCGTCATTATCAAAGATTTCGATCAAGGCAGCCTCTTCGGCGATATGACGACGCTCGCAAAAGACGTGTCGAATGCGATGCTCGCTCCGCATGAGTTTCTCGAATTTATGCGCAATTATCTGAGCGATTTTTTAGTCGCGCGCGCAACGTGGAAAATGCGCATCGGCAGCGCAACGGGGCTTGCGCAATCGACGTACACCGGACGCCCCGCGCCGTTCTTGGGGCTTGCCGACGTGAAGAACGGCTTTCAACTTTTTCAAGATAAAGCGTACCACGAATATATCTATGCGCGCGAGCAGATGCTCGTCGAAACGCGCGACCTCGACGTGCGCATGGCAGTCACCGAATGGCTGTTCGATAAAGAACTCGCGCCAGCGGTCGACAGCGCGGTCAAGAATCTTGCCGTGAAAAGCGATATGCCGCAATTCTTCGACATTTTGCGGCCCGAGCCGGGCGAAGAAAAAGCGCGCGCGCAAAGCGATGCAGCGCAGAATTCGATGTTCAATTAGCTATGGTATTAATTTCAACGGCGGCAACGCTCGAAATAACTTTGCCACTCGTATGCCGGTGGGTTCGTCGCGTCGAGAGTACGCAATAATTCGTTACACTGATCGGCGCGTGTTTTCGCATTTTTGGCATCATCGATCGCGCGGTAGATTACGGCGGGCATAGCCGCGACCGCTGCCAAAGACGAGATTTTACCGCGCGGTGCACCGGAAAAATTTCGTCCATAGCGGGCCGCAGCCGCGCTATCCTGATAGCTATTCGTATCCCCCACAGTATAGGGCGCGGTCGAAGAGCATGCGATGCAAAAGCATAGCGCAATGCAGCTTAAGCGCATGCTCAATACGTCGACCACGCGCCGACGGCAAACGTCGTCGCATCGTTACCCGCCGGTAATGTAATTGGCCCGGCGACGAATTGATATTTATCGCCGGTATCGGTTATGTTATTACCGTTCATGTCGATCGCGCACATGGCGTTCTGGTACGTGCTCGGTACAAAATAACCCGCACTGATTGTCGCAACGCCCGAGGCGTTGTACGTCACGGCAACGGCACCGGCATAGCCCGCCGACGTGCCAGCGGTCAAATCGCTCGCTTGAAAATTTTGCGTGCCCAACACGCAGCCGGCGACTTTACTCGCGACTGTTGCGTCGGTTGGCGCGGTCGCCCCCAAAGTACTCAAAACTTGCAGACTCGACAGCGCCTGCGTCGAGCCGGGCGCGACGCCTGTCACTAGTTGCCCGGTATCGTTGGTATCTTGCACCATGTTGCCATTCACGTCGGAGCGCACGACGACCGTATAAGTCGTACCCGATGTGAGCCCTGTGATGACTTTTGAATAATCGCCGCTGCCATTGGTCGCATCGCCGCCCGAGGTGAAATCGAAATT
>JAFEGD010000118.1 GCA_018240245.1 Spirochaetota bacterium | reverse complement strand
GGGGTTCGTCCAAGACAGATCGACTTGCGTAGAAGCCGGTGATGCGTTAAAAGGAGAGACGTTGCCGGGCGGCGTGGTGTCGATGGTGTAGACGCCGCTCGCGACACCCGAATCGATGTAACCCGCTTTACACGCGATGGCCTTGAGCGTAGCGGTTAAAGCAATGTTGACAACCGATGCGTATGCGGTGCCGGTCGTGCAAGCGGGCACTGCGCTGCATGCCGGTGTAGCCCCCGAAGTCGTATAGCAGATGAGAGCGCCCGGCGTAGTCGTGCTGATTGTTATATTTTGCGCTACACCGTATGTTGCGGCTGTCGGCGAATATGTCGGCTGGTTGGCCGAACCGCCCGACGGCGTTGCCGTGGCTTGCACACCCGAGGCATAGTTGGGTACGCCGTCGTATGCGAATGCTTTGTAATAGTACTGCGTGCCGTTGACGACGCTCGTGTCGGTGAACGATGTACCGGTGGCGGTGTAGATAACGGTGCCATCGGTCGTGTTCGCCGGGTAGCTGCCGATTTTGCGCACGATACGAATGCCCGCCAAATCAGCATCGGCGGGATTCACCCAACTCAGCGACACTTGCGTATCGCCGGGTATCGCTGTGAACGAGCTGGCATTTCCCGGCGCGGTGCCGTCGATTGCGTACGCAAGCGTTACCATCGGCGATGCCGCAAGACCCGCCTTGCATGCAACCGCGCGTATAATCGCGACATTCGTCACGGCAATTGTGCCGCTATAGATTTGCCCCACGCTACAGACACCACCGCCCGTGCAGGTGGGCGTCGTGGTATTGGTCGTATAACAAATTGCGGCCCCGCTGGTCTGGTTGGTGAGTGCGATATTTTGTGCTACGCTGTAGTAGCCGGTTGCGGGCGTATATGCTGGCGGTAACGAAACGCTCGCACCGACGATGGTAAAGTTCAGACTGTGTATGCTTGTCTCCAAATTGCCGTTGGCGTCGCGTGCTTGAAAGTGCAACGTCGATGTGTCCGCTACGACAACGTTACCCACTGCACCGACGATGACATGGCCATTACCGTTAAATTGCGGCGTCGAACCATCGAGCGTGTAGGCGATACCGTTGCAGGCAAAATTGTCGGTGCAGGTTAAGGTCACTGTTTGCGCGGCATTGAATGCGCCCCCTGAACTATTGGCGCTCGATGTCGGCGGTGTGGTGTCGGTGCGCAAGTCGGCGATGATCGTGTTATCGGCGTTGCAGTCGCCGGTCAAGTCGAACCCGGTCACTTGCCCTGCGGCGTCGGCGGTGAGGGTAACTTCGTTGCCGCCCGCTTGCTCGGTGGTAATTTTTATCGCATCGTTTAATCCCACGGTCATGAAATAATCGCTTTTACCGTCGCCATTGATGTCGAGACCTGCGAGTTGATTGGCGATCATGGGTATATAGCGCACGTCGGCAATGCCATCGCCGTTCAAGTCGATGCCGTCGGCGATGCCGTCGCCGTCGAGGTCGATCGCGCGCGCTGCGATTTTAGCACCGCACGCGCCTTGCAGGTAGAGTGTTGCATTGGCTTTGAAGGCGTTGCCGCTCGCATCGACGAACGTGCCCTTAAAGCCGGTGCAGGTGAGAAGCGGCAAACATGCCGCGATTGCGAAGATCTGTTGCAGAACTTGCGATACCCCCCTCCCCTTATTAAGGGGAGGGGGGCCGAAGGCGGGGTGGGGTCTCACCTCCGCCTTCAAAATCTATACCCCGCACCGAGACTTATCCCCGACATCACGAGCGGCGTTTGCGCGTCGAATAACAGCGCAGCGGATACGCCGAGCGTCACCGCAATGTGCCGTGAGAGAAAGAAATCGGCGTGAACACCCGTGTCGATCGAGGCGACCGTATAGTTCACCGCATCGCCGATATAGCCGAACTGCATGCTGATTTGTCCGGCATAAAAACCACCGGCGAGATACGGAGCGACCGCAATATCTTTGATAAACTTGAAACCGGAAAAATGCCAGCTATATGTGAGGCCTGCCGCGAAATGGAACATATTCATCGTTGTGACGCGCTGTTTGCCTGCGGCGGAGAAATAACCGGCTTCGGCATAAGGCTGCAAAAACGGCAGTACAAACGAAAAGCTCGTGTCGACGCGAGCGCCTAAAATCGGCTGTAAATAGTTGCCCGGCTTAAGCTGTGCCATGCCTGCGACAAATTGTGCGTGCAATTTGAAATCGTATGCGATGCGGCCGGTGAACTTGTTGACGACGATGCGTTCGCGTTGCGATAACGGCGGCAGCTCTTTGGCCATGTCGGCGCTCATCTCGTTCGAGAGGTCGCCAATTAGCGAAAAAATCGTGACATCGAGTTTTCCCTGCTTGCTTTTTGCGACGGCGATGCGTCCGGTTTGTACTTCGATCGCCTTGGCGCCGAGCTGCACGACATTGCCGACTGTAGTGAAACTACCGACGACGACAACGTCGGCGCCGGTCTCTTGTCCAATTTTTACCGCCTGCGTTTCGGAGATGGCGTTTGTTTTATCGATGAATAATTTCAGCATTGCGGCGTCTGCCTTGTCGCGCGGCATAACCTCGAATTTTTTCGTCGCCTTCAAGGGGTCGATCATCGCCTCGGGCACGCTGACGCCGAGATACGCTGTGCCGTCGTTTTTTTGGATATTTGTGAAATCGAGAATAAGAACGCGGCGGTTGACGAGATCGTTTTTGGCATCGCTGTTTTCGGAGCCTTTAGACCGTGCGGCGCTCTGTGCCGAGAGTGCAGTCATGAACACCACGCAGATTAACATCGAATATTTTGTGAGTGAAAATATCATCTGTGAATTGAGTCGTTCTGAAGTCACAGAAGCCGTATTGTAAATATAAAAATAATTTGTCTAACCCCCTGTCCGGGGGGTAGGCATATCAAGGGTGGGACTTAGACCCACCCTTGATATGAGAGTATATCTCCAGATTTTCGATGGCTTTAAAATGCCGCCGATTCAGCGTGGCGACGGGAAGTCGATAGCTGAGGGCGGTCGCGGCAATGAGGATGTCCTCATTATCGATAGTGACGCCTTTATTTCTCAAATCCGAGAAGAGCTGCGCCGCCGTGTCGGCAATTTCGTCCGTCAATTCGAGCGTGTGGCATTCGTTCACAAAAGCGATGCGTTGTTCGCGGTGTTTTTTGCTTTTGACGCCGCACAGCAATTCGTAGCGGACGATCGTCGGAATACAAATCACTCCCTCGGCAAAGGCCGTTTTCAAAAATTCGGCTTCAGGCACACCCTGAAAATAGTCGAAGAGAATCGACGTATCCGCTATGAATTTTTGCGCCATTGATTTCGCCTTTTATGCAAAACGTTCAACTCTTCTGTTTTTTCAGATTGGGTTATGGAAGCAAACAGCATTGCCGCAAGTTTTTGCCTTTTCCGCTTTTGGTTCTGTTCGTCTGTTTTGTCGCGTTGCGTAAAATAATCTTCGATCGCCTGCGTGATAATTCCCGAAAAGCCTTTTTGCTTGCGGTTGGCCGCTTCGATATTCAACCGCTGCCAAATTTCATCGGGGAGGTTAATCGTGGTTTTCATATAGCCATATTACCATCTATATGGCTATACGGCAAATTTAAATGGGATGCCCCCGAACAGGGGGTATGGCCTACGCATAAACAATTGACCCGCGCAAAACAACATCGAGTTTTTCCCATGCATATCGGCATTGTCGAAAACGACTCTGATTTTCGCGACAACCTGCTGCTGACGCTGAAGAAAATTTTGCCTGCGGCGCATCTTAGCTGGTGGCAGAGCGCCGAGAGTCTGTTACGCGAAGACGGCAAAAATCTGCCGGATGTCCTATTGCTCGATATTATGCTGCCCGGCATGACGGGGGTCGATCTGACGCGCGCACTCATACGGAGCGGTTACGATGGAAAAATTGTAATCCTCACGAATATGAATTCTGAGAGTCTTATTCTCGAAGCGATCGAGAACGGCGCCGTGGGTTATGTCTTAAAATCCGAGCGCCACGAACTAAAAGCAATTATCGAAACCGTTGTATCCGGAGGAGCGATTCTTACGCCGACGATTGCTCTGCGCGTGATGACTCAGCTTAAGTCGCGGCGGCACGAATCGCCCGACTTCGGGCTTTCAGAAAGAATGCAACAGGTGCTCGAACTCATGGTCGCGGGTAAAACGATTCCGCAGGTTGCCAAAGCGTTGCGGTTAAGCGCCGCGACGGTACACGGCTATGTGAAAGATATTTATAAGAAGCTCAACGTACACAATCGCGCCGAACTTGTCGGGCGAGTTCAAAAATCGGTTGTTTGAAGCAGTAAAGAATTACATCCGCCCTTTGCTGTGTTCTTTCGCTTTCGCTGTATCGTCTTGCTCTTGGTGTGTTCGGTGAGCGCACCGTGCTTGCAAGCCGCCGATTTTCAACCGGTCGAATTGAAGCCAAATTCTTCGCATGCGTTGCGCAACCTACCGTGGGAGTTCTACTGGCAGCGCTATCTTTATCCGAATGATTTCAACCCGACGACTCAGCCGCCTGTGCCCGATTTGATTTTGCCGGGGCCGCGTATCTGGAACGGACTCAAAGTACGCGGCGAATCGCTGGGCTCGTTCGGCTATGCGACATACAGGGTGCGGTTTTCCATAACAGCAACCGGCGAACGGTTGGCGCTACGCATTCCCGCGCCGCTCGCCAGTTATCGTATCTTTATCAACGGACAGCGCCTCGCCGCAGAAGGCACGCTCGTTACGACGGCAGATGCATTCGTGGGGCGGCGCAAGTCGGCTTTACTTGCGTTTACTGCGCCTGCCGGAAAAATCGAAATCATTTTCCATGTGGCGAATTTTATTTTGTATAAAGGCGGGCTGCGCTCGGATATTGAACTTGGGTTCGCGTCGGCGATGCAATTTTTCGGCATGCGCTATTTGGCGGTGGATTTATTTTGTCTCGGGTTAATTTTTTCGATTATGCTCTATCATCTTCTGCTCTATTTTCTGGCGCGCAGAAACAAGGCGGTAATCGTCTTTGCCGTCATGGCGATCGACTATTTCTTTTTAGCGACGCTCTTCGGCGAACAATCGATCTTATTGTTCTTTCCGTCTCTGCCTTTAGAGTTGCATACGCGGCTCAGCTCCGCATTCGCGTATGTACTCCCTGTGCTGGTTGTGCAATTTATCGACGCGCTCTATCCGCATATTATAGCACAAAAAATTAAGCGACTTTTTTGGGCGACGGCGGGAGTGTTTGTTTTACTGCTCGCTTTACCGGTACATTATTTTTCTTTTTATAACGTCTTTTATTATGGCATCGTCGGTGTCGGAGCAGAACTCGTGAGCTTGGCGGCCATCTATCGCGCGGTACGCGAAGATCGAGCCGGCGCGCGCCTTTTGGGTGCAGGCGTTATCGTCTTGATGGCGCTGACAATTTACGCCGTATTTTTATTTGCAACGCATTCTCAGGCGGGTAGTTTTCTTTCAATCGGTTTTTCTCTCTTCGCGCTCGCGCAGTCGGGTTCGCTTGCGCATGCGCACGCGGGGCTCACCGAAGAAAACGAGCGGATGCATTTGCGCTTAGAGACAAGTCGCTCTGCGCTCGACGAGCAGCGCAAGCGTATAGAAGCGAACCTACACGATAGCTTGGGTGGCAATCTTACCGATATCAAACTGGCTCTCGAAGCGATGGCCGACGAAGCGCAGGCGCAAGGTCTGCGTAAGGACATCCGCCGTTTAGATAAGCGCGTTGCGGCAACGATCGCATCGTTACGCACCGAACTTTTATTTCTCGAAGATATGCAACTCGCGACAGAAGATTTCGTTTCTGGCATTAACCTAATTCTTCTCCGTCGCTACCAGATGGCCCATAGGCCCGTTGATATACGCATTTCTGCCGCAACACGCGCTGCGAGCCGACAGCTTAGAGATGTACTGCCTATAGAGCACATTCCCGAACTGTGCATGATTGTGCAAGAGGTGTGCAATAACTCTCTGAAGTATTCCGTTGGAGTAACCGTTTGGGAAATTGTCGCAAAGGAAAATTCGTTGAGCATCGAAGTATCTGGGAAAAGTCGTTACCGCCGCACCAAGCCTGGCTTAGGTCAAGGTACAATCCAGCAGCGGGTCGAACGCATCAATGCGCATTTTTACGAGGTGCCTGTGTCTGGCGGCTATGCGGCAAAAATTATGCTCGGTGTCTTCGCACTGTCGGTTTAACGAATGCTAGGATTTCGACCCTGGTAAAATAGTAAACAATTGTTTGCAAAATGAGTGCCGGGTTGAATATGCCCTCAGAAGGCGCATAATGAATACCGCAAACCAAACTCAACTTTTTGACACGTTTCGCTATTTCGAGAGCCTATTGCCCGACTTTGCGCGCACGGGGCTTTTTAACCCGGCAGCGCAGCGCTATGTGCGCGGCAGCACCGCGCGTCCCATGGCGACGGTGGTCGAACGCCGCCAAGAGACCGCCGATACCGTCAGTTTTGTGCTGAAAACTCCCGTGAACTACCCCGATTACCAACCGGGACAGCACGTCGACGTTGCCGTCGAAATTAACGGCGTGCGCACCGTTCGCCAGTATTCGTTGACGGGCATCGACGGCAGGGGGAGCATAAAAGATAAAACAATATCGGTTACTGTTAAGCGCGCTGCGGGCGGCAAAGTCTCCAATTATTTACACGAGCATATTCATGCCGGTGCGCAGATCGAGATCTCTAACCCGCGCGGCGACTTTGCCATGCCGACGACCGATCGCAGCGCTTATCTTTTTTTCTCCGCCGGTAGCGGCATTACGCCGATCTATGCGATGGCGTGTGCGCTGCTCGCACGCGGCGCTTCGGGAGATATCTACTTTTTTCACGCCGCCAAGAATCGACACAGTGTGATCTTTTGCGAAGCGTTGCGAGGCCTCGCGACCGAATTTAAAAATTTTCACCACTATTTTTTTTACAGCGAAGGTGCCGAGACGAATCGTCTCTCTGCCGCAAGCGCGCTCGCGCTGCTCCAAAATACGGTAGACTCGTCGCAGACGCCGGTGCGCATTTGTGGGGCAGGGGATTTTGTTCGCAGCATCGAAAACGATCTTAAAGAAATGCGCTATTTCGATATTCAGTCGGAGTACTATACATTACCTAAATGGCCGTCGGAGGGTCTGCGCTCCGACATCCCTGTCGGCGCAGACCAGGAGCCATCATGGCTCCATGGTACCGCGCGTTTTTTGCGCGCCGGTATCGAAACCAAGGTTGCAACGAATCTGCTCGAAGCCGCAGAAGCCGCAGGCTTAAAACCCAAGCACGGCTGCCGTCGCGGTATTTGCCACGAGTGTAAAGCGCATAAGCGTAACGGAATCGTAAAAAATATTTTAACCGGAAAAGAATCAGCGGGGAGCGAGGACATCCAACTCTGCATCACACAACCGATGGGTGAGGTTGAAATAGACTTATGACCCCATCCCGGCTTCGCCGTCCCCTCCTTATCAAGGAGGGGTGTCACGAAGTGACGGGGTGGTCAAAAAGGAGTAAAAAATGAAAAATAAAAAACTTTCTCAGGAAGAAATAGAAAATTTTGGCCGTGAGCTCGACGCATTGCGTGCCGAGACGCTCGCGAAGGTCGGCGCAGAAGACGCGGCGTATATTCGAGAGATCATTCAGCTTTGCCGCGATCACGAACTTTTGGGACGCGAGCTTTTAAAGAGCGAGGGGGAAAATCCCACGTCGTGGCTGAAGGGCACGTACTCGCTCGGTCTTGCGAAGATTCTCGAGAATATGGAGATCGGGCACAACATCATGCACGGCCAGTATGATTTTATGAACGACCCCGAAACGCATTCGCAGACGTACGAATGGGATACCGCATCGACGTCGGCGTCGTGGCGGCATTCGCATAACTACTTGCACCACACGTATACGAATATCGTCGGTAAAGATCGCGACTTAGGCTATGGTATCATGCGACTCACCGATCAAGAACCGTGGAAGCCGGCTCACCTCGCGCAACCGGTGTCTAATTTTTTACTATCGGTGCTGTTTGAATGGGGAGTGGCACTGCACGATCTCGAAACGGACAATATCAAGAACGGAGAAAAAAAATTGACACTGAATGAATTGAAGCCGATTCTCTCGAAAATGTTTACGCAGGCGGCGAAAGATTATGTGTATTTTCCCGCAACTGCGGGCAAAAATGCCTTGCCGGTTTTGTTCGGCAATGTCACGGCAAATCTGATGCGCAACGTCTGGGCGCATGCGATTATTTTCTGTGGGCACTTCACCGCCGATGCCGAAGCGTTCACGCAAGAAGAGACGCAGAACGAAAACCGTGGCGCATGGTATCTGCGCCAGCTCAAAGGCTCGTCGAACCTCACAGGCGACGGGTGGTTTCATATTCTGACGGGCAATCTCAGCCACCAAATCGAACACCATCTTTTTCCCGATGTGCCGGCGTGGCGTTATGCGCAGATGGCGCCGAAAGTGCAAGAAATCTGTGCGCGCTACGGTCAGAACTATAACACCGGCAGTTTTGTGAAACAGTATAGCGAAGTGCTCAAGCGTATCTTTCGCTATTCGCTGCCGGATAAATTATTCAGCGCGGCATAGTTTCGGCAGCGGCGGGCGCTAATTTCACAGCAACGGCGAGATCAGCCTCGCCGTTTTTTTTAAAAAAATTGCTTTGTGCAGCAGAATGCTCTGCTGCGCGTAGGTAGTGTCGTCAGGCAACCGATTCCGCACCCCCGACGGGTTGGCATATCGGGCGTAAGATACGGGAAAGTATGCGTTCATACCGACGACGCGGCTCATTGCCGATTTGCAAACGCTCGGTTGGCGGCCGTCGGCGATGCAGGGCAGGAAATTGTGGCGCACGTTCAACATCGTGCAAGAGAAACTTTTGTACGGCTATTTATTCGACTGCAAAGGAAACTCGGTGCGGATTCTCTCGGGCGTTTCGAGTACGCTGAAACTCAACCCGACGATATGGATAATCGCGGCCATAACAATTTCCAAGATTATGATTGACAGTATCAAATTATTTAGGCTGTGGTTTATATGAAAAAGATAAAGTATTTAAGCATATAGATGTTTTTAACGAGTCCGGTGTTTTCTGTATTCGATGTTGCAGTAGACGGCGGTTATATCGGTACTACCATGACAGATACTTTGAATAACGTAGCAGTTTCTGCTAACGGCGCAGGTTATATTGTCAATGGTGCGGGGCATTTTAATTTTGGCCTGCCAGAGCTTTTGACCTTTGGTGTCGGGCCAACCATCTCCTTGGGTAATCAAAATCTCACAGTCTCAGGAGGGACAAATACTAATTCACAGAACATGATTCGTCTGGGACTTGAAGCGTATGCGCAAATCGATGCGTTGCGCGTCATTAAGCCTTATATCAAAGTAGGTTTAGGCAAAGATTTTCTGAATAATACAAATACTTCGAGCACTGGTACGATGGTTCTTAAAACAGCGTACGGTGCGCTCTTTTATAATTTTCTAGTCGGGCTTAATATCCCAATAAACTCGCTTTTGAGTTTTTATGCGCAGGGTGGTCTAACCGGTGGCACTGCTAGTAGTTATAGTATTACATCATACACAGTCAATGGTGTGGCACAGTCGGCAGCTGCTGCGACAGATTCAATCACTTATTCCGGTTTCATAGTGACTGGCGGTATTATGTTTTCGTTTTAAGAAACGCTAATCAGTTTTTGCGGGATTAAGCCGCGCTATGACAACGCCCGCTTGTAGTGCTTGCGCATGCGCTCGTCGCATGTAATCAACGGATATTCTCCCATGCGCGCCCGCGCGACGATAATACGATCAAACGGGTCGCGCGTCCAAGCTTTGCCACTCAGTTTCCCAGCCGATATGAACCAAATCGTCGATGTCGCCGGTCACCGCGTCTTGGTGAATCAACGCTGCGAGCTTCGAGGGCTTCTTGACTCGTTCAATTTTCAAGATGAACCTATCCTGATTTAGTAGACACACGTTTTAAGCGACCTGTGTTTGTTCAAATTCTACCGGGCTTTTGTAGCCCAAGTAAGAATGACTCCGCGCATGCATTATCGTGACAGTTTGCCTTGCGACTCATGCTCTGCTTGAATTCATAACGGGCCAGCAACTTTCGGAATTCATCGCTTGCATATTGCACGCCCCGATCAGAATGAATAATAAATCCAAGAACACGCACAGATACAGCCAGCCCGCCGCCGTGCGCAGATAGGTGATGTCGCTGACCCAAACTTCGTTCGGTTTGCTTGCGCGAAAATTCTTTGCAGCAAATTTGGGCTGATAGGTTTATCATGCGCTGAATCTGTCGTTTGGATTTTTCTTCGGCGCCGCAAAGAACCCTGTATTTGCAGGG
>JAFEGD010000117.1 GCA_018240245.1 Spirochaetota bacterium | reverse complement strand
GAGTAAACGGTCGATCGTTTCGGTACCCGCACGATGGCCTTCGCGGCGTTTGAGTCCGCGCGCCAACGCCCAACGGCCGTTGCCATCCATGATTACAGCGATATGCTTCGGTTGCCTCACGGCAACCTCGCATATCTAAAATAATAACTCTGCGTGGCTGTGCCACACAGAGTTATTCTTAATTCATTCGCGGAAATCAAACGGTCATGATGTCTTTTTCTTTTGCCGCAAAAAGATCATCCATCTTCTTTACGAAATCGTCGGTGAGTTTCTGCACTTGATCGCTGAAGCCTTTAATCATATCTTCGGAAACGCTGCTACCCTTTAGCTTCTTCAGCGCATCGTTCGCGTCGCGTCGCACATTACGCACGGCGACCTTGTGGTCTTCGGCTTTGCCTTTCGCAAGCTTTACCATCTCTTTGCGCGTATCGCCCGACATTTCGGCAAGGCTAATACGAATCAGAGAACCGTCGTTCGACGGATTCAAATTTTTTCCCGATTTTTGAATTGCCTTTTCAACGGCTTGTAGCTGCGATTTATCCCAAACGTCGACAGTGATGAGGCGCGCTTCGGGGGCACTAATCGAAGCCACTTGATTCAACGGCATGTGTTGGCCGTAGACATCGACGCGAATATCTTCTACCAGAGAAGGCGTCGCGCGTCCCGAGCGAATTTGCACCATGTGGTGCGATAAATCGTCGAACGATTTTTGCATGCGTTGCCGTGCGTCGGCAATAATCTTGTTTGCGTCGTCACTCATAGAACTTGCTTTCTCCCGTTGCGTTAATCAGCGTACCGATCGGCAGCCCTTGTACGGCTTTTTTGAGATTACCCTCGATACCCATATCAAAAACTTGGATGCGCATTTTATTATCCAAACACAAGGAAAATGCCGTCGAGTCCATCACTTTCAATTGCTGCACGAGCGCGTCGTGAAATGTCAGGTATCGGTAGCGCTTCGCCGACGAGTTCTTGCGCGGGTCGCTGTCGTAAACGCCGTCGACCATCGTCGCCTTGAAAATTACATCGGCGTCGAGTTCGATCGCTCTGAGCGCCGCCGTCGTGTCGGTGGTAAAGTACGGATTGCCGGTGCCGCCCGCGAGAATCACGATGCGTTTTTTTTCTAAATGGCGAATAGCCTTACGGCGGATGTACGGCTCTGCTACCGATTTGATTTCAATGGCTGTCTGCAACCGTGTGACCAAGCCTTCTTTCTCGAGAAAATCTTGGAGAGCGAGGCCGTTGATGACTGTCGCCATCATACCCATATAATCGCCGATTGCGCGATCCATACCGTCGGACGCGGCTTTGACGCCGCGAAAAATATTACCGCCGCCGATGACAATTGCGAGCTCGACGCCGTCGCGGTGAATATCGCGAATTTCTTCGGCGAGCGAGCGGATAATTTTTACGTTGATACCCTGCTTGTCTTCGCCCGCGAGCAACTCGCCCGAAAGCTTCAACACGACTCGACGAAAAGCCCGACCCTCGGTAATGCCGCGGCCCGAACTTTCGTGAGAGGTGCTCATACTATTTCAGCGCAAAACGCACGAAGCGCCCGACGGCGATATTTTCACCCATCGTCGCAATCGAAGCCTTGATAAGGTCGCCGACGGTTTTATCGGGTTCTTTCACAAAACCCTGATCTAACAGGCAAATATCCGCGACAAATTTCTTGATTTTACCTTCGAGTATTTTATCGACTTTGTCGGCGGGTTTGCCTTCTTCGATAAGTGCCGCGCGTTGGATTTCTTTTTCTTTCTCAATCACGTCCGCCGAAACATCTTCGGCTTTGACGAACTGCGGGTTTGTCGCCGCGATGTGCATCGCGATATTGCGACCCAACTCTAAGAATTTTTCGTTACGCGCGACAAAGTCGGTTTCGCAGTTGAGCTGCACGAGTACGCCAATTTTACCGTTGTGGTGAACGTACGACACAATCGCGCCTTCGGTCGCTTCGCGGTCCATTTTCTTGACGGCTTTAACGATGCCGCGCTCGCGTAAGAGCGATGCCGCTTTTTCAAGATCGCCCGCCGTTTCTTCGAGGACTTTTTTGCAATCGAGAATACCCGCCGAGGTCATCTCGCGTAAAGTCTTGATTTTCTCTTGATCTATTGCCATAAGGGGTTAATCCTAATTATGCGCGCGATTCTTCGTAGCGCGATTCGATCTCTTCGAGATCGTCGAGTTTTTCCATTGAAGTCTTCAGTTCGTTTTCGTCCATGCTTTCGCCTTCTTCGATTTCAACCTGTTGGAACTCGCCGCCCTCTTTGCCTTCTTCGATAGCGTTCGCCATGATTTCGAGAAAGAGCGCGACCGCGCGAATCGCGTCGTCGTTCGCCGGAATCGGATACTGAATGAGGTCGGGGTTACAGTTCGTATCGACCATTGCGAAAATAGGGATGCCTAAAGTATTCGCTTCTTTCACCGCAATCGCTTCGCGCTCGGGGTCGACAACAAAGAGCGCATCAGGTAAGTCGTTCATGTCGCGGATTCCTGAGAGGTCTTTTCTGAGGCGCGCCATCTCGCGGTCGAGTTGTAGAATTTCTTTCTTCGTCTTAACGAGTTCGTGCGTAGTATTTGCCTCGAATGCTTCTTCGAGTTTTCTTAAACGCTGAATCGATTGCTTGACCGTGCGAAAGTTGGTGAGCAAGCCGCCAAGCCAACGGTTGCTGATATAGAACATACCACAGCGTTTTGCCGATTTTTCAATGTCGGCCTGCGCTTGTTTTTTCGTGCCGACAAAAAGCACTTTGCCGCCTTTTGACGCAAGCTCGCGCATCGCCTCGTACGCATCTTTTGCAAGTACGATCGTTTTTTGTAAATTGAGAATATGGATACCGTTACGTGCGGTAAAGATATACTTCTTCATTTTTGGGTTCCAGCGGCGCGTCTGGTGCCCAAAGTGTACGCCTGCTTCGAGCAGACTCTTCATCGAAATTGTTGCCATTGTAACTCCTAAGTTGCGCAAAAGCCTTGCTTATGCGCTTTACCTATTCTATCCCTGAGGCGCCAAACGGTTTCAGCGGCCCCGCTGCCGGTCTTTACCTTGCGGGCAAAGCGTTTCAACACGGGAGATTTTCCGGTGGGGAGATTAATCCCCATTTGCACATTTTCTGAAACGAAGACAGCGCGTCAAACGTTGCTGGCAAGGCGCGCGCGATTTTTTAGGGGGTACTGGAAGCTTTGCAAGCAGCAGAGCGACTTGGTTTGGCAAGTCGCGGAGCGCTTTAGCAGCGGTTTTTCTTAAAACCGCGAGGCTTGCAAAGCTTCCAGTTTAGCGTTAATAGTGCGAGCTCGGACGTTTACCCCCTAAAAAATCACGCGCCCTTGGCAAGCATCGACACGGGTATTTCGACCACTACCGACTTGTTGAGCGCGGCGAAACTCAGCACCACCAACGCCTTGCCCTGCACGCGCTCGACGGTTGCCTCTTTACCGGCAAACGGCCCGTCGATAACGCGCACCTTTTGCCCCGCCGTCAGCGTCGCGGTGTCGCGAATCACGAGCGACTCGGCAAAGTTTTCGACGGCAAGACGCAAGAGTTCAATATCGCCGTCGCTGACAACGGTGGGAGCACCTTCTGTGCCGATGAATTTTACCGATTGCGGCAGGCGCAACACTGCGAGGCTATCTGCCGTAAAATCGATGCGGACGAAAATATACGACGCAAAGACCGGCTCTTCGACCCATTGATAGCGGTCAGACCATTTCTTGCGCGTCTTAATTAACGGCAGATACGTTTCGATATTTTTTTTCGCTAACTGATCGCGCAGTTTTTTCTCTGCGCGGGGGTGCGTGTAGACGGCGTACCAGTGTAGCAACTATGCAAACGATTAAAGGCTTGCTTTACCGCGAAAAATGGTAAAGAATACGTAATCCCAAAGGGGAGAACTCAAGCCATAATTGTATTTGTTCGTGAGAAAGTGATGGCGCATGTGGTTCTCTTTCACCTTACGAAACCATGCCGCTTTGAAATTAAAAAAGTGCGTCGAAAAATGAATAAAATCGTACGCCATGTAGGCAGCGAGAAACCCGGCGAAGAGCGGCAGGTAATGAATACCGCCCCAAGCGCGAAAGAGATAAAAGAACAGAATCGCCAAAGGTACGCTCGCGCTCGGCGGCATCACGAGCCGCGTCGCATCGTTCGGCGCGTCGTGGTGAATGCCGTGCGAATAAAAATAAATCGCTTTGAAGACTTTATTCGTCTGCGGAATGTGAAAAAGAAACCGATGGATAATATACTCCATCAGCGTCCAAATGAGGGCACCCAAACCAAAGGCAGCTACGATAGAAAGTACCGTGAGGTTGCCTTGCATTGCGGCGTAGTATAGCGCCACACCGACGACAGGTATATAAATAACGAACGGCGTCGCCGGATGCACGTGCGAGAGTCGCTCCATCCAATCCCACTTGAACATGCGAATTGTTTCGCTTGTCGCCATTGCTTCTTTTATAGATTTATTGCTTGATGTTTGCATACCGCCCCAGAACGAGAAAGGTCATTCTTCATACACTACCTTATTTTTGCACACCGCGTCAATGAAAATGACGGTTACCATCACCGAGCTACACACAACCGGTGTCGGTGTCGCGCAGAATACAGAGTATGGGCGCATCTATGTCCCGTTCGCTTTTCCCAGCGAGACCGTCGCAATTGAGCTCGGCGCAGCGGTGCGCACAGGCCAGTGGAATGCACGGCGGATTGACCACTCTACTTCATTTTGCACCGTTGCGGGGCGCTGCGGCGGCTGCCTCTGGCCGGGGGCGCCTTATGCCGAGCAGTTGGTCTGGAAAGAGCGGCTCGTACGCCGAGTTCTGGCACCCCTACTTGCCTTCGCGCGCCTAGCTATGGAAATCCATAGCTGTAAAACAACCTCCGAGTTTAGAAGCAGATTGCATCTTCACGCCAATATCTATCAAAACCGCTTCACCTGTGGCCTCTATGAACGCGGCGAACGCACGCTCGTGCCGCTCGCCGACTGCCCCGTTGCCGCCGCGCCGCTACGCCGCATAGTCGCCGAGCTCGCGACGCTGAGCGAAACGACATGGCCATACGAGAATTTCGGCTTCGGTGTCGAACTCTCTTTTCTGCCCGAAGAAAATGCGGTGCTGCTCGTACTCTATGCGAGCGCAAAACGCCGCCACACTCTCGAAGCGATGTTATCCCGCTTTGCTGCGTTGCCGTCGCACCCGCTCGCGCATATCGCCTACGCCGAAGACAATCCCACGTACGTTTGGCAACGCCTGCCGCACGCGACGATGTACACCCGACCGGGGTGCTTTCAACAGGGCAACACCGCACAGAGCGACACGATACGCAGTCTTATCGCCGCCGCGATTCGCGAAAGCCAGCCGAAAATTTTTTTCGATCTTTATTGCGGCAGCGGTAATTATTCGCTGCCGCTCGCGCACAGCGTCGATGCCGTCTATGGTGTCGACGACAGCACAATGGGGATTCAGGTCGGCCTTGAAAATTTGCGTCGTAATGCTATCGGCAACGCGCATTTTGTGCAAGCCGATGTTCAGCGAGTTTTAGAAAACCCGATGCACTATGATTTTCCGCCGCGCGCCGACATCGTTGTTCTCGACCCGGCGCGTTTCGGCATCGGTCGCGCAGTACCGACACTACTCAACAATTTTCAGCCACAGCGCGTGGTGCTCATTTCGAATAATTTGACGGCGCTCTATACCGATTGCCGCGCATTACTCGCCGCCGGTTTCGAGCCGCTGTACATCCACCTTGTAGACTTTTTTCCACACACGCCGCACATGAATCTTATCACCATATGGCATAGCGCTGCACCGGCAGTTTATGCCAGTATTAAAAGATTTTGATTGACCGGCGAGGCGACTCTTATACGTCTATTCTTCACAATGGGCCATAGGCCTCGGAGGATTATGAAAAAAATTAAAATATTGGCAGCTTTCATGGCCGTGATGGCCTTCACCGCACCGGCATTTTCGATCGTTCAATTGGGTGTGCAGGGTAACTATGCGAGCGATACTTGGTCGAACGGCTCTAAATATTCGGGTGCGGGCTTTGGCGGCTTCGCGCGTTTTACTGCGGGAATCCCAATGTTGGTAACTCTTGGCTTTGGCCCCTATGTAGATTACGCCTCGCTCTCTGGCGGCCCCTCTGCATCGCCTAATGCTACGCAAGTGCGCGTCGGCGGCGAGCTTGCCGTCTATCTCGATGTTGTCGGTCATGCGATCGGCTTCACACCCTACGTCCGTTTCGGCTATGGTTATGCGGGAAATACCGCGAATACAACTTATACAGTTACAGGAACGACGACAGCTACGGCAAACGCCTTTTACTACGGCACCAGTGGACATACGCTTTTTGGCTTATCGTACAAGGTGTTACCGCTGATTCATCTCTTCGCCGAAGGTGGAATCCAATGGAGTTCGCTTACCGCTTCGATTCCACAAGTGCTGTCTAATGCCGGAGTATCTACTTCTGACATTACCACCAGCGGCTGGCGTGCTTCGATCGGCGCAATGGTTTGGCTCTAAACTGTAGCCGCGATTGGCCGTACGGCCAATCGCGACGTTTTCATGCGATTCTATCTCCATCCGATCAATCCTGAAATTCGTCTAGTCAAACAGCTCGCCGAGCGTCTGCAAGACGGCGCGCTGCTTGTCTTACCCACCGATACCGTGTATGCGTTTGTCACTCTTGCGCAAAATAAAGAGAGCGTCGCGCAGATACAGCGCATCAAAGACTTGCCGAAAAACAAACCGCTGACGCTCTATTGTCGCGACTTTTCGCAAATGAGCGGGTACGTGCGCTCACAGGGTAATCAACTTTTTCGATTTCTCAAAGAGATTCTACCCGGCCCATACACGCTCATTTTCGACGCCGCAAAAAGTTTGCCGCACTACGCTGTCACCAAACAGAACACGGTCGGCATTCGCATTATCGAGCACGCGCTCATCGCGGCATTGCTCGCTGCGTTGGATTTACCGCTCATTGGCAGCTCACTCGACATGGCACCCGAGGGCATGCACGATTTTGAAGAAATCGCCGATCGCTACGAGAGCCGTGTTTCTGCCGTCGTGAGCTGCGGCGACGTACCGGGGGAGTACTCCACCATACTCGATGTGCGTTCGTGGCCGCCGGTTTTAGTACGCACCGGCTTGGGCGAAATACCAATTACCATGGCATGATTTTGTGGTTTTAACCACAAAATTAAGTATTTATACGAATTGATTAACACGCTCAACCGTGTTAAGAAACGTACCTGTACTACATTATGGCCGATCAAGAAGCTGAAAAAAATAGCGCCGCCGTGCGCAAAATCATCGATCATGCGCAACTACACCAAATAACCGAAAAATTATTCGTCCGTTTCCCATTGCATGTCGTCGAAAATAATCAGAAAAATCCCGTACGGGCGATTGGCTATAGCCACCCGCATTTAGAAGTCGTACATCAATTACCGGCGGGTGTCGGGCGAACGCTGCTGCTCGTCAAAGACGATAACTCGATGATGCTCGAATGTAGCATTGTCGAACGTACCGACCGTGGCACCGAAATTCTGAAACCGATGCGTCTATTTATTTCGAAGCGCGGCGTGCGCCACGAAAACCGTACTCCTGTCGAAGGCGGCCAAACGAACGGTGATCTGGTCGGGCAAGTGCGGCATGTAATACCGCACTCAGAATTTTATCGCGTCAATGCGGGTTCGAACAGTGTTCGCGATACGATATTTGCGCAGTATAAAAAGGCAATCCGCGAAATTATACCGAATGTCCAAGTAGTGGTAGACCTACAGCGCGCGAATCGACAGACTGTACGGTTAAAAAAATTGTCCGAATTCAATTTGCCGATTTTCGCGCCCGTCATGTCGCGGCAACGCAACGCCGACGAGCAGTCGATTGTCGCGATGCCGTACAGCGAATACGAACAAGTGATGCGCGCCGACGGTTTGCCGGGCGATTATATCGGCGAGATTTGCGAACCGTTACGCTACCGAGGTGCGCTGATTTTCGGCTACCTGCAAATCTTGAGTTTACACGAGGCGCTCACCGTCAAACAGTACCATTCGGTCAGACAACTGGCGCGGCGTTTAGAACAAGATCTCTATACCAAACGCTGCTTTCCCGATAACCCGATCGACGGTAAAATTCTCGACGTGAGCCCCAACGGCATCGGCTTCGTCTATACCGGCCAACGCAATCTCCTTTCGCCTACAGCCGTCGGCGACAAAATCGTGTTCGACGCGCATTTTGCGGCGGATAACATAACCACGTTGAGTGCAAAAATTATGAATATGACTTCGCTCGAAAACGGCAAGCGTTACGGCGTCGAATTTGAAAACATATCCGAAGATGCGCAGGCGGCGTTGAAAAAAGTAACTCAATAGTGACTACAAAAACTGCTCTGCAGTTTTTGTAGTCATGTCATTAAGAACGAGTTACAAGGCGTCTCAAAAAAAAATTAACGCACATGTCTTATCCTTTCGCCGCTATCGAAAAAAAATGGCAAGAACGCTGGGAGAAAAACCAGACGTTCAAAACCGGCGACGATTTCTCGAAGCCCAAATATTACGTGCTCGATATGTTCCCTTACCCGTCGGGTGCGGGGTTGCACGTAGGGCACCCCGAGGGCTATACCGCGACCGACATCATCGCGCGCAAACGGCGGATGCAGGGCTTCAATGTGCTTCACCCGATGGGTTGGGATGCCTTCGGCCTGCCTGCCGAGCGCTATGCGATGCAAACGGGAATTCACCCAAAAGTCACGACGCAGCAGAACATCGATAACTTTCGCCGCCAACTCAAAGCGCTCGGCTTTTCGTACGATTGGTCGCGCGAAGTCAACACGACCGACCCCGGTTATTACAAATACACGCAATGGATTTTTTTGCAGCTCTTCAACTCGTGGTATGATACCGCTCAGAAAAAAGCGCGCCCGATTTCCGAACTCCCCATACCTTCCGAACTCACGGGCGATGCCCAGAAAAAAGCGCGCGAGGATTTCATCGCGGGCAAACGCTTGGCGTATATTGCGAATATGCCCGTCAACTGGTGCGCAGAGTTGGGCACCGTTTTGGCAAACGAAGAAGTCGAAGAGTGGGTCGGCAAAGGCTACACCGTCGAGCGCAAGCCGATGCGGCAGTGGATGCTGCGCATCACCGCGTATGCCGAACGGCTCTTGACCGATTTGCAACACGTCGATTGGCCGACCGGCACGCTCGAATTACAAAAAAATTGGATTGGCCAATCGACCGGTTGTACGATAAAATTTGGTGTTGCGGGTACCCCGCAGCACCAAATTTTAGTTTTTACCACGCGCCCCGACACGCTCTATGGCGTGACGTTTATGGTCTTGGCGCCCGAGCATCCGCTCGTCGATATTCTCACGCCCGCTTCGCACAAAGCGACGGTCGACGAATACCGCAAGGCCACCGCACTCAAGACAGAAATGAGTCGCCAACTCGACGCGGCAAAAAAAGAAAAAACGGGAGTGCTGATCGGCGCGTATGCAATCCACCCGCTGACGCAAGAAAAAATTCCTCTTTATATTGCAGACTACGTACTGATGGGTTATGGCACAGGCGCAATCATGGCGGTGCCCGCACACGACGAACGCGACTTTGCATTCGCTGAACAATTTGATATCGCGATTCGTCAGGTAGTGGCACCGGCACCCCCCTCTCCCTCAGGGAGAGAGGATGGGGGTGAGGGATTATTTGCAGGCGATGGCACAGCCATCAACTCACCGATCATCGACGGTCTCAAAACCGCCGCCGCGAAAGAGAAAATGATCGCACACCTCGAAAAAGAAAATTTGGGCGAACGGCGTGTGCAATACAAACTGCGCGATTGGTTGTTTTCGCGCCAACGCTATTGGGGCGAACCCGTGCCGGTGAGCTTCGACGCCGAAGGGTTTATGGTCGCCGAAGACAACTTGCCGCTCATGTTGCCAGAGAGCGATAACTTTCAACCTTCATTGTCTGGAGAATCCGCTCTCGCCAACATCCCCTCATGGGTGAACTTTGAACGCGACGGCAAAAAATATCGCCGCGAAACGAACACGATGCCGCAGTGGGCGGGCAGCTCGTGGTATTATCTGCGTTTTGCCGACCCGCAGAATAAAGATAGATTCGCCTCGGCAGAAAAGGAGAAGTACTGGCTGGGTGATGGCGTCGATCTCTATGTCGGCGGTGCAGAACACGCGGTACTCCACCTGCTCTATGCGCGCTTTTGGCACAAGGTGCTCTACGACTTGGGTTACGTCACCTCGGTCGAACCGTTCAAGAAACTCGTGCATCAAGGTATTATCTTGGGCGAAGACGGCAGCAAGATGTCGAAGTCGCGCGGCAACGTGATTAACCCCGACACGGTCGTGGCCGAGTATGGCGCCGACACGTTTCGACTTTATGAAATGTTCATGGGGCCGCTCGAGCAGATGAAGCCGTGGCAATCGAAAAGCATCGAAGGCGTGTATCGCTTTCTCGCGCGCGTCTATCGCCTCTTCGTGAATAGCGAAGGCAAACTGAACGACAAGTTACTCGCTGCGCCCAAAGACGAAAAGGCTGTGCTTAAAATTCTGCACCAGACGATCAAGAAAGTCGGCGACGACATCGAAACCTTGTCTTTGAACACGGCGATTTCGCAGATGATGATTTTTGTCAACGAAGCGTATCGCGTCGAATCGATCGGGCGCGACGCTGCCACAAAGTTCATTCAACTGCTTTCACCGTTCGCGCCGCATTTGTGCGAAGAAATTTGGCAAGCGATGGGCAACCAAGAAAGCATCGCCTACACGCCATGGCCAAAATACGATGCGCAGTACCTTGTCGAATCGAGTTTTGAAGCCGTGATTCAAATCAACGGCAAAATTCGCGCCCGCACAGAGTTGGCGATAGGCATCAGCGATGCGGATTTCGAAAGTGCAGCACGCGGCGTCGAAGCGGTCGCGCAAGCGCTCGCGGCTAAGAGCGTGAAAAAAGTCATTGTCGTAAAGAACAAGATGATTAATTTTGTGGTAGCATAACTATGCAGGGCGTAGCCCTGCGTAGTTATGCATATTCAGATGACAAAACCCGAACTGCGCGAACTCTTCAAAATTCGTGCGCAAGGCTTTTTCGCACACCATAACACCACCCAGCTTGCCGCTATGCACATGCAAATTACTGAACGCTTAACCGCATACCTAACGCGCGAATTTTCTGTGCACGAACGCACCAACGCTGCGGTCGCAGTCTACAAACCCATGCGCGCAGAACTGCCCGTTACCGAAATAGTCAGTGCAAGCGCCGCATTCATCAATCCCACCTTTGTTTACCCACACCTCGAGGGCGACGCCATGTGGTTCGTTAGCGAAGGCGCAGAACCCCGCAACCCCGATTTTGTCATTGTGCCGGGGCTATTTGTCGATAGCGCCGGTAATCGTTTGGGTCGCGGCAGAGGTTGTTACGATCGCTTTTTACGCGAGACAGAAATATCGCTCAACCGACGGATTTTTTTAGGTTACGATTTTCAGTTCGTGGTAGCGATACCCACCGATGAGCGAGACGAGCGTGTTACAATTTTATCGGAGCGGCCTTAAACCGCACCTCGAAAATCTATCGTGGTTCTTCGCCGAGGCCGTGGTCGACACGCTCGAAAATTTGCTGCTTAATTGGGTCGAAATTTTTGATCGCTGATGGCAATCGCCTGCGCCGAGATGCAATACTTCTGCGCTTTCTTGCCGTCTTTGCCGACCCAACGTTGTTGGAACAATTCGCCGGTCACGAGAATTTCAAGCCCCTTACCCAACAGCGGGTAAAATATTTCGGCCGTTTTTCCCCATAGCTCGACCGCGATAAAATTGACGTGCGACCCCTCGCGGTCGGTCTTGCGCGCGGTTTCAAACAAGAGGGTAAACGAGAGCACCGTTTGCTCGTTCACCATTTTTTTCTCGATATCCGAGGCGATGCGCCCGGTCAATTGCACCCAGTTCCAGTATGAGCCGGCTTTCTTGCGCGGTATCGTTTGGGTTACGGGGGATAGCCCCTCGGTCTGCAATTCTGCTTGTAGTGTGTTCATTTTTTTTCTCCAATTTTTATTGCGAGGAGCTGTGTGCCCCTCTACATATTAAATACCCAAAAATGGCTATTTTTTCTCACCCATTTCGATTTTTTTCGAGGCGCTATTTTTGTGCGGCGCATAGTTTTAGTTTGTAGAAAAATTGACTAAATATGTTTACAAATCGATGCGGTCGTCGTCAAATAGGCTACGATGTTGCGCATATGCAGCCACTGCAACCGTTTCATGAACGCGAGAATTGCGTCTGGTATTCTATTTTTTTTATTACTGTTTGCGTTCTCTGCCTGTTCTGGCTTCAAATGGAATGGTAACGAAGAAGTCACGGCGGGTTCCGTTTCTACGAACGCGGCTGCAATACCCATTTTCACTCCGGGTGCGGGGTCTTACAATACGGCGCAAGCTGTAGTAGTTACTACATCCACCCCCGGGGCGACGATTTGCTATACGACGAATGCGACTAACCCCGATTGCAACGCAACAACCGGCGTCTGCACTGTCGGCACAACTTATTCTGGCCCGGTTGCGATACCGGTGACGCAAACGCTCATGGCGATTGCGTGCAAGGCAGCGATGACAAACTCGCCGATACAGACCGGCGTTTATACGCTCGACACGATATTACCGGTGATTAGCGCGGTTGCGCCCGTTGCTGCGGTTTACGTCACAAACACCCAGGTGAGCTATACGCTATCTGAGCAATGCTCGACCGCAAAGATTACATGGACGCGCACCGGCGGGGCTGCCGACGCAAGCTCGCCGCATGTACAACCGCTCGTCGGTGCCGAGCTCACCACGGGTGCGCACAATAATATTGTTATCGCAAATAACCCGACGCTGATTGCGGGCGCGATATATTCGATTTCATTCGATTGCACCGACCTTGCAAGCAACGTGGGCACCACGGTCACGAGCGCGAACGTGACGTTCGATAACGTGCCGCCGGTAATTTCGAGCACAACCCCTGCGTCGGGTGCGTTTGTGAACACGACGCAGGTGAGTTATACGCTTTCAAAAAACTGTGCATCGGCTTCGATCACGTGGACGCAAACCGGCGGCACCGTCGACCCGGGCAGCCCGCGTGTGCAGGCGCTCGTCGGTGGCGAGATGACTGCCGGTGCGCATAACGGCATCACGCTTTCGAATAACCCGGCGCTGGTGAGCGGCGCGATCTATTCGCTCGCATATAATTGTACCGACGCTGCGGGGCAAACGGCGACGCCCATCACGAATACCGGCGTCACGTTCGATAACGTCGCACCGATCATATCGGCGATTACTCCGGCTAGCGCTACCGCCGTGAACCATACAAAAGTGAGCTACACGCTTTCTGAAAATTGCACGACAGCCACGATTAAATGGACACAAACGGGCGGCGTAGCCGACGGCGCAAGCCCGCATACGCAAAGTCTTGTGGGGGCGGAGCTCACGACGGGGGCGCATAATAACTTCGTGATAACGAATAACCCGACGCTCGTCAACGGCGCTATTTATACCGTCGCTTTCGATTGCAGCGACGCCGCTGGCAACAATGCCGCGACGGTTTCGGCGACGAACGTCACCTACAACACGATTGCCGTCGCGATTTCAGCGGTTGCTCCGGCGACGAATGCGTACGTCAATAATACGAAAGTCAGCTATACGTATTCTGCAGCGTGCGCAACGGCGACGATTACATGGACACGCACCGCTGGCGCGGCCGACGGCGGCTCGCCACACGCGCAATCGCTGGCTGGCGCAGAACTTGCGGTGGGTTCGCATACGAATATCACGCTCGCGAGCAACCCGGTTCTCGCCGACGGCGCGGTCTATACGCTACAATTCGATTGTACCGACGCCGCGCTGAATGCCTCGACGCCGATTGTTATTACCGGCGTCACATACGACGTGACCGCGCCCGTGATTTCAGCCGTGTCGCCGGTCGCGAGCGCGTATGTCAACACAACAAAGGTCGGCTATACGCTTTCTGAAGTTTGCGCAACCGCAACCATTACATGGATCCGGACGAGCGGCACGGCCGACGGCGCCAGTCCGCACGCGCAAACGCTTGTTGCGCCCGAAATGACTGCAGGTGTACACGCCGCCGCAACAAT
>JAFEGD010000116.1 GCA_018240245.1 Spirochaetota bacterium | reverse complement strand
TGACCGATCGCATGCTTTTTATCTTTTTTCGATTTTTTGCTGTCGAGAATCTTTAGAACTTGCGAAATTGTTGTCTGCAAATCTTCTTGCGGCGTGGCGGCGGCCAAGCTGCCGACGAAACAAATCGTGGATAAATAAATCAATCCACCCTTAATTTTCTTCATTCAGTCGGCTATGTTCTTTCGCGTATTCTGTAAATAAATATCGCGAATAAAACTGTAGGGGTCGATCGCGTCTTTGACAAGATCGTCGTATTCGTTGGTGTCGAGCGAGACGCGGTTCACAACGCGCGTCGTGTACGTCGCGACGGTGACGAGGCTGCCGATCAAAAAAATATTATTTTTTGCATAGAGCGGCACCAACACAGTTTGCGGCTGCAGCATCACGTCGCCCGCAAAGCCGAAAGTGCTGCGCACGGTATTCGAGCCGATAAACGGCCACACAATGTACGGCCCTTCGGGCAAACCCCACGCACCCAACGTCTGGTCGGTATCTTCGGGGGTGGGCTCGATCGAGAAAATATCTTTCGCGGCGTTGTAAAAGCCGACGCCACCCATTGTCGCATTGATAGTAAATGCAAGCGTCTCTTGCCCGGCTTTCTTGAATTTGATTTGCAGTAAATTATTTACAAGGCGTGCAGGCGTGTATGCCCACTGAAAAAAATTGTCGATACCCTGGCGGATGAATTTCGGCGTGATAAAGTTCCATCCTGTTGCGACAGGCTTTAGAAAATAGTGCAAAAAGAAATCGTTGAACGCAAAAATTTTGCGGTTGAAACCTTCCCATGGGTCGGAAATTTTGAGTTCGGTATCATCGTCCAAGATGTCCTTGTCGATAGAGCTTGCCTCTGCGGTCTCAGAAGCCTTCTTTTGCGTCGAGCCGCATGCAATGGGTAAGAGAGTCGCGCAAATTAAGAGCAGAGCAAACGGCGACAAGCGCATCGATGAAAGTTGAATTTTCAAAGGGGGCGTAAATCAGTTTTGTGGTTGGCATTGGCTATGGAATTCCATAGCTCTTAATGAGGAACTCCGCGTTCATATTATTAAATCGCCTATTCTTCGTCTCCCTCCGCATCGTCATTCGGATAACATTCGCTCGAAAGCGCTGGCTTCTGCCGCAGTAAACTCGCTATATTGGGTTCCATCCGCTTCGCTGCTGCCTGTAACTTTGCGCTATGCTTTTTCTCGTAACGTTCAAAAAATCGAATCCGCTCCGCATCGGCCGGGTGCGTGAGTACAAAATCGGGAATACGCTCGATCGCCGTTTTATGTTCGTCGCTCACGCGCTCAAAAAACGCGCGCAGCGCCGAGCTCGAAATCCCTACGTGCGCGAGGCGCTCGGCGGCGTAGGTGTCGGCGTCGCGTTCGTGGTCGCGTGAATTTTTGAGAATCAACAAGAGCGCACCCGCATCGGCGCCAAACGCTAAGAGTGTCGCATCGTCGCTCATGCCGAAAGCGAGCGCAAGCAATAGCCGCAACGTCATGTATTGGCTCAGTTGTTGCATGCCGTGGCGGTGTTCGACATGACCGATTTCGTGCGCAAGAATGCCCGCGAGTTCGGCGTAATTTTTTGCGTTGATGAGCGTCTGCGAGAAAACGAGTATGCGGCCGCCGGGCAGGGCAAAAGCGTTTTCGATGGGTGCGTTGATGATTTGGATTTCATAAGTGTAGCGCGTATGCGCGTCTGCGAAATACGGCACGAACAGTTTCAAATCTTTCACCGTCTGCGGCGACTCGCACGGCTCGCCAAAATCTGCCATACCCGCGGCGGCTTGATCGCCGATTTCTTTATCCCAAGTTTCGGGAATCGCGCGGTAGAGGTTCTGCATTGCGAAATGCGCGACGATTGCGGTTGTGAGTAAGACCGCTGCGAGCGGCAAAGCAACGCGCACAAACGACTCAGACCATATATACGTCGCGAAACGCCAGAAGATATTTTTATGCGCGAGAAATTTATCGCGCACGAGGCGTGCAAACCGCTGATCGTTCAAGATAACGAGAGCGCTCGTTTGGTTTTTTTTATCGCGCCGCCATTCGACGTGTTGCTCTGCGCCGCGTAAGCGCAATTCAAAGTCGTTGTACTTATCGAGACTAAAAAGAAATTTTTCCGATGCGCCGTCGGCTGCGCGCGCATAAAAATGTAATTCGCCGTGCTCGGCGTCGTAGACGAGCCGTCCGTGCTTCGGCGCGACATGTTCGCCGTCAAAATATCTTGCTGTCGTTTGCCGAATCACGCCAGAAAATCCGCAATATTATCTAAGAGACTCATCGCATCGGCAAGACCGTCCGCAAACGCGCTCGCTCCGTCGTCGCTCACCGAGCGCATGGTCTCGGTATCGGGTACGCTTTGCAGCGACACACCTTCGATCATCACTTTTTCGAGTTTCACAACCCACCACGGCAGCCAAAGCCCTAAAGTAAAAAGTGTCAGCCACGGGCCGAAAAAATTTAGAATAAAAATATTCGCGCCGTCGACATCTCCTTTCAGCCGTTCGTCTTGGAAGAGCGTGTGATTCGTGTGGTAATTCGCCACATCGGCTTTGTACCAACTGCTATAGATGCCGAACGTGATGAAGGTCAGAGCAAAGCCTTTGAGGTGGAGTACAAAAATCTCGCCGCCTCGGCCGTCGTACGTAAACGGCGACGTGCCGATGAACGTATGGCGATTTACGAATTTTCGTAAGGCCGCAGAAAACCATGCCGCGTAGATACCCAACGTCGCGATTGAGAGTAATATACCCTTGAGTGTCACTGCGGTTAGATCGCCGGGGCGTCCGGTGAAGCGCATGCGTACTTGGTTAAACGAAGTGCGCGACATGCGATAGCGATAGCGCGCAACGACGACCGCAGGAATCAAGATAATAATCGCCACGGGCAAAATAAGTACGAGATACATCGAAATTTTGACGAGCAACGCATTACCGGCGATCACCAAGCCGAAGATGAGCAGGGCTTTGAGAAAGCCGATGAAACGTTCTTTGCCGGTAGCGTGCCAACCGAAATGGCCGCCCGCAATCGTGGTGTGCATATAAAAATAGCGGCGTAAGTGTACGCGCGCCCAAAAGTTGTAGATGCCAAACGTGCTCAAGGTGAGCAGAAAATTGCGAATGAGTAGCGCAAAGAATTCGCCGCCACGCCCGGTAAAGGCCGCACGCAACGGGTTGGTCGAGCTTGTGCTCATGCCGCTTTGAGGCGAATCACGTTGCCGGTGACAATCGCGAGCGAATCGACATGGTACGCGGCCGCCAATTTTGCGCGCGCGGCTTTATCTTCGGCGCGCAGTAGCGATTTTTCGAGCAAGAGACTATTCACGAGTCGCGCCGCCGATTCGACAATCTCGAACGCCATACCTTCCTTGAGATCGCGGTTCTCGAACTTGCGCCAGGCTTCGACGGCCTCTTCAAAGCGCGCGCGCAATTCGGAGATGGCATCGTTCTTGCCGATAAGATTCGTGAGGGTGTCGAGATATTGCCGCCACTGGCCGTTTGCCGACATACCCGCGATCACTCCGCCGATGGCCGCGTTGACTTGAATCTGTGTCGTGCCGTCGTAGATGTTGGTGATGCGCGCGTCGCGGTAGAGCCGTGCAAGATCGAAGTCTTCGGTATAGCCCGAGCCGCCAAAAACTTGCAGCGCGTCGTAGACTAAATCGTTGCACATTTCGGAGTTATAATATTTTGAGATCGGTGTAATCGTGTTCGCGATTTTTTCCCAGAAGCGCGAGGCGTCGGTAATTTTGTCGTTATACTCGGGCGATTGGTAGCGATCGACGATTGTCGCGCCTTCGATCATGAGGCAGCGCATCGCGGCGATTTCGCGCTCCATGCGCGAGAGCATGCGCGCGACGGCGGGCAGTTCGCCGATCGGTTTACCGAATTGAATGCGTTCGAGCGAATATTTTTTAGCTTCTTTGTATGCGGCGGTCGCGAGACCCACGCCCTGCGCGGCGATGCCCATGCGCGCACCGTTGAGCATGCCGATGACATAGCGTACGAGGCCATAGCCTTCTTGCCCGACGAGTTCGCCCGGTGCGTTGTCGAGCGCGACCTCGCACGTCGCCGACGCCTTGAGGCCAAGTTTCTTTTCGATGCCGGTGATCGTATAATCTTTACGCTCGACGATAAAGAACGAGAGCCCGCGAGCGCCGGATGAACCTTCGTCGGTACGCGCGAGCGCAAGCATCATCGCGGGGCCGCCGTTGAGACCGCACGCGACGGTTTGAAAACGTTTCGTGCCAGTGAGATACCACTTGCCGTCGCGCTCGACCGCTTTCGTGCGTACCGACGGCAGGTCTGAGCCGAAGTCGGGCTCCGACAGCCCCATCGCGACGCAATAATTTTCGGCGATCATTTTCGGAATCCAGCGCTCTTTCGCGTCTTCGGAGGCGTGCTTTTCGAGAATGCCCGCGAGGCCCATCGAACCCATCGCAATCGTCGTCGATGTGTCGGCGCGGTACATCAGCTCAGACGCCATCGCCTTGACGACGCTCGGCAAACCCAAGCCGCCATACTTGCGGCGAAACGCAATCGGCGGCAGCCCCGCCTCGCGGTACTTTGCGATCGCATCCATCATTTTTTGCGGATGCACCACGTTGTTATCGGTAAATTTCAGCCCTTCGCGGTCGATCGCTTGCGCGACTTGCGAGACGTGCATGCCCGCGACTTCGCCGCACGAATTCAAAATTTCTTTATAGTACTGCAACGCCTCGGCGTGAGACGACGGCGCCATTTCGTAGCGGGGATTGTTAGACGCTTTGTATTCTGCCGCGTCGACAAAACCGTTTTCGTATAAATCGATAACAGGCTGCCACTCGACAAGATGATTAAAGTGCTGCTGTAGATCCGCATTGTCGTGAAAGTAGTTACTCTGAATCATGGGCCAAGATTCAGAGGGCGTGGCGGTGGCAACACCGTTAACTCATCGAGGCCAGAGGCCTCGACGAGTCAAATTTTACGGTACGCCGAAGCCGTACGTGGGGGTGTCGATGTCGTTGCAAGCACTGCTAACAATCTGCTTCTTGATCTTAATGACACCCTGTTTGTTGGTCGGAAAAACAATGGGGCTTACCAGCGTGACGCCGTTTGCCGTGTCGCTCGCATTTGTGGGTGGCAGAAAGACATTGTTACCGGTGTTCGTCGCGGCGAGCGTGGTAAAATAAAGCGCGATACGCTGGTCGTTGCCGGTACCGCCCGAGCATGTGACGTTGCTGCCGTTTGATAGCTTGCTCTGTTGCGTATCATTGCATAGGGTATATGTCGCGGGCGTCGTGCATGCTGCGCTCGTTACGCTCACGAGCTTCGAGATTTCGGCAATAACGCACTTATACGTGCCATTAGCGATTTTACCCGATGCGAATGTCTGCTTACCGACTAAATCGGCTTGCACACCGCTCGTAGAGTCGACAACTGTTGTCGGCGCGCTACAATCGGCGTTTGTTGAAAGCGCGAGCTTATAGATTTTGAGCTTGAGGCTGGTTGCGTCGTCGTATGAGACTGCCGGTTGAGAATCTTGCGAGAACAGATTTACGCCCAAAGTAGCAAGTAATAGCATCCAACGCATTGTTTTCATAATGTATCTCCCGAAAGTGTAAAGGTGTTCGCATCGTCGGTTGAACTCGCTGCCGAGCCGCCATCAGACTTGCCGCAGGCTTGAAACGCAATGCTGCCGCCGACGAGCGCAAGACACACGATAGCGATAATCCAAAAATATCTCATAATAACCTCCTAAATTTGCGAATAATAAATGCTCGAATATCAGTTTAGCAAATATGCGGGGGGGGGCGTCAAGATAAATTTGCAAATATAGTAAACCCAGTGTGTACTGTGTGCGGTTTAAGCTCTATTAACAATGCAGCTCACCGGAAAAATGTAATACCAAATTCGCTGTTGGTTGTTTGGCCTGTTAGGGTTGTCGCCGCAGTCGCAGCAGTATTTGTGCTCGGGCCACCGGCGTTACTCGTAAAGATATAAGCGCGCCCAGTATGCGTTGTATAAAAATTGGCACCAACCAAGAGATCGGGAAAACCGTCGCCATTAATATCGGATGCGCCGACTGCGCGACCAAAATTATCGCCAGAAGTCGTGCCTGTTGCGGTATATCCGGCCATATTTGCCATTCCGGTCGGTAACGCCGCCGCTTGGCCGCTAAAAACATACGCGCAACCAGCCGGGTTCGCGGTACAGCCATACGCGCCGACTGCCAAATCGCCGAACCCGTCGGCGTTGAAATCTTCTACTATCATATTTGTCGTGAAATATGCGCCCGCATTTGTTCCGGTGATCGTTGTTTGGGGTGAACCCGGGTTTACAGTCTGGTTTAGAGAAATCGACGGTCCATAGTAGATATAGAGTTGCCCTGTGTTGGCGCCCGCATTATAGCCATATGCACCGACTACAAGATCAGTGACTCCGTCGCCGTTGAGATCGCCACTTGCCATGCTACCAGTATAAGAATCCCCATTCGTAAAGCCAGTACCAAATGCTTGCGCAGGCGTTGCGGTTGTGCCTGTAATACCACCAGCAGATCCAAAAAACATATATCCTCTGCCTTGATTTAGATTAGCAGAATAAATCGGCGCGCCAACCGCGAGGTCTGTAAAACTATCCCCGTTAAAATCGCCTATCGCAAGTCCGTTACCAAAATTATTATTCATGGAACCTTCGCCGATTAATATCTGATCTGCCGAATTTGCCGCAGTCTGGACAATGCCACCTGCACCGCCATAGAAGATACAGACACGGCCGACAGCGGCTGAGTAACCCAATGCGCCGACTACTAAATCTGTATAGCCGTCATTGTTTACATCGCCAGATATAATTGAGGAGCCAAATTTTTCGTTCGCGTTGGAACCCGAAATCGTTTTTGTGGGACTACCGGATAAGCCACCCGCGCCGCCCGAATAAATATAGGCTGCACCGATATTGGTACTGTTTCCATAAGCGGTGACAGCAACGTCGGCAAAGCCGTCGCTATTGAAATCGCCGACAGTGTTAGTTCTGCCGAAAAATACATTTGTTGCAGTACCTGTGCCGATCAAATTTCCAGCACCTGCAGTTACGTTCGCAATCCCCGTGTTTGAGCCGTAAAATATGTATGCTCGACCCGTTGAGGTGCTATATGCCCACGCGCCAACAACGACATCCCCAAACCCATCGCCGTTGACATCTTTATTGTTTTCTTTTCTCACCGAAATTGCGCCCGCCACCGTCTGGTTACCGGCCAAGTCGGTCGCGCGTACGTTGATCGTGTGCTGCGATCGGTCGCGCCATGTTGCGCCGCCGGTGGGCAACTTAAAACTCCAATTCGGCGCCGTGTACACCGCCGCAGTCCACACGCCGGCGTCGAGTTGCACTTCGACGGTGCCCATCGCGACCGCGTCGTTGGCGTTACCGATCGCAAACCCCGTCTGCAGCGGGCCATTGTTGCGCAAATTATTGAGCGTCACTGTGGGCGGCACATTGTCGAATGCCACGC
>JAFEGD010000115.1 GCA_018240245.1 Spirochaetota bacterium | reverse complement strand
TCTTCACCGTGCACGTGATCCCACAGCTCGTGCAGAAGATTCGAGCGGGTCGTCGCACCGGTATCGGCCTCGTCGTCTTACTCGCGTTCATGACGCTATCGGGTTATGCGATTCAACTTCTACCCGACGCGAGTGCAGTGCGCACGACTGCTCTACTTCACACAGTTTTATCGCTCGCGTTTGCTGCGATCTTCTTCTTACACCTCTATCTCGTGCGCCCATTCGTACGCACAGCGCTCGTTTTAACGAGTGCGGCGATGCTGCTCTTAGCGCTGCCACTATTTTTTATCAAGCCCGCAGAAAACCTACCCGACGAAGTAAAACTTTTCCCGCTGACGCAATCCCCCGCAGTGCAAGAAAATTTGCTTAAAAAAAAATAACCCACCGCACGCTACCGGCGATGGGTACGTTCATCGCCGTCGATGTCGAGTGCGCGCATGAAGACTGCGAGCGCGCGTTTCAGATTGTCGACACAACGCTCGCAGAAATCGACGCGAAAATGAGTAACTACCACGCGAGCGAAATCACTCGCATCGCCGAACATGCCGGTAGCGCCGATTACCGACAACCGATGAGTAATGAGACGCAAACCGTCTTAGAATTTGCCAAGCAAGTTGCCGAAAAAAGCAACGGTCTTTTCGATCCGACAATCGAACCGCTACTTTCTGCCTACGGTTTTTATCGCCGCACGCCGGGCGACAGTGCACTCGAACCCAGCGCAACAGAACTTGCACGGCTCAAACCACTGATTAATTTTCGTAATCTACACCTCAAAAATCAATCCGCCGGACTTGCCATCGCCGGTATGCGTCTCGACCTCGGCGCCATCGCCAAAGGTTATGCGCTCGATCTCGCCGCTGCCCGCCTCGCGCTGTCTGGGTTTCATAGTTTCGCTTTCGATTTCGGTGGTCAGCATCTTGTAAAAAATTTTTACCGCTCGATTCAAATCAAGCATCCCGAAACGGGCCGGGTCGTAGCGCTCTGCGAATTGCAAAACGGCTCGATTTCAGTCTCGGCGCAAGACCAGCGTTACCTATTGCAACACGATAAAAAAATAGGACACATCATTAATCCCCACACCACCCCGCACGCAACGCAAACCGTACTCAGCGCCGTGATCGACCGTTCGGCAATGCGCGCCGATGCCTGGTCGACTGCGCTTTTTAATGCGGATGCAGCCGAGTACTTGCACCTCGCGCGAAATGAAGGACTTGCAGGATTAAGAATAGAAGCAGAAGACCGCATAGTTATTACAAAACGTTTTGAACAAGAACAAATTTGTGGCATAAAGTTTTAACTTTTTTGTCTAAAAGTGAAAAAATTCGACCGTTTTTTGGTATTTAATATATAGAGGAATCAATATGTTAGCAACTAGCGTCAGTCTACCAGTAAACACTGCCATTTCATGGAAAAGGCAGCAGCGCGCGATTATGAAATTTGCCGTGAGAATACTCCGACTAACTATGCGGCAAAAACCACCGCGCCGTGGCGTTAAGCGGATGTATAATCACGCCGAGGGCGGTTACGAAATCGTGACGACCCGATTTACCGAAGCAGAGTATGATGCTCTACATTTTGCCGCGGCCACGATGCGCGTCAGCGTATCGTGGCTAGTGTACCAGATGATTTTACTTTGGCAAAAACCCAGTAGGCGGCTACGAGAAAATCCTTTTTTGACTAACTATGAAGCCTTCGTATCAAATTGGGGTCAAAACTCCGGTATTCTCACCGAAACTCTATTTTTCTGGCCGAAAAACTGGCGCCACCATCCACCGGATCGACTACCCTTCTAACCCCACGAAATAATTTTTCTCTTCGTGAGCGCCCTACCGAAATACCGCACTCCCTCTGTGCCATCTTCGAGAAGCCTGGCAAAATCGGGCGCAACCGAAGCTGACACTGAAGCATAGCAGGCGAGGCGAGGATAAAATACATATAGCGCTTCGTCATCCGCATTAACGAATAAGTCGGCGTCGGCGGCCGTAATTTCGTCCAACGAATCAAAAACTAATTTTTCACGATCTACGCGAAAGACTGACAAAAGCGGACCTGCGACGGTGATATAGCCTTTTTCAGAAAACTTTCCAAAAGTTTGGTAGATATAAATGCCTTTAGAGTCGCGAAAAAGGTTCTGTTTGAAATGCGAAATGACTTTGTAGTTGATGATTTCTTTCGCGCCGGTAAACCAGTGGGCTTCGCGGCTGATACGAATGTTGGTAAACTCTTCGCGCGCGGTGGAGTGTGCCTCGCCCCGCGCCCCCTCTCCATGCGATGGCGAGGGGTGGTTCATCAATACTTCGGTTTGTAGTCGAAGTGGTGCTGCGACTTAACCCAACGTATGGTGCGTGAACGCGCGCGCATGACAATCGATTCGGTGACGGCGCCTTTGGGGTTAAAACGTACGCCGCGTAGCATTTCGCCGTCGGTGACGCCGGTCGCGCAGAAGAGCACGCTATCGCCGGCGGCGAGTTCTTCCATGCTAAAAACTTTATCGGGGTCTTTGATGCCCATTTTGATCGCGCGTTGGCGTTCTTCGTCGTTACGAAATTTGAGTTGCCCTTGAAAGTCGCCGCCCATGCACTTGAGCGCGGCGGCAGAAAGCACGCCTTCGGGCGCGCCGCCGATACCGAGTAGAATATCGACGGGTGAATCGTCCATGCACGTCGCGAGCGCGCCTGAGACGTCGCCGTCGCCGATGAGCTTGATGCGGCAACCGACTTCGCGCACTTCTTTAATGAGCTGTTCGTGGCGCGGGCGGTCGAGAATACAAACGGTGACGTCTTCGACATATTTATCGAGCGCCTTCGCGAGGCGCTTTAATGTCAGCGGCACCGGGTCGGTAATATCGAGCGAGCCTTTCGCCGCCGGCCCGACCGCCAGCTTCATCATGTAGGTATCGGGCGCGTGTAAAAAACAGCCTTTGTCGGCAACGGCAATCACCGTCGTCGCATTATACCCACCTTTGGCGGTGATCGTCGTGCCTTCGAGCGGGTCGAGCGCGATGTCGACGGGCACTCCGCCGCCGCCGACTTCTTCGCCGATATAGAGCATCGGCGCTTCGTCGCGTTCGCCTTCGCCGATGACGATTTTACCCGAGACTTGCACGACATCGAACGCTTTACGCATGGCGTCGACGGCGGCTTGGTCGGCAATTTTTTCGTCGCCTTTACCCATTTGCCGAGCGGCGGCGAGCGCGGCGGCTTCGGTGACGCGAACAAATTCGAGAGCGAGGTTGCGGTCCATATTATTTCTTCGGTTGTGCGTTTTGCGCAGCAGGCGCAGCTTTTGCCGGGGCAGGCACTACAGGTTTTGCCGCCGAGTTTGCCGGTTGGGCAACAGGGGGATTAACCCCTGCGGCAGCGTTGGGCGCCGTGGGTGTAGCATTTGCACCGGGCGTTGGTACAGCAGGTGCGGTTAGCGGTGCAGCTTCTTTATGGAGTTGCTCGACGGCTGCGGCAGTCGAATGCTGCGACGATTTGATTGCAGCTAGGCCGAATGAGATGAGAAGAAAAGCCGCTGCAAAACCGCCGGTTATTTTAGTGAGTGCGTCGGCAGAGCCTGCGCCAAACGCGGTTTGCGCACCCGAGCCAAACATACCACCGGCAGCACGGTTCGACTGCAAGAGAATAATGATAATCATGAGAATCGACACGACGATCAAAAGTACGGTAAGTACGGTTGAAAGAATATCTAACATGGGGGTAGAAAGGGCATACGAGACATACCGTCAATTGCTAACATTAGTGCCTGACTTATCCGAATCTAAGATGGTAAAGAGCACTCCGACGCAGACCCAAAAACCCATCTGCACGATTTCAGACGTGAAATGGCATTGCGTGAGCCCCATCAACGCCATAAGAACGAGCGATGCGGCGGCGGCGGCGGCGAGCGGGCGGTCACTCGCGAGCCGGAGTCGAAAGCGTTCGTGTAGATAAATGACTCCCCCTAAGAAATAAAACATGAGTTGAAGGATTAATCCCACGGCGCCGTAGAGCACCCACGTGTTGATGAAGTCGTTGTGCATGTGCGAGGCTTCTTCATCTTTGGTATCCCATGCGGCGACGCCAAACGCGCCCGCGACTTGAAAGCGCGGGTAGGCGAAGTTGTAACCGCGCTCGCCCCAACCGACAACCGGGCGCTCTTTAATCATCGCTGCGCCCGCAGTCCACAGATCGCGGCGTTCGGCTTGCGAACCCGCATGCACGTCGCTTGCGGGCATGCGGTATTGTTCGGCGACGCTTTCGGGTATATCGCGAAGAATAATAATCGCTGCAAGAGCAACGAGTACGATAAAAATCCACCGCTGCACTTTGTTATACAGTTGCACGTAAAAGAAGATCGGCAGTGCAACGACAAACGCTGCAAGCGTACCGCGCGATTTCGTAAGCCAAAGCCCCAAAAGCGAGAGCACAACCAAGAGAAAAGCCAAGAGCGCGCGCTTTTTATATCCCGCATAATAATACGACCACATAAGCCCTAAGCCCATGAGCGAAGAAAGTGCGGCAAGACCTGCATAATTCAAATGGTGCATGTTGCTTGCACCTTTTCCGCGCACCATATTAAAAAAATCGGCGCGCAACTGATAAATGCCGTAGAGCGACGAAGCCGCAGTACCCAGTACAAAAAACAGTACCAGCGTATGCAGACGGTTGCGGCTCGTCGCGTAGAAATACACAAAGATCGGAATTAGCATCAGCCACACTTCGCGCGCCTCGATAAGTTCACCGAGGGGCTTGGGCGAGATGACGATGTGTACGATACGCCACGCGACCCACGAGAAAAAAACCGCATAGAGTATTTTGAAGCGACTGGCACCCGAAAGATCGAGCGTCGCACGGCCTTTGCGCGTCGCGAGTGTTGCTATAAAAATAAGAAAAACAATGCCGAGACCCGTTTGCGCAATCGAAATTGAAAACGCGAGCCCTGCGGCAAAAAAACACAAGAAAAAAAACGAGATTTTTCCCGCGAGTGTATTTTCCGATAACAACATAAATCCCCTATTTGCCGTCTACCCAATAAGCGCGGTGCATACTCAAAAAGCGCGACAGCTTCTTACCGAGCAGCGTGTATTTGCGACCCAACTTGTAACCCAAAAATTTTGCCGCGATATGAAACGGCAACCGCACGAGCGACGCCCACGCACGCTGCCGCAACAATAAACGCGCTTGTTCTTTCACGAACCTAAAACCTTCTTTGTTGGCGTTGCCAGCTACAAAAAGTAAGGGGGATTGATTTTTGTGAAGGACGCTGATGTCGAAATAGCGGCGGAACTCTTCGACTGCCGAATAGTTATGCGAGTGCATGACTTCTGCCGTCGGCACATAGAGTACTGTGCCCCCCGCTTGGATAAGCCGCGCCGCTGCGTGCATGTCTTCGCCCAAAATCAACTTTTCGGCAAAGCCGCCGCTGTGCCTCAGCGCAGCGGTGTTCCACAGGCAGAAACTATTCGAGCAAAACCAAGTTTTGATACCAAGGCGCGACGCGGCGGCCATGTTCTGCACGATAGGTGCGCTACCGTAGTTAATGAATCGTGCGGTTGCCGCCAAGGGTGTCGCATTTTCATGCGGCAACTGGCGCGCATACGCAGCCACTGCTTTTTGCTTAATAGCGGCAGACAGCAATACTGCAAAAGAGTGTTCGTCGGCACAAACAGCGTCTTGCGTCATATAAAGTACCCACGGATGCTTCACGAGCTTCAACGCCGCGTTGCGCGTACCGCCGTGATCGAACTCAGATACTGCAATTTTCCGATAGCGCAACGGAATTTTTTTTATGAGTGCGCGCGCCCGCTCGATCGCACCGTCACTCGAGTCGGTATCGAAAAGAATAATCTCGGCGGGCTTCAATGTCTGCCGCATTACCGACGCAATCGCGCGCACAAAAAGATCGCCGCCATTGCGCACGGGAATAATGAGGGCGAAGCCCTCACCCCTAACCCCTCTCCCGCCGGGAGAGG
>JAFEGD010000114.1 GCA_018240245.1 Spirochaetota bacterium | reverse complement strand
CGAGCGTCGTCAAAGTCGGTATCAGCAACAAAACGATATACGGCGATTTCAGCGCGTGGTTAAAGTTTCCGGTACCGCTGAGCGAGTAGTAGAGTATGAGTTGTCCGGCAAAGAGCGCGTGGTCGGCGAGTACCATCACATAACTAAAGCGGATGAGCGCGCGGTGCTGATTGTTGCGCAGTAAAAGCCATTGCAATATGACGACGCTTGCATACCCCGTTGCAAAAAATAAATTTACGATGCTGTCGCGTGCATTCTGAGATGCGGTTAAACCGCCGACGATGAAAGCCACACAAAAAAATAGGCGCGTATAGATGAGCGCACGCGAGCCGTTTTCTTCTTCGCGGCTGAGCGATTCGCGAATTGCGGGTTCAAGCGTGCCTGTACGCATCGCGCGCAAGAAATCAAAGCGCCGCCGCAATTGTGGTTGCATGGCGCACAATTAGAGACGCGCACGTCTTCTCAATCGATTTTTACTTGTCGGCAAAGCGCGCGAATAAATCGGGAATATACCTGGTTGGAAATTCGTTTAGCCAGTTCCCAACCCAGCATATTTAGGAATGTATAAGTATTTATTTGCGACAATTGTAATTATAACGCTTTTCACGGAGTGCCGTAAATCGATCGAAATAAAGCCTCCTAAGGTAATACTGCACAGTACTGCGATTAAGCCCTCGGGTAGCTATACGTTTCCCTTCGAAGGACGCGACCGAAAGTTTACGATTCACCTGCCCAGCGGGCGTGAGATGCAGAAAAACCTACCGCTGGTCGTCGCGCTACACGGCGGGCCGGGCAACGCCAAAAATCTCGAAGAAAATACGCGCTTGAGCGAGAAGGCCGACAGCGCCGGGTTTATTGTTGTGTATCCCGATGGCACGAGTTATCAGAACCCCTGGTTTTTGAATTGGAACTCGGGCGGCTGTTGCGGCTATGCGTGGGAAAATAAAGTGAACGATGTCGGATTCTTGCGCGCGTTAATAAAGAAGCTTATTCGCGAATACGCGATCGATAAACGCCGAGTGTATGCGATGGGGTTCTCGAAGGGCGGCATGATGTCGCACCATCTCGCCTGCGAGGCGTCCGATGTTTTTACCGGCATCGCCGATATTGCCGGAGCGCTCAACCAAGATAGCTGCAAACCGAAGCGTGGGCTCGATGTCTTTATCGTTCATGGCCGCGCCGACCGCAATGTCCGGTTTGGGGGGGAGTTACCCAAAAAACTGTTGCCACTTCCCGATAGCGAAGATCGGCCCGTCGCGTACGCTGTCGCTATTTGGAGCCGCAATAACCGCTGTGCGCTCCTCAATACGATGACGCAGGCCGATGTTGTGATGCAGAATTTTATCTGCGAACGCGGTTCGCTGCGCGTTGCCGATTTAGAAAACGATGGGCATACGTGGCCGGGTGCCGCAAGAGACCTCTTAGGCTCTGATATGAGCGCAGCAGCGATCAATATTAACGATGCGGTATGGGATTTTTGGCGAGCGGCTTACCGGCAGCGGCTCATTCGTGCGCGAAAGAAGTAACTGTTACAATTTGCGCAACCAGTCGTGACACATGCTATGAGGCGGCGCACACAAAAAACGCTTGACGGGTGGCCTCGAAAAGAGATAAAACTAATTTGTCGATAATAGTTTTGTATAGATAAAAATGGAGGAATAACTATGGAACTGACACAAAATCTGACAACACTGGGAAATATGGTGATGCGCAATCCACGGGTTGCCGCCGAGCTTTTTCCCTCGGCGATTGCGGGCTATGTCTTGAATCAAGGCGAGAACAATACGCTGAAAATCGTTTCAGGGCATGCCGTGCATTACGATTGGACGTACTCGAATTTTGGTAATCCCGAATTCAAGTCGCTCTACCGCCGTGCGTATAAAGGCCAGTGGGACGCCGAAGACTTGGCATGGACGACCAACGTCGACCCCTATAACCCCAACGTTGCGATAATTCCCGAGCGCCTCGTACCGGGCTTTGGCGAAAAATTTTATCCCACCGATCTGCGCACGCGGCAGAAAATTCAGCATTCGGCGATCAGTTTTCTGTTATCGCAGTTTCTCCACGGGGAGCAGGGCGCGCTTTATATTGCCGGTGAAACCGTCGAGGCAAGCCCGTGGTTCGACGCGAAACTCTATGGTTCGACGCAGGTCGTCGACGAAGGCCGCCACGTCGAGGTATTTGCCCGTTACTTACAACAAAAACTCGAAAAACTTTACCATGTGAACGATAATCTTTTTGTCATTCTGCGCTCCATCACCGCCGGTTCGGACTGGGATCTCAAATTTTTGGGGATGCAAATCATGATCGAGGGTTTGGCGTTAGGTGCATTTAGTACCCTCTATAAGTTCACCGAAGAACCGCTGCTCAAGCAACTCTTGAAGCAGGTGATTTCAGACGAAGCGCGGCACGTGCATTACGGCGTTGTGGCGCTCAGAGATTATTTTACCAAAGAAATCTCCGAGGCGAAACGGCGCGAGCGCGAAGACTGGGCGTACGAAGTCGCAATCATGCTCAGAAATCGCTTTCACTTTCTCGAAATCCACGAAGAGTTTTATGGGCAAGCGATTACCCGCAAAGAGTGGATGCAGCTTTTAGACACTTCGGAGATGATGAGCGAGTTTCGCAAGCAGCTCTTCACGCGCATGATTCCGAATCTCAAAGCGATCGGGTTACTCAGCGACCGCATTCGTCCTAAGTATGCCGCACTCGGCATTTTGAAATACGAAACCGAGCGCTCCGCAGATCACTTGACTGCCGACGATTTACTGAAATAGGGGGCTATAATTCCGACTTGAGCTTAAACTCCGTACGGCGATTTTTTTCGTCGTACGGTTTGCCGCGCTTCGCGACAATCGGTTTCGATTTGCCGGCGCCCGAGGTCGTGAGGCGCTGCTCGAGTACGCCGCGCTCGACGAGCCAAGTACGCACGCTTTCGGCGCGCTGCTCAGAAAGCGTCTGGTTGTAGTCGTTGTCGCCGTTCAGGTCGGTATGGCCGATAATTTCAAACTCCGCTTTGGGATTGTCTTTGAGAAACGTGAGAATCGTGTTTAGCGTGGGCGTCGACGCCTGCTTCAAACGCGCCGAATCAAAATCGAAATAGATCGAACGAATGTCGATACTAGTATTTTTTTTGAGATTTTTGAGATCCGCAATATTTTCTTCGGCAGGCTTTTTCGCAATGGGTAGATCGGGCACAGGTTCGATGTTGAGGTCGTAGTCTTGCTTTTCGGGTGTGAACGTGCTTGAAATAAAATAATTACCCCCGGCAACGGCAATGAACGCCTCGTTACCGGCGGTGTTGACGTTGCCGGGTACCGGCTCGGCGTCGGCCCAAACGCCGTTCTCGAAGCGCGTTTGGTAAATATCCCAACCGCCTTTGCCGCCGGGCCGCCGCGACGAAAAATAATAGCGCGTGTCGTCTTCGCCGGGCACGAGCGCGGTTTCTTGATTACCCGAATTGATATGCGGCGGCAAATCTTCGATCGTGTTGCCGTTCGCGTTGAGGTCGAGCATACGAATGCGCGAACGCTTCATTTCGCCAAAGGGCCAACTCGAAAAGAACAGATACTTGCCGTCGCGGCTCAAGGCGGGCGATTTTTCGTTCCACTGCGTGTTAATCTCGTGTACGGGTTGCGGGTTTGCCCACGTTTTGCCATCCCACTTGGCGAGATAGATATCGAAGCTCACGCGCGTCTGCCCCGCACCAGGTATTTCGACGCTACCGTCGCGGTCAGAGGCGAAGAGCAAAATTTTACCGTCGGCGCTCAAAAACGGCGTTTCGTCGTTGAACTGCGAATTGACGCTATGCAACGGCTCGGGCGCACCCCACTTGCCGTCGACAAGGCGCGAGAGATAGAGGTGCGAATATTTACTTCCTCTCGTAGACGAGAAAACCATCGTCTTGCCGTCGGGCGAAAAAGTGGGTGCAAACTCTTGCGCGGCGGTGTTAATTTGCGCAAGCGCAGGCTGCGTGCGGATTGTCTTCGTTTCTAGAGCTGCCGCCGTATTAGGGGTGGCGTCGATAGGACTCAACAGGAAATTCGCCAATAGCGCCAGAGCGGCACCAAGTATAATGCGCCTCATGTTTATTTGTCGACTTTTCCATGAATTGCTTGAGGGAAAAATTTTCATTTTTCGCTTTATGCCGTAATGGCAAAATCGAATTTGCGCTAGCGGAAATAATCATGAAGATCAAACTCAAAATCTGGCGCCAGAAAGATAAAGTAGACAAAGGTGGTTTCAAAAACTATCAACTCGACAACGTCAACGAGCACATGTCGTTTCTCGAAATGCTCGATGTCTTGAACGAAGACCTGGCGCATAAAGGCGAAGAACCGGTGGCGTTTAGCCACGATTGCCGCGAGGGCATTTGCGGTTCGTGCGGCTGCGTTATCAACGGTCGCCCGCACGGCCCCGAGCACGGCACGGCGACGTGCCAGTTGCATATGCGTAAGTTTAACGACGGCGATGCGATTACCGTCGAACCGTGGCGCGCGAAAGCCTTTCCCGTACTCAAAGACCTTGTTGTCGATCGCTCGGCATTCGACCGCATTCAACAATCCGGCGGCTATATCACCGTCAATACCGGTTCTGCGCCTGAGGCGAACTTGACGCCGATTGCGAAACCGATTGCCGACGAAGCGTTCTTGGCGGCCGCGTGTATCGGCTGCGGTGCCTGCGTTGCGGCGTGTAAAAACGCTTCGGCGATGCTTTTTGTTGCGGCAAAAGTTTCGCATTTAGCGCTCGTGCCGCAGGGTAAAGCTGAGCGCGCCGAGCGCGTGCGCAAAATGGTTTCCGCGATGGACGCCGAAGGCTTCGGCAATTGCACCAATACCGGCGCGTGCGAGGCAGAATGTCCGAAAGAAATTTCGCTTTCGCACATTGCGCGCATGAACCGCGAGTACGCAAGCGCCGAACTCGTGAGCCAGTACTGAGCAATCGCTGAGGATTATTAGCGTTATGAAAATTTCAAAATTATGGGCGACTCTACCGTTCGTTTTATGCATGTCGTCGGCTTGCAGTAAAGTCCCAAAAAATAAGGCAGCAGCAATGAAAGACGTAAAAGAAAAAATGCGCAACGAGAAAAATCCGATTGCGTTCATCGAGACTTCGCTCGGCGATATTACCGTCGAGCTCTATCGCCACGCGGCGCCGAAGACGGTTGAGAATTTCATACAATTAGCGCGCGGCGAAAAAGAATTTACCGACGCCGACGGCAAAAGCGCGAAACGCCCATATTACGACGGCTTAATTTTCCATCGCGTTATTCCTCAATTCATGATACAAGGCGGCGATATCAAAGGCAACGGTACCGGCGGCCCGGGCTATCAATTTGCCGACGAAATCAACGCGAAGGCGTTAGGTCTCGATAAGATGAAAGTCTCTTCGTCGCCGATGGCGCAAAACGAAGTGATGATGGTCGTGCGCAACGAAATTTTTCAAAAACTCGGTATCAAAAGCCAGGCCGATTTGAATGCAAAGATGAAACAAGCCGACGGTATGCTAAAGAGCGAACAGGCGAAATGGGCAAGCAAGTCGCTCGAAGAACTCTATATAGCGCGCGGGGTGAAATACATTCCCGATTTGCCGTCCGAGTCGAACACCAAGGGGTCGCTCTCGATGGCGAATGCGGGTCCGAATACGAACGGCAGCCAGTTTTTTGTCAGCGTTACGGACAATATCTATCTCGACGGCAAACACACGGTTTTTGGCCGCGTCCTTTCGGGTCTCGACGTGGCGGAAAAGATTACAAAAGTCGACCGTGATCAACAAGATAGACCAAAGACAAACGTCGTGATGAAGCGTGTCACGATTATCGAGAATTGAATAATAAGATTCGGGCGGGTATCTTAGGCGCCGGCGGTTTCACCGGACAAGAGCTGATTCGCCTTTTCGGGCGGCACGGCGGCGTTGAACTCTGCTATATTACATCGTCTGAATTTGTCGGTAAAGCCCTTGCAGAAGCGTTTCCATTTCTCGCGAAACCTGCGTTTAGCCATTTACAGTTCAGCGCACATCCTCAAAAATCGAGCGATGCGCCGCCGCTCGATGTGATTTTTTTAGCGACTCCCGACGAAGTTTCTCTCAAATGGGCACCCGAGTTTCTTGCGGCGGGTGTCAAAGTCGTCGATATCGCCGGAGCGTTTCGTCTAAAAGATGCGGCGGTTTATAAAGAATATTACGGCATCGAACACACTGCGCCCGCTGCGCTCGCCGCAGCGGTTTATGGTATGACCGAGATCAATCGCGATCAAATTCGACATGCGAACCTTGTCGCCAACCCCGGTTGCTATCCTACCGCCGCGATATTGCCGCTCTACGTTTACCGTGACCTGATCGATTTTGCGTCGCCGATTATCGTCGATGCGAAGAGCGGAACTTCGGGGGCAGGGGGGCGCAAAGAAAAAGACGGCCTCGGCTATTCGACGGTTTATGAAAATTTTCGCAGCTATAAGACGGCGAAGCACCAGCATGCGCCCGAAATCGCCGATCAAGTAAGCCGTTTTGCCGGTGCACCCGTGCAGTTACGCTTTACGCCGCATTTGTTGCCGATGTATCGTGGAATTTTTTCGAATGCGTACGCCAAAATTAAAACGGGTAAGACTCAGGCTGATTTTGAGCGCGTGGCAGAGACTGCTCAAAGCGCAGAAAAATTCTTGCGTTTTCGCGGTAACGTCGACGCGGTCGAGTTGCGTAACGTGCAAAATACGAATTATGTCGATTACGCGCACTACGTCGACGAAAAAATCGGCCTCGTCGAGATCGTGTCGGCGATTGATAATCTAATGAAGGGTGCGGCGGCGCAGGCAGTACAAAATATGAATCTGATGTTCGGTTTAGACGAAACAACAGGGGTGGATTAACTTGTCTACAAAAGATAAGCAACTGAAGACGTTATATTTGCTGCGCCACGCGAAAGCGGAAAATCAAGATTTGCGCAAAAACGATCACGAGCGTCTACTTATCGATAAAGGTATTCGGCATGCCGAAAAAATGGCGAAGCTACTCAAGAGTTTTCGCTTTTCGCCCGAGGCGATCTATAGTTCGTCCGCCGTGCGGGCGCAGCATACGGCGAAGATTTTTGCAGAGCAGTTGGGCTTAAACGACCGTTTGAATATCGACGATGTTTTTTATTCGGCTTCGCAGCAAATTTATTTACAGAAACTACAAAAATTGCCCGACGACTTATCGAGTGTTATGATTGTGGGTCATAACCCGGTGCTCGAAGATTTACTTGTGACCTTGACTTCGCGTTCGCCTTTTCATTGCAAGATGCCGACCGGAGCGATCGCTTCGGTACATTTTCATGTTAGTCTTTGGTCCGAGATTCGGCCGGCGACAGGTATCTTGCGGATGCTTCTCTATCCCAAACTTTTTGCCGAATAGGCGCAAAGATGGCCGAAGCCGGTACTAAACGCGCCCGTACCCAGACTAACGTGCGGTCGTTAAAACCGATTTACCGATAAAATCGTGCAGCGCTTGCTTACGCGAGCTGAATGCGCACAGAATATAGCCGATGAGTAGCGTCAGGCGACTCAAAATTTTTGCAAAATAGCGTACGCTTGCCTCTTCAAAAGTCAACGCTCGCTTTTCGTCTTTGTGGCTGACGCGAATGCCTAACGCCATTTTCCCTAAAGTTCCCTGCGTTGATGAACTCTCCATCATCGAAAAATAAATCCATGTCAGATAGATATTGAGAAGAAAAATAACTCCGCCAAAGACGATAAAGACGATTATGGTATAGGTGCGTGCGTCGAAAAGCAAGAGCGCCGCGTAAACGATGAGAGCGAGCAGGCCGTAGATAATTGCGCGTGCGACCAAGAGTACAATCTGGTCTAAGATTGCGGCGACCAAACGGCGCCAAAAACCGGCATAAAACTCAGTCGACATATATTTCAATTTCGGGTAGATTCGGATTTTTCTAAAGTGATTAGCGAGTTCGTGGCTAATCAATGTGGGGAATCAAAAAACGATTGTCCGGCCTCTGGCGATTTGATCGACTGTTCTATGCAAACGGTAATGGTGCGCGGCGTAGGGCTAATCGGTTCGCTTGTTGTCGATAAATTACTCGCTCGCGGGGTGCGCGTTGCGATTGTGAGCCGCAATCCGAAGCGACATCAAGGGCGTACAAATCTTACGATTATCGATCGGAGCGACAACGCCGCACAAATTGCGGCGCTCAAAGAAGCGTCAGCGGTGTTAAATCTTGAAGGGAAAAATCTGGCGCGCGGCTTATGGACCGAGCGCAACAAAAAAGAAATTCAAACGAGCCGCAAAGATTCGGTCGCGCATCTCGCCGAATTGATGCGAAAAGTCGATAACCCGAAATTAAAGGTGTTGCAGGCGTCGGCGGTCGGCTATTACGGTAGTCGTGGCGATTCGATCTTAACCGAAGACGCAGACCCCGGCTCTGGCTTTCTCGCCGATACGTGCGTCGATTGGGAGTCTGTGGCGCTCAAAGCATTTAAGCGCGATCGTTTGGCTATTTTTCGCATCGCACCGGTGCTCTCGAATCGTGGCGGCGTTTTCCCGATATGGCGCCGCTCGTTTCGGGTTTTCCTCGGTGCGCGGTCGGGCGACGGCAAGCAATATTTCTCGTGGATACACGAAGACGATATTGCCGAAATGCTTATTTACTATATGGAAAAATTTTCGCCGGGGCCGATCAATGCGACGGCTCCCGAACCGTTGCCGAACGGTTTATTGACAGAAATTCTGACAGAAAAATTTTCGCGTAAAGCTGTTCTACATTTACCCAAATTTATCGCTGCGCGGTTACCGGGCGGTTTCGGGCGTGAGATGCTGCTTGCGAGTACGCGCGCGGTTCCGAAGCGCGCGCTTGCCGACGGTTTTGAATTTCGTTTTCGCACTTTCGCCGATGCGGCAGAAGATTTGTCTTAGAGCGCGTTTCAAAACCGCCGCTACTTGAACCTGCGCGAGAGCTGCGTGCGTTCGCTCGCAAGCTGTTCGACCTCGCGTAATGTCGTTTGAAAACTATGACTGCGTAACGAATGAATTACCGAGTTCAACTCGGGAATCGCGGGCAGCGTAATTTGCGCGCGCGTGCCGATTCCCTTTTCGGCGGTGAGCTTGAACGTACCGCGGTTGGCACGCATGAGTTCGCGCACAATGCGTAAGCCGTAGCCATGCGAAGAGAAAATCCACGGATTGATATCTTTAATGCGTCGGCGTTCGTGTGTGTTCTTGGCGACAAAACCGACGCCGTTGTCGGTTACCGTAACGCGAATTTTACGTCCAGAAACACGCAGATCGACGTGAACAAAACCGCCGGGGATACTATATTTCAGAGCGTTGTTGAGAATGTTGTTCAAAACTTTTTCTATTTGTAACGGGTCGATTTCGGCGGGGATTTCGCTCTGAATTTCGCTCTGGACGCGAATACCGTAGCTCTCGAACACGATTGTATACGCCGCCACGATTTGCTTTAAGTATTCGGAAAAATTGTATGGTATCAACGTCGCTTTGTTGCGGCCCGTCAAGATGCGAGCCGCGTCG
>JAFEGD010000113.1 GCA_018240245.1 Spirochaetota bacterium | reverse complement strand
TCTCGCGCACCTTACCGGCATTCTCTGTGGCGAAGTAGAGCCTCACCCTCCATTCCTCTCTCGTTTCCTCTCCTTTAGTAAAGGGGTGTCCGTAGGCCGGGGTGAGGGCATACTATAAACCGAGCTGTCGCGCAGCATCTTATCGCACGCCTTAGCGCCTGGAAACAGCGTCTCCAGATACGCCCAGTATTGTTTCGAATGGTTCTTGTGCTTTGTGTGCGCGAGCTCGTGACAGATAACATAGTCGCGCAGTTTTTGCGGTGCGAAGAGTAATCGCGCGTTGAGCATAATACGGTCATCGTGCGTGCAGTAACCGAGACGCGATTTTTGTACCGCGACAAAAAATTCTTTTACGCGAATGCCGTGTTGCTTCGCCACTTGTCGCGCACGTTCGACGAGTGCGTCTTTGCCGCGCTTCATCGTTTGCGCGAGTAAATATTTTTCGAGGTGCGTGTATAAATTCTCGGCATTCTTCGACGCAAAAAATTTTTTCGGTAAATGAAATTCGGCGACGCCTTCTGCGCTATTGAGTACGGTGCGGTATTTCGGATATTCGAGCGTGTCGTCGCGAAAAATGCGGAGCGTAAAATATTCGGTTACGATCTGAGAGTTTGGAGAAATTATCTGCGCCCGTCGTAACTTCGTCGCCCGTTCGTGTACTTTCTGCATCCAACCTTGGCGAGAAGCGATAAAATTTTGCGCCCACGCATCGTCGGCGTTCGGCGGTAAAACGAGCACGAATCTATTTTTTGCGACATGGCGCAACGAGGCGCTGCGGCGGCGTGTCGCGCGGCGTTCGATGTCGACCTGAAAGGGGGATGTATCGAGATTAGTTGTCATGCGCGAGTACAAAAATGCGTTCAAGAAAATTTTTATCTTTGATTTTTTTTTCGAGCACTTGATGAATATAGCGTTTCGTATAGCGTTTCGAAAAATGGGTGAGCACAATTTTTTCGTTCTGAAAAAGCGCGCGCTGTTCGATGATTTCGTCGAGATGAATATGTCCCCATTCGCGCGCGCGCGCCACCGGGCGCTTATCGTCGATGTACGTGCATTCGATAAAGAGCACCTGCGCTTCGCGTGCGGCCGCGTTTTCTTGCAGAAACTCGATGATCGTGTCGCCCGAAAATGCAAACACGGGCATATCTTTTTCGATAAAGATATCCGCGCCCGTGTTTTTGAGATGTTGAATTTCACGACCGGGGCGATCGATAAACTCTTCGCGCAATTTGCGCGTACGGCGCAACACCGCATAGCCTCGGCACGGCACGCGGTGGAGCGATTTCAGCGCGACGATTTGCATGTCGCGGCGAATCTCTACCGCGTCGCCGGGGTTAAGCCCCGTGAGTTTAATCGCATACGCAAAGCCTTCGATTTTTTGCCACAGGCGCAAAATTTCGCCGAGCGGTTCGACGATTTCGGCGGGGCAATAAATTTCAGGCGGCGGTAAATGGCGCAGGCTGCGTTGGCTGATATAATAGGGTAGCCCCGCCGAATGGTCGAGATGGCCGTGCGTCAGAAAAACGCGCGGAATATCGACGAGATTATCGGGGCAACGACCGACATCGAACGCGACTTGATAGTGCGGCAAGATATAGCATGTTTCGATTCCGCCGCGACCGATGGCTTCGACCTGAACCTCTTTATGGCGAAAATCGATCACGATAAAAATTATAGCGGCGCCAAGAAATCGGACTTGGCTTGTAAGTTGCGTTTATGAATATGTATCGCCATTTTGCATTCGAGCGTTTCGGGCTTCGAGAAAACCTCGTAAACGATTTCGTAGCGAAAATCGCGTTGCGCCATTGCGCGATCTAATTCTTTGACGATGTCGCTCGACTCGATCGAATAAAAGCTACGCGGCGGAAAATAGCGCAAGCCGAGCGGTACCGCTGGAATGCCTTCGCGGGGTATCGTCGCTCCATGCAATAATTTCATGCGCAGCGCGTCGCCGATAAGCCAGCGATAAAGGCCAATAACGCGCGCGGCGCTACAAGCATTGTCGAAGAGCACACGCTTGATCTCCATCGGAGCGCGAATTTTTTCGTCGATTGCCGCGAGGTTGACTTCTTGCGGGTTGAGTTGATTCACCTCGCTCGTCAAAATGTCAGAGAGAGAAACTCCCACCGCAGGTTTGCGTTCTCTGAGCAGAGCCTGTTGCTTTGCATTATACGATAGCAACGCTTCTTGATCGAATAGTTCGTTAATCGATGTCGGCAAAAGCGTCGTGCGCGCGTCAACGGGTTTTGAAAAATCGAGCGCGTTACCGTAAGTGATGATTTGATACGTCGCCCGATCTAAAAAGCCTTCTTGCGTGCGGTCGAGCGGCGCCAAATAAGAAATTTGTGCAACCTTGGGATTGCAAGCTGCGAAAGCGGTTGCGATTGTAGCGAAAAGCAAGAACGCGCCGCTGCTGAAACAGCTCCGCACTATTGGGACAAACATGCGACATAACAACTGCGTGTCTGCTTCAGGTTGGCAAGCAAATTAGACCCTTCGTGTTCTCCTCGACGCGGCGGGTCGCGAAAAAAAACTTTCCCTATGCAAAATCCCACTTGGGCCGATAAGCTCGGCACCCGCAAAAAACTCCAAACCGCCGCCGGCGAAGTGGCGTATTACTCGCTACCCGAACTCGCAAAAAAATATCCGAATATTAATCGCCTACCGTACACGATACGCATCTTGCTCGAAGCGGCGCTGCGGCAAGAAGACGGTTTCATCGTCGACGAGGGCCATATTAAAACGATCGCCGAATATAACCCGAAGTCTGTTAAAGAAGAAGAAATTCCTTTTAAGCCGGCGCGCGTGGTCATGCAAGATTTTACCGGCGTACCGGGCGTCGTCGATCTGGCGGCGATGCGCGATGCGATGACCGATCTCAAAATCGACCCAAAAAAAATTAACCCGGTGCTGCCGGTCGATCTCGTGATCGACCACTCGGTGCAGGTCGACTTTGCGGGCACCGCCGACGCTCTCGAAAAAAATAGCAAGATTGAATTCCAACGCAACGGCGAACGCTACGAGTTTCTGCGCTGGGGTTCGGGCGCGTTTTCAAATTTTCAAGTCGTGCCGCCCGCCACGGGCATCGTGCATCAGGTGAACCTCGAATATCTCGCGAAGGTCGTGCAGACGCGCACGCAGAACGGCGAACTTGTCGCATACCCCGATTCGCTCGTCGGTACCGATTCGCACACGACGATGATTAACGGGCTCGGCGTGCTAGGTTGGGGCGTCGGCGGCATCGAAGCCGAAGCCGTGATGCTCGAGCAGCCGATCTATATGCTGATTCCCGAAGTTGTCGGTTTCAAGCTGACCGGCAAACTTCCCGAAGGTGCGACGGCGACCGATCTTGTACTCACCGTTACACAAATGTTGCGCAAGCACGGCGTCGTCGGTAAGTTCGTCGAATATTTCGGCGAAGGGTTGCAACACTTGACGCTCGCCGACCGCGCGACAATCGGTAACATGTCGCCCGAATACGGCGCGACCGTCGGTTTCTTTCCGATCGACGACGAGACGCTGCATTATATGCGCCTCACCGGCCGCGACGAAAAACTCGTCGACCTCGTCGAAAAATACGCGAAGGCGCAAGGTCTCTTTCGCAGCGCCGACGCGCCTGTTCCCGAGTTCAGTTCGACGATCGAACTCGACATCTCAACCGTCGTGCCGTCGATTGCCGGCCCCAAGCGCCCGCAAGACCGCATTGAACTCAAGAATGCAAAAGTCGCGTACCGCAAGGCGATGGCCGACGTGTTCAAAGACGCTCCCGACAAAAAGGTGGATGTATCGCTGCGTGGTAAATCGGAGACCGTAGGCAACGGCTCGCTCGTCATCGCGGCGATTACTTCGTGTACGAATACGTCGAACCCTTCGGTGCTCGTCGCCGCTGGCCTCGTTGCCGAGAAAGCGGCGAAGGCAGGGCTCAAAGTACCGGCAACGGTGAAGACGTCGCTCGCCCCCGGCTCGCGCGTTGTTACGAAATATCTCGAAGCGGCGGGCTTGCAAAAATCGCTCGACGCGATCGGTTTCAATACCGTGGGTTATGGCTGCACGACGTGCATCGGCAACTCGGGTCCGCTCGACCCGGCGCTTTCTGAAACGATCAACAAAAATAATCTTACCGTCGGTGCCGTACTTTCGGGTAACCGTAACTTCGAGGGTCGCATTCATGCCGACGTGAAAGCGAACTATCTCGCGTCGCCGCCCTTGGTTGTTGCCTACGCGCTCGTCGGTACGATGGATTTCGATTTCGACAACGAAAAAATTCAGGGCAAAGTCATGCTCAAAGACATTTGGCCGACGCAAAAAGAAATTAGCGAGGCGCGCGCGAAAGCTGTGACTTCAGATCTTTTCAAAAAAGAGTACGCGCACGTCTTCACCGGTAACGCAATGTGGAACGATATCAAGGTCGGTGCCGGTAGCACATACGCATGGGATCAAAAATCTACCTATATCGCCAGACCGAATTACTTTGAAAATTTCTCGCTCAAAGAACCCGGTATTCCCGTACTCAAAGACATCCGCTGTTTGGCAGTTTTTGGCGACTCGGTGACGACCGACCACATCTCGCCTGCGGGCAATATCAAGAAAGATAGCCCCGCCGGTAAGTATTTGCAAGCGCGCGGTGTGCAGCCGGTAGACTTCAACACATACGGTGCGCGGCGCGGTAACCACGAGGTGATGGTGCGCGGTACGTTTGCGAATACACGCATCAAGAATCTTATGTTAGCCGTGAACGGTGTTGCCCCCGAAGGGGGCGATACCGTTCACATTCCTTCGGGCGAGAAGATGAGTATCTTCGATGCGGCAGTAAAGTACATGGATGCGAAAACTCCGCTGTTGATTTTGGCCGGTAAAGAATATGGCACCGGCTCGTCGCGCGACTGGGCGGCCAAAGGCCCGGCGCTACAAGGGATTAAAGTCGTGATCGCCGAGAGCTTTGAGCGCATACATCGCTCGAATCTCATCGGCATGGGTGTGTTGCCGTTACAATTCAAGAACGGCGAAAACGCACAGAGTTTGGGGCTCGACGGCAGCGAAGTTTTTAATATCGAAGGCTACGACAACAACATGAAGCCACGCGCTGACATCAAAGTGACCGCGAAGAAAAAAGATGGTTCAGTTATTACGTTTACAACCATGAACCGCGTCGATACGCCGGTCGAGGTAGTGTACCTTAAGAACGGCGGGATATTGCATACGGTGCTGAGAAAGCTAGGCGGAGGGTAGATACGCTCAATATCCATAACCGTTTGAAGTCCGCTAAAATGGACGATAGGGCAGCGCGTGAGCTTGCGGCCATTTTTTAACGAAATTATCGAAAAGCAGTTGGTCACAAAACGCGAACTACGAGAAGCGCTTGCCGAGACAAGAGCCGACCTAAAGATTTGGATGGCTGGTATGCTACTCGCGCAAACGGGTCTGATTTTCGCTTTGTTCAAGCTGTTTAAATAAATTTGCAATAGATATGGGCTTAAACCCATATCTATTGCAAATACATGACCGCTTCGATCTCGACCGCCGCGCCGCGCGGCAGTGCGGCGACTTGAATCGTCGAGCGCGCGGGCTTATGGTCGCCAAAATGGCGGGCATAGATTTCATTCACAACCTGAAAGTTGGCGAGGTCGGTTAAGAAAACCGTGCATTTGACGACTTTCGCGAGCGAACCGCCCGCCGCTGCGCAGACCGCCGCGAGATTTTGCAACACCTGTTCGGCTTGATCGGCGATCTTTTCTGAGACAAGAAGACCTGTTTCAGGCACGAGCGGTATCTGCCCCGAGAGATAGAGACAGTCGCCGGCGGCGACGGCTTGCGAATAAGGCCCGACCGCTGCGGGGGCTTTGGCTGTAGCAATCATTTTCATGGACAGTTCATGAAAACGAGCGAAAGAAAGCCTGTCAATCGAATAAAGATTCAAAAACAGCGGGCAATCCGTCGAAGATAAGAGGGATGAAGTCTATTCTTTCGCGCATGAAGGTGCGTACCAAAATGTCGCTCTCTGCATTATTGTTAATTATTCCATTATTGTTTCTTGTTGTGCAATTCTCGTGGGATAGGCTCGCGTTAGCGCGGCAAACGAGTCGCGAACTGAGCGGTATTCGGTATGTAACACTTTTGCAAGAGTTGCGCTACCACACTGCAGCGCGCCGTGGTTTTATTGCTGAAGATTATATAGCGAAAGGTAATAGCAAGCGTATTGACGCAGAATCGACCGCAGCGCAGGCCGCGTTTGAAAAATTGAAATCGCTACACGCGAACGAGAAAGATATACTCGGTATAGAAACGCAATTTTCCGATCTACGCATCAAATTGGATGCGCTCTTGGGGCTGCCATTGAGCATAGAAAAATTAAAGCTTATCAAAGCCCACTCGGAGTTTAATCAATTTGTATTGTCATTAGTGGTGTTAGTTGGTACGCGCGCGGAGCTTGATTTTGAAGGCGATGCAGGGCCGCATTACCTCATGGAACTTTCACTAAAAATTTTGTCACCGATGAACGAGCGAATCGGTGCCTCGCGGGCTATCGGAACATCGATACTTGTGAATCAGAGTCGCGATTTCAAACTGATGAACGATTTATACATCGATATTGGTTTCATCGCATTTCGTAATGCTGAACTCATAACGAGTCAGTCGCTCATAATGAGCTATTACTCCGATCAAAATAACGTTTACTACAAAACACTTTTTCCAAAAGTAATTAGCGCAGGCGAAAAATTTTTGACGACGCAGCGCAAATTTTTTCGTGGCGGTGAAATTGGCACTGCCGCCAACGGATATGAATATCATGAACATGCTACAGAATTTATTGATGCGTGTACCGCTTTGAATAAAGAAATCAATCGTCATCTTAATCATGATTTGGAATCTCGGATGCGAACCCAGTGGGCCAAGCTAATTACTGCCCTTTTATTGACGCTATTAGGTATATTGTTCTCGTTCGGTGTTGGCATGTATGTATTGCGCCATGTAGGTCGGTCGCTCACTCAAGCGATTACTTTTTCCGAAAGCCTCGCCGGTGGCAATTTAACCGCCGATGTTGTCGTCGATTCGAAAGATGAAATCGGCTCGTTTATGACATCGCTGCGCATTATGGCCGACCGTCTGCGCAGCGTTTTGCAACAAGTACAACAAAGCTCTTCTGAAATCGCGCTCGCTTCGCAGCAAGTCGCGTCGACCGCCGAGATGCTCAACAACGGCGCCATGGACCAAGCGGCGCACGTCGAAGAAACCGGCGCGGCTTTAGGCGAGATGGTGCAATTAATCCAACGCAACGCGAACGACGC
>JAFEGD010000112.1 GCA_018240245.1 Spirochaetota bacterium | reverse complement strand
TTCGAACGCAACCAACCGCTGAAAACGGCGATTCTCGACTTGCAAAAATCGACGCTGACGCCGATTATCATCAACGATATTTATGCCGACCTCAAAGCGCGCAAAGACTATTCGAATATGTGGCATCTCGATTTGATGGGTGTACCCTTGAATAATTACCAGAAAAATTTCTTGTTGCCGTTCGGCGAGTTCATGCCGCTCGGCGACACGTTTCCTTCTCTGAAAAGCCTTTTTCCTGCGGTCTCTGACTTTGCGCACGGCGAGAAATTTACGCTCTTTAATATCTCTTCTAAAGTTGGTATTGTAAAAGCGATGCCGTTAATCTGCTACGAAGTGATTCTGCCCGACTACGCGCGTGCGTTCGACGCGGCCACGGCGCGCGAAGCGCAGTTTATTATCAATATCACGAACGACGCTTGGTTCGGCGACTCGGTCGAAAGTTTGCAGCACATGACGCTGGGCGCGATGCGTGCGATCGAACTCAGAGTACCGATTTTGCGTTCGACGAACTCGGGTATCAGCGCGTTCGTTTCGTCGACCGGCGAAATTTTCGGCAAGACAAAGCTCTTCGAGCGCGTGAACCAAATTTATAAAGTCCCGGTTATGGAGCGCGCGCGCACGGTGTTTTCGTTCGTCGGCAATTGGCCGCAATATCTATTTATCGCTTTCGCCGTATTCTATTTGTGGATTGCTTACCAAAAATCACGGCGCGTGCAATAATTTCTCTGCGCGCAATCGGCGACGAATTTCTTTCGCCCGCATCCGGTTTGAATCGATAAACTGTTTCAAGCGGTTGTCCATGGTGCTACCGCCAAACCGGCGTTCGAGTAACCGCTCGGGAATAATATACCATTTTGTTTTCGCTTCGACGAGCACCTCGTCACCAAGCGCGATGCGCGCCTTCGTATAAAGTCTTTTCGAGCGTGCCGAAGTCAACCACGCCGTTACACGCAAATCTTTGTAGAGCGGCGTCGCCTTAAAATATTTTATCGAAAGCCCGTCGGTCATCACAAAATGCCCGAGATGGTGGCACAACACACCCTGGCATTCGTCGAGAATCATCGCAAGCGCGCCGCCGTGCGAATACCCCGGCGCTCCCTCGTGCTCGCGGCGCAATTGGTATGTGAACTCGACCTCGCCTTTGTCGGCATTGAACGTCGAGGGAATATGAAACGAATAGTTGTTCAATGCGCCACACGCCATGCAATTGTCATGGTGTAGCTCTTGACCGACCGAACTTCCCTTATATATAGTGGGATTGCCCGCTGTCATTCAAGAAGTGTCCCGTATCCGGGATCACTCCTTATCGGCTTTGGCTTTTTTTACGCGGGGAATAATAACCTGACGCCCGTTATAATAACCGCAAGCGGTACAAATACGGTGCGGCAACCCATAGGCTGCACAATTCGCGCAGGGGCGAAGATTGGGTTTGCCAATTGCGTGGTGTGCGCGGCGATTGCGACGACGCGAATGAGAAAGTCTTCTTTTAGGTACGGCCATTTACGACGCAAACGGTAATTAAAACAGGGTGTCAATGAATTGGATAAGCCGCTCACGACGCAACGCAAACGCCGACGGGTTCAAGATGAGTCGCGCGCTGCTCTTGAGGATAATTTCTTCTTCGGTGAGTTTATTCGCCTTGAGCGTTGCTCCGGTGCTCACGAGATCGACGATGACGTCGGCAAGCCCCGTGAGCGGCGCAATTTCGATAGAGCCATAGAGTTCGATAATGCGAATATTGAAACCGCGCCGAAAAAAATACTCTGTCGCAAGATGCGGATATTTCGTCGCAACGCGCAGATCGCGTTTTCTCTGCCAGTCGGGGCGCGCGTTCGGATACGCAACCGACAGCCGGCACTCGCCAAAAGGCAACGCCGCTGGAATAAACACGTCGAAATTGTGTTCGAGTAAAAGATCGAGTCCCATAACGCCTAAATCGGCGGCACCCTGCTCTACGTACGCACCCACGTCTTTACTGCGAATAAGATAGAACTCTAAGTGATGCGCGTCGTCGTACATGATCAACTCGCGCCCATCGCCGGTCTTAGAAAGCGCGCTTAAGCCGCGCGCGGCAAAAAACTCGAGACTCTCGTCGCTCATGCGCCCCTTCGGGAGCGCGATTCGTAATTTCTGCGCGGCCGACAAATTACTTCTTAGGTTGGTTGCCTTGTTGCGCGCGCTCGGCGTTCAAGAGCGAAATATAACTGCGGCTCTGTAAGGCAAAATCTTTGCCTTCGCCCTCGTGCGTCAATTTACCGAAACGCTCTTCGGCCTCGTCGTAGCGCCCAAGATAATAAAGCATCCGCCCTTCGTGAAAAATCGCTAAGTCGGATTTCTTGACGTTCGCATATTCTTTTTCGAGAACCTTATAAACGGCGAGCGCTTTCTCAAATTCGCGCGCGCTTTCGAGCGCCTGCGCCTGCATAAAACGCGCGACCGACTGCATCGCCTCGGTGTCGTAGCCCGCCGCAGCGCGTTCAAACTGGCTCGCTGCCGCTGTGAACTCGCGCCCTTCGAGCAGCGCTGTCCCGGCGGTGAAACACGCCGCGGAACTTTCGATAGTCTTTAGTCCCTGTTCGCAGACAGGCTTCAGTGATAAACCAAATTCTTTCAGCTGGAGCGCGCGCGCGTCGCCGCGCGGCAAAATCTTGATCTGATCGTATTTTTCGAGCGCTTCGTGCAATTTGCGACTATGCTCTTCGCGAGCCCCAGCGCGCAACACCAGAAATGTAATAACTATTACAGCTATGCCAGCGGCACCGATGATGCTGTTGCGAATTATTTTGGGATTCTCACGAAAAAAATGTGCAATCTTTTGGCCGAACGATACCTCTTCAAAGCCCGTCGGCATTGCAACAGTCTCACCCGATTGTGCGGCACGCGCCGCCTTGCGCCGAGCACGAAAACCCTTGATTTGAAATGCCATTCGGTAAAATCGATTTTTCTAAACAAGCTGTCTATTAGAAGCCAGAAATATCGATTTTACCGTCCTTCATTAGTAGTCGCCGCGATGCGGCCATCGCGAGCTCGGCCTCGTGGGTAACGACAATTATTGTGAGACGATCTTCGGCCTGCAATGTGTTCAAAACTTCGATAAAGCGCTGGCGGTTGTCGCTGTCGAGATTGCCTGTCGGCTCGTCAGCCAAAATGAGCGGGGGGTTTTTCACGACCGCGCGCGCGACGGCAACGCGCTGGCTTTCGCCGCCCGAAATCTGCGAGGGAAAGTGCGCGATGCGGTGGCCGAGGCCAATGCGTTCGAGTACCTTCTTTGCGCGCTCGGCCGCTTCGGCTTTGTGCACGCCTTGCACGCGCAACGGCAGCATCACATTTTCGAGCACGGTAAACTCTTGCATGAGGTAATGGTTCTGAAAAATAAAACCGATCTTGTCGCGACGAAACGTATCGACCGTCGCGCGTTTGATTTGGCTCGTGAGCTCTAACCCGTCGATAACGATTTTACCCGCGTCGGGTTTATCGAGCGCGCCGAGCAAATTTAAGAGCGTGCTCTTGCCTGCACCCGACGGCCCCTGAATCGCGACAAATTCACCCGGCTGAACACTGAAGCTGATTCCTTTCAAGACCTCAGCAAACGCCTCGCCGTCGCGGTAGGTTTTCGTCAGATCGCTGACACTCAAGAGCGCAGCGGCGGATAGATTGCTGTCTTGCATTAGAACTCCGCCTTGCGTATGATATCGATCGGCTCGAGCTTTGCCGCTTTACGCGCGGGAATAATCGACGCTAAGATCGAAAGCGCGACGGAGACGTACCCTAACACGCGCAAGAGTTTCCAATCGATGTCGATCGGCAGATGGTCGAAATAATAGACGTCGCGCGGTATCAGCCGTACATCCAGCCACAGATTGTGGCTGACGTATTCGGCCCAATACTTGCCGATAAGATTAATCACCGCTTCGATACCGTGCAAGACAGATTCGAGATTGTTCGCAAGCCCTACCCCGGCAAAAATGCCCGAGAGCGAGCCCAAGATGCCCATCGCCATGCCGGTGACGGCAAAAATTAAGAGAATTTGCGAGCGCGAAAAACCGAGCGATTTCATAATGCCGATATCGCGTCGGTGCGCACGCACGATATTAAACGTCGCAATAATGATGCCGACCATCGCGGCTATGATAAAGAGGAAAACGATAACGATCATGATCGTTTTTTCAAGACGCAGCGCGGCAAAAAAATTGCGCTGCTCGTCTTCGATCGTGCGCACGGTATAGGGCCACGAGCGCTGAATCTTGCGCCGCATCTTGGATAGCGAATCGGTATCTTTGAGGCGTAGCACAAGCTGCTGCACCGCGTCGGGCAGCGCATACAAATTCTGCGCGGTACCTAAACCTAAGACGACAACTTTCGTGTCGTAATTATAGTGACCCGTTTTGAATAAGGCGGCGACTTTGAACGCGCGAATCGACGGCACAACCCCCGTCTGCAAATTAAATTGCCCGCGCGGCACGATGAGTTCGATCGTGTCGCCGACGCTTAAACCTAAGTTGAGCGCCATTTCGCGACCGATGATCGCATAATCGCCCTGCGGAATTTTGCGTACGCCTTGCGGTTCGACAATTTCGGGAAAGTAATCGGGCACGGTGTATGTCTTCGTTTTGTCGTCGGCTTTGAAATCCATGCCGCGCACGAAGACGTGGTCGAGAAATTTTTTGCGGCGAAAGATCGCGGGCGATTGAATACTACCCTCGACCGAGACGACGTCGCCCGCAAGTTCGCCTTCAAGCCGCTCTTTCCATTTTTGCCAACCATTGATTTTTTCGCCCCCGGTGATACGATCGACGGTGAGCATGACGTGCGGGTCGAATTGAAAAATACTTTTTTTGAGCTGCGCTTGAAAACCGCCGAAGATCGACATGACGACGACGAGTAAGCTTGTGCCGACAAAAACGCCGACGAATGCGAGAAACGCATTCATGCTCAAAAAGAATCGGCTCTTACCGCGCGAATAGCGGTAGCTGATACCGAGTGCTAATTTGAGCGATTCAAGGCGGGAAGGTTTCGTTTGCATGCTTATTTAGCGACGCAGGGATTCGAACCCCGGACCTGTGGATTATGATTCCATCGCTCTAACCAGCTGAGCTACGTCGCCATATTTAATATAAAAGAAACACCCCCGTGAGGGGGTGTTTCTTTTTCTTTAGCGCGGGCAGGACTTGAACCTGCGACCTTTGGGTTATGAGCCCAACGAGCTACCAACTGCTCTACCGCGCGGTGTTAAAAGCAGATTTTGCTTTTTAGACAGAGTGACAAGCGAAATATGCCGAAAGTATATAAATAAGATAAGCTCATGAAACAATTATTACTCCTACCGCTACTCTTTGTGGCACAAACAACATATTCAATAGATAAAATAGAAGCGCCGAATCTTCGCATTGTCGCGTTGGGCGATTCGATTACTTGGGGCTACCCGAACGGTAAATCGTGGACCGAGCTTGCCGCCGCAGACACGGGTATGACGATTATCAACCGGGGCGTCAACGGCGAGACGCTCGAAGAAATGTATTACCGCATGAACGAAGACGTCGTCGCAGAGAACCCCGATGTCTGCATTATTATGGGCGGCACCAACGACGTCTTTTACGGCAATGATCCGCAAACAATGATGAACATCATCGAACAAATGGCGGATGACCTGCGTAAAGCGCACATTGTTCCTGTGATCGGTTTGCCGATTCCGCTCGCGCGCAATAGCTCTGAAGATAAGCTTAAAATCTTGCGCAAAAAAATTCTCGCCTCGCATCTGACTGTGATCGATTTTGCGGTCGACTTTCCGCGCAGCGCTAAAAATTTTCGTAAGCTCTTACCCGACGGCATTCACCCGGCGGCCGACGGCAAACGCATTATGGCCGAGCGACTGAAAAAAGAAATGCCGCGCGTCATTGCCGCGTACTTTGACGAGCAGATGAGCGAGCACGGCGAGTAATGTCGAGCCAACTTATCACCTATCGCCCCGATCTACAGGGGCTACGCGCGATTTCTGTACTCCTCGTTTTGCTTTTTCATTTGATGCCCGATATTTTCAAAGGCGGCTTCGTCGGCGTCGATGCGTTTTTTGTCATCTCGGGTTTTTTAATCACGAGTCTCATTGTGCGCGAAGTCGAAGCGACAGGCACACTGCGCCTCGCCGAATTTTGGGCACGCCGCATGCGCCGGCTTTTGCCCGTAGCGACGCTCGTACTTTTTGTCGCGCTTTTCGCCGCACTCGCGTTCGTGCCCGCGACCGATTGGATTAACACAGCGAGCCAAACTCTCGCGTCGGCGCTCTACGTACAAAACTGGATGCTCGTCGCACAGGCGGTCGACTATATGGCGCGCGAGAGCGGCGCTACGGTTGTGCAGCACTACTGGTCGCTGTCGATCGAAGAACAGTTTTATTTTGTATGGCCGCTCGTCGTCGCGCTGTGTGCATACATCGCGCGCAAATCGGGCGCGGCGATCCGCACCGTCGCGGCATTCCCCATCGCGGCTATACTCGTCGTCTCTTTAATATGGTCGATTGTCGTGTTGCGCGGCGTACCCGAAGCGTACTTCACCACAACCACGCGCGCGTGGGAACTCGCAATCGGCGCGACGCTCGCCATTTACTGGCCGAAAATTTCATGGAGTGCGAAGACGCGCGTCGGCATAAGTTGGGTGGGGTTCGCGATGCTGGTGACATCGGCGTTCGTCATTCGCCAAGGCTTTAATTTTCCGGGGTGGATTGCCCTCTTGCCCACACTCGGTACCGCATTCTTGATTCTCGGTAACCAAACGCCCAAGGCGGCGGCAACACTCTTAGGTAAACAGCCGCTCCGCTATATCGGCGACATCTCGTATGCCATCTATCTCTGGCACTGGCCGCTCATTGTCGTGGCGAAGCAATTGCCGCAAATGCAAGCATTGCCGCTATGGCAATTTAATCTCCTCATCATTGCGGCGACGCTCACGCTTTCGATTATTACCAAGTATCTCATCGAAGACCCGTTTCGTAACGGCATTCTCGCGTTCGGACTTCGCCGCCCTCGCCGCGCACTTTTTATCGGCGGCTCGTTTGCGACGGCAACGGTTCTCATCGCCTCGATTTCGGTTGTTGCGGCGCGCACATGGCTGCGCGAAGAAAAAATTGCCGCCGATCTCAAAGAAAAAGAGCGCGTCGCTATTTATCCAAAATCAGAATACCCCGGCGCGGCGGCACTCGACCCGAAAAACCCGGCGCCGGTACCGACGGGTTTGCGCGTGATACCGAACCCGCTCATCGCCGAACACGACATGGACGGCAAGCACGCGCATTGCATGGGTCTCACCGGCAGCTTCGCTATTAGGCCGTGCGAGTTTGGCGATCGTAACGGCACGAAGAGCATCGTGCTCATCGGCGATTCGCACGCGATGCAGTTCGGTACCGCGCTCGAAAAAATTGCCAAGCTGCATGCGTGGCGGTTAGTTGTGCTGACGAAACCCGCGTGCCCATTTGGCGACTTTCCCGTGTTTTGGGAAGGCTATTTACGCGGCGAGTGCGAGCATTGGAAAAAAGAAAGTTTTAAGATCATCACCGCGATGAAGCCCGACCTCATGATTACGACGACGGGGCGCTGGGCCGTCTACCAACAACTACCGTCGAAAGAGCGACAGATGCAGGGCTACCGCGAGCTCTGGCAAAAATATATCGATCGCGGCATTCGCGTTGCGGTGATTCGCGACAACCCGCTCATGCGCGGCGGCCGCAATAGCTGGATGACTCCCCCGGCATGCGTACACCGCTATAGCAAGCAAGTTGACGAATGTAAAAACCCGCGCAAAACGGCGCTCGAAGATTTGAAAGACTTGGTTTTCGAGACGGCGCAGCAGATGGGCAACGTACCCATCATCGACCTGAGTAATTATTTTTGTACTACAACCGAATGCGCGGCGGTCGTCGGTAACGTACTTGTCTACCGCGACCACCACCACATCACCGACGCCTACGGCAAAACACTCGCGCCGTATCTCGATAAAGAAGTTAAAAAGCTGATTGGGCTGCCGCCGTTACCCGTGGCAGCTTTACTCCCCGCGAGCACTCCGGCGGGGCACTAACTAAGCAACCCCGGCGGTAAACGTACCCGACTCGTAGTCGGCGAAGGCTTGGTAGACTTCTTCTTTCGTATTCATGACAAACGGGCCGTAGCGTGCAATGGGTTCGCCGATCGGTTCGCCCGCGATAAAAAGTACACGACTACCGGCATGGCCTGAAATCTTGACTCCCTCGCCGCCGCCATAAACCGCGATGTCACCGGCGCTAATTTTTTCGCCGCCACTTTCGACGCTGCCCGCAACCCCCACCACAAGCGCGTTAAACCGCGCCGATATTGTATGCTCGAAAATGCCGTCGCCATTAAAACTAATATCGAAATAATGTACGGGAATATTCGTTTCTGCCGCACCGGCGACACCGTTAAAAGTACCCGCAATGAGACGCACCTCCATTGCGTCGGTTTTTACGCTCGGTATTTTTTCGGGCGTAATATCTTGGTACTTCGGCTCTGTCATCTTGAGGCGTGCAGGCAAATTCACCCACAACTGATAACCCCATAGTAGAGGGGGAGATCCCCCTGCCTCAGCTTTTTTTTCGATAGCGTCGGCCATTTCGGGCATCTCGCTATGGATAATGCCGCGACCCGCAGTCATCCACTGCGCCGAACCGGGAGTCAAGAGACCGTGGTTGCCGACCGAGTCGCGATGGCGCATGCGGCCTTCGATCATATACGACACCGTTTCAAAGCCGCGGTGCGGGTGGTTGGGAAAACCCGCGACGTATGCCTTAGGGTCGTCGTTCTTAAACTCGTCGAGCAAAAGAAACGGATCGAGAAACGAAATTTCATGGCTACCGATAAAGCGCTTGAGCTTCACCCCTGCCCCGTCGGAGGTCGCTTGGCCGGCAAGCTTCTTTACTATTTTTCGTTCGCCCATGGCTATACTATACTCGAAGCCAATTATAGAGGCAATTTATTTTAAAACTCTATATTCGGCCGTAAAATCACCTGGTAGTTTTCTCCGCCAGGGTAATTGTCGAGCGGCCCCGTATACAGGCTCTGCGATTGCCAGAGAAAGCCCAAAACAAGCGAGAATGCGAGAGCCTGCTTAACCGGCCACTTTTTATTCACTTCTAAATAAACGCGCGCCGGCTTTGCGCTTGTCGTCAAAAAATCGACGCGCGCTTCAAAACCGCTATTCATGAGAAAATCCCACGCGCTCGACGTGTAGTCGAGTCGGTCGCGTTTCATGCCGACAAAAAACACGTCGGAAACATTATGGTTGTCGTGCAACTTGACGCCAAATTTATAGCTCCACTGTAACTTCTGCAAAGTAAATAATTGATCGCCTTTAATTTTCCACTCGAGTTCGACCCAGTGGTCCTGAAACATGATATTATCTTTAATCTGGTGCGCGCCATAGCTAATGACATAGCCGATAAATCCCAACGAACTTTGATAACCCGACTGCTTATTTTTTTCGCGCTCTTCGGCGGTACGCATCGGTGGCTTATAGCGCATCACGTTGCCCAAAAAAAGTGAGAACGCATACGGCTCTTGATAACCGTTCGTCGCCGCACGAATGAGATTAAAGCCTTCACCGCCGACCTGCGCGCTTTGGTAGAGATTATAATCTTGGTCGCGCACGAGCACCCCGCCCAAAGGCATCGGATAAACGCTTGCTTCGAGAATCGCCGATTGCGGCAGAAAAGAAGAAAACCAGAGATCGCGGTAAACTTTTGTTTCGCTCATCTCTCCGACGTCGGGAATCGGCTTACCGCTCCAGTTAAAAATAACGTCGCTACTCGTATAATATGCGCCGAGTGTGTAATCGAATTGAACGCGCTGTGGCACGTCGGCGACTTTATCCGATTGTACCTCTAACGGGTCGGGGGACGGCAACGCTTTTTGCGAACCGAAAATCGGTTGCGCTGAAAACTGTATAGCGAACGATAAGAGAACTACACCTCTACACGTCGCGTGCATGCGATTAGTACAATGCAGAATGTTCGGCGAGCGTTTTGAGCAGCTCGCTCTCGTTGATCGGCTTGCCGACGACCTCGTGTGCGCCTGCCTTATTCGCTTTTTGTAAAAGTTCGGCGGTATAGCGCCCTGCGGTAACGATAATTATCGAACGATAATCGCTATCTTTCTCAACTTCGTACGCACGAATATCTTGAATGAGCGACAGCCAACTTTTCGCCGGCAAATTGCTGTCGACGATGACAATCCCCGGAGCAAAATTGGCAAAATAGACGAGCGCTTCGGCTTTGTCGATCGAGCGTCGCACGGTATAACCGTTCAATTCTAAAAACGACGCCAATTGGAGCGCGTCGTTTTCATCGACATCGGCCAAGAGTACACGGTCGCCGTTCGGAAATTGAGATGTTACCGGCATCTAAGGGTATATTTTGATTCGGATTTGAGCGCGTAAAGCTTAGTAATTTAAGATTGTCTTTACCGAACGTCGATAATAGAGCAGGTCTCGAATCGTCATGCGCTTTGCTCTCGCCTCATTTTTTCAACTAACGCTCGCGGCACTTATTGTCACAACAGCGCTGACCGCGCAAGCGAACTCAACCGCGATCAAACTACCGCCGCTTGAAACCGCGCTGCGCGTCATCGATACGGTGCTCATGGAACCGGCGTTTACGCATGCGCACACGCTCGCGAACGACTGGTTACTCTATCAAGAAAAGCTCAATAGCGACCCGAAACGAGCCGCTGAACTCGAAACGTTAGCGAACGAACCGGCGATTATCGGCTTATTGCGCGACCCGCAAGGTCCGTTTGCACCGGTGTTTCGCGAAGAGATCGATGCACTCATCGGTAACTGGCATAACGGGGTCATGACCG
>JAFEGD010000111.1 GCA_018240245.1 Spirochaetota bacterium | reverse complement strand
GCGCGGTCATCACGACCATGGCCGAAAAGCTCGCCGCCGAAAAACTGAACGCCGTTGCGGGTATCGAAGCGCGCGGCTTTGTCTTTGCGAGCGCGCTTGCCAATGAGTTAGGTATTTCGCTCGTGCTGTTGCGTAAGCCCGGTAAGCTGCCGTGGAAAACGCTCAAAGCGACATACCAGCTCGAGTATGGCACCGATGCGATCGAAATGCACGAAGACGCGATCAAAAGCGGCGATCGCGTGGCGATTGTCGACGATTTGCTCGCGACGGGCGGTACGGCGACGGCAGCGGCGTGTCTTTTGAACGACGCGGGTGCTAATGTGAGTAAGATAATTTTTGCGATCGAATTATCATTTTTACAAGGCCGCGAAAAACTCAAACAGGCGGGTTTCGCGGCGGTCGAAAGTCTCTTAGCGTATTGAGATGCGCGCGGCACGCCCGCGGTTATTTGGAATTTATGTTCACTTACCTTTCTGCGACGTCAAATGTGCATATTGCGATTTTTTTTCTATAGCCGCACGCCATACCGATGCGCGCGAGTGGCAGCGCTACACCGAGCGACTGCTGGCCGATTTGCAGCAGCAATATTCTTTGTTGACTGAAGATACGCCGCAGCCGGTGCTCGCCTCGATTTTTTTTGGCGGCGGCACGCCTTCGAAAGCGCCGCCGCAACTTTTCGAGCGAGTGATTACGGCAATCAAGGCGCAATTTGCGCAAAAGTTGCCGGCAGTTGAGATCACAGCCGAAGCGAATCCCGAATCGCTGACGCGCGAACTTCTTGACGCTTGGCGCTCAGCGGGCATAAACCGCATCAGCGTCGGTATGCAGAGCCGCGACGAGAAAGTCTTAAAGTATTTGGGAAGACTTTTTAACGCGCACGCCTATCGCCGTGTGCTTGCCGATATCCGCAGCGCTGGCTTTACTAATTTTAGCGCCGATTTTATCACTGGCGTTCCGGGGCAGAGCGAAATAAGTACGCTAGGCGATTTGGCGTTTGCGCTGGGCGAGGGCGCGCCGCATCTTTCGCTCTATCAGCTCACGCTCGAATCCGGTACGCTCTTGAAGCAGCGCGTCGCCACGGGTAAGCAAGCCGCTCTCGACGATGCGCAACAAATTCTGCAAATGGATGCGGCGGATAAATTTTTGACCGCGCAGAATTTCGACCGCTATGAAATTTCTAACTTTGCGCTGCCGGGGCGGCGCTCGTTGCATAATTCGCTCTATTGGACCGGTCGACCTTATTTAGGCTTGGGTGTTGCGGCGCACATGTTCACCGGGCGGCGGCGCTTTTATCATGCGCGCTCGCTCGAAAAATATTTGTCGGGTGTGGGGCCCGTCGAAGACACCGAAGCAACGGCGCGCGACGTGCTCATCAATCGCTTGCGCCTCAATCGGCCTTTGCATAGCGGGCGGATTTTCCGCTTATATGAAGAGAGCCAGAGAGGCGCGGTTGCAGCGGAACTTAATCGGGCGGTCGAACGCGGTTGGCTTTTGCGGCGGGGCGAGATTCTACAGCCGACGCGCATGGGTTTTCGTTTCACCGACTCGCTGCTCGCTTCACTTTGGAACTTATAGCTGCCGAGCGGCAGGGTTGACTAATTCCACAAAATCGGCGGTCGTACTTCGACGACGTACTCGCTCACTTCATAACTCGATTCGCTTTGCCGGTAACGAATCGTTGCCTTGACGTAACGTGGCAATTGCCTACGCACTTTGTAATCCCACCCGCCTTCGTAATCGACACCGTTATTCGAACCTTCGACGCGAAATTCGTCGATATACTTTAGCATGGGCACCGCGACACCGCGATAGAGATTGCGGTAGTCGACGTACATATCTTCGGCGCGGTAGAGCGTATAATCGGGGCCCGTCGGGTCGCGCTCGACAAAGTACGATATCATGAAACTGCGCGCTTGTAGAACAGTGGGGTTTGCGTTCAATGCCGCCGAAGGAAAAACAAACGCATCGAATTGCTTACCGCCGTTGAGTTCTTTTTCGACCTGAAAGACTTGTTTGGTATTGTATTTTTCGTAGATGAGGTTTGCTAAATCGTAGCTGATTGCCTGCCCTAGGTCGATAACCGCCGCCGATTGGTTCGAGACGCGCGTCTGCTCGTATGCGACTTTTTTGACTTGCATATAGAGAGCCATGAGCGTCGTGAAAATAAATCCCGTGAGTGCGATCACGATCAATAATTCGATCAGCGTAAAACCCGCGCGCGTTGAAAATTTTGTGCGGCGGCGATTCAAAACCCGAGCCCTCGGTAATAATCGAGCGAGTAGCGTTGGTTGCCGCTATAATCTACATCGACGTGAAAGTGCAACAGTTTGAACGCGAGACCCGTGGCGCTGCGCGAGCCGCTATTGTGTTCTTTGAAATATTTTGCGGCGGCGCTATCGTCGACCGATTTGCCGGCGCCGAGACTGTCGGCCATTTTTTGCAGATCGAGCTCTTGCTCGTCGATGACGTAGTTGTACGAGAACCCCGGAAAGCCTTGAAAGTCGCCGCGTCCGCTGTCGGTTTTGTTGAGCGCTTTGATTTCGTGCATTTTTTTCTTGCCGAGCGTAGCAGCACGGTTGAGATTGAGCGCTTTTTGTCGCATGTTCATCGCATTGACGACGCTCGTGATGATAAGACCCGAAAAAGCGCCGGTCACCATCATCGCCATCAAGACTTCGATGAGCGTAAAGCCGCGCCGACGGCGATTGCGATACCAAAGCCGCACTCGATGTAGTATTTTCATTTTCGAACCACCCGTTGCCGATCGAATTGCGCTATCTGCTTCAGGTGTACCGGCGGTAAATTGTAGCGCGGAATATAGACGTAATCGGGATTGCGTTCGCCAAATTGCAATATCACCGAATCGGAATTTCCGGTCGGATAAAAATGAATATAGACGAACGGACCTGTGAGTTCGAGGCCAGAGCTACTCAAGATTTTTGTTAATACGGTGGGTATTTTGCGTTCGGGGTTAATCCACTCGGGTTTGGGAGTGTCGACTGCGGGTACGGTGTCGAAATCGTCTTTGTCTTTATATTGGCGCACGCGCTTGACTTCGGCGAGTTGGCGTAAAGCGGCGTCGGCTTGCAGTTCGAGCCGCACGTCGTAGAGCCGTAACCCAAAAGTTTTTTTGTCGAGATTAATTTCAAGCGTCAGCGTTTTTTGCTGAATAAGCGCCTGCCGCCGCGCGTCTTGAAAATACCCTTCGAAGGCGATATCTTGATTGCCCGACATGCGCGCCTGCAAGAAGCTCGACATAACGTTGTACGCCAAAAGTAGCAGCGCGCCGCCGATCACGAGTACGACCATCAGTTCAATGAGAGTAAAGCCGCGCTGCGCTGTGAGCTGCCGTTTGAGCACCTGCGGTAGCGGCTGAGTGCAGATACAAGCCGCCTATCTTTTTCCTTTGCGCGCTATGCTGTTTTACGAGCGCGTCTTCTTAGTGACGCCGCTAACCAATGCGGAGTTTCATGTAAAAAAATAGTATGCCAAAGAACAAAAAAACGATTAGAGCAAAAAATACCAAAGCTAATAGCGGTGGCTTTAATACCACATTTCCGTATCCGGCGAAAATTCGCTGTAGCGTCGCTACTCAGAGCGATGCGAAAAAACCGCAAGTGCGTTTCGTCACCGAAGACGAAGTCGCGCAGGTGCAAGAAATTCCCAAAACTTTCAAAGGCGAACCGGGCGAAACGACGCTCGTTGCAAGCGGGCTCGTCGCCGGTTTGGGCGCGCTCGGCAAACTCGACAGCGATAGTTTTGGCGATTACGTCGCGGCAACGCTCGCAAAGGCGGCAACGCATTTCGAAGAATACCAGATTATTTTTAGCCGCCAGATTTTAGAAAAAGTGGGCTTGCGTAGTGCGCTGCGTTTGGCAGTCGTCGCCGAAGCGAACGCCGAATACCCGACAGACTTTTTGAAAGCGAGCGATAACAAGAAAAAGATTAAAATAAAAAAAACCGAAATTGTCGTGCCCGATGCTCTTGCGAAGATCGCCGAAGAAATCATCAACGCCGCGCGCATCGAAGCGCGGCATATTGCGGCGATGCGTCAAGTGCAAGCGTTGCCGGGTAACTATCTAACGCCGCAAACGATGGACGAGCGTACCGCCGCCGTTGCGCGCGAATTCAAAGTCGCTCGCAAAGTCTTCGGCTTGAAAGAACTGACGCAGATGGGCGCCGGGGGTATTCTCGCGGTGAGTCAAGGTTCTGTTCGCGAACCTAAACTCATCGTGCTCGAATCGAAGCATGCGCAGGCAAAAAAGACGCTCACCTTTGTCGGCAAAGGCGTGACGTTCGATACCGGCGGCATTTCGTTGAAGCCCGGCGCCGACATGCATGAAATGAAGTTCGATATGTCGGGGAGCGCGATGGCACTTTCGGCGTTTGCGGCGATTGTCGAGTTGAAATTGCCGATCAACGCCGTTTGCGCGGTGGCGATGGTCGAGAATATGCCGTCGGGTTCGGCATTCAAGCCCGGCGACGTTTACGAAGCGCTCGGCGGCAAAACGGTCGAGGTGCAAAACACCGACGCCGAAGGCCGCCTCATTTTGAGCGATACGCTGACGTATGTGCAAAAAAATTATCGCTCCGATTTGGTGATCGATATGGCGACGCTCACCGGTGCCTGCGTCGTCGCGCTCGGCGATTTTTACGCAGGGCTATTTACGAATAATCCCAGCGCGCGCGCACTGCTCGAAAAAGCCGCGCTCGAATCGCATGAGCCGGTTTGGGCCTTGCCCGTCGGTCGCCGTTATCGCGAACTTTTGAAATCCGACATTGCCGATATCAACAATATCGGCGGTCGTTATGGCGGCGCGTCTACCGCCGCCGAATTTCTGCACTCGTTTATCGACGACGGCCAGATGTGGGCGCACCTCGATATCGCGGGCGTGGGTATGATAAAAAAGCCGTTTAGCGTCTACACGGCGTCGGGTAGCGGTTATGGCGTGCGTCTGCTCTGCGAAGTTGCACGACAGTTGAGTGCGAATGCATGACGCAGGTGGATGACTCACGCGGAAAAAATCTTATTTGTGGGAAAGGCAAGAGCGAATGAAGCATAGAGCAGATATCGGTATTATCGGGGGCACCGGCGTCTACGGCGTCGAAGGCATGAAAATCCAAGAAAAAATTCGCATCAAAACGCCATGGGGGTTTCCCTCGGATGCGATAACGCTGGCGACGTATGAGAACGACGGCCACGAGTTGAAACTCGCATTTTTGCCGCGCCATGCTAAAGGGCATGCGATACCGCCGAGTAAAATTCCCGCACACGCGAATATCGCAGCGCTCAAGATGCTCGGCTGTGAAGCGGTAATCGCGTTTTCGGCAGTCGGTTCGTTAAAAGAAGAAATTCAACCGGGGCACTTTGTTCTACCCAATCAAGTGATCGATCGTACACGCCATCGCCGCGATACGTATTACGACGAAGGTATCGTCGTGCATGTTTCGTTCGGCGATCCGATGGATGCAAACCTTGCGCAAATTTTGAAGCACGCGATAGAATCTCTCTCGCTAACGTTGCATGAAAACGAAACGCTGATTTGTATGGAAGGCCCGCAGTTCTCGACGCGCGCCGAATCGAAGCTCTACAAGTCGTGGGGGGCGGGCATTATCAATATGAGCGTCTTGCCCGAAGCAAAACTTGCGCGCGAACTTGAATTGCCGTACCAGATGATTTGTATGGCGACCGATTACGATTCGTGGCGCGACCACGACCATGCGGTGACCGCCGCCGAAGTGATGGCGGTAGTGAAAAAAAATTCGGATAATGCGCAGCGCCTCTTGCGCGCGGCGATGCCGGGTTTCATTGCGAAGAAAGGGCGTCTCAACACGCTTGCCGGTTCGGTAAAATTCGGTATCATGACCGCCGCCGACAAAAGACCCGCTGCGATTCGTAAAAAATACAATACATTGCTGCCGGGGTATTTTTAACGAAGAGAGAATAATGCAGGCGGCACAGCGACCACATTTGATTATTATCGGCGGCGGCTTCGGCGGCTTAACGGTGGCGCGCGGTTTGAAGCGCGCAGCGATCGATATTACGCTCATCGATAAGGCGAACCATCATGTATTTCAACCGCTGCTGTACCAAGTCGCGACCGCAGCGCTTTCGCCGGGAAATATCGCACTGCCGTTGCGCGCAATTTTTCGCAATCAAAAAAATGTGCGCGTACTCATGAATCGTGTCGATTCGGTAATGACAGCCGAGAAAAAAATTCGACTCGTGAGCGGCGATGAGTTTTCATACGATCGGCTCGTCATTGCGACCGGCGCACGCCATTCGTACTTCGGGCATAACGAATGGGAAAAAAACGCTCCGGGGCTGAAGACACTAGCCGATGCGCTCAAAATTCGCCAAAAAATTCTCGTCGCCTTTGAACGCGCCGAAGCGTTGCTATCGGTCGGTAAAGCCGACGCAAACGAACTGAGACGACTCTTGACGTTTGTGATTGTCGGCGCCGGGCCTACGGGCGTCGAACTCGCAGGTTCGATCGCCGAAATTGCGCATTATACGCTCCGCAAAGAATTTCGCGGGATTAACCCCGATACTGCGCGCATTGTCATCGTCGATGCCGCCTCGCACGTACTCACGGCGTTTCCGAGTGTGCTGGGCGATAGTGCGGCGCGCGCTTTGCAGAAATTAAAAGTAGAAGTGCATACGCAAACTGCGGTGACGAATATTACACCGGCGGGCGTTCAAATCGGCGAAGAATTTGTGCCGACGGCAAATATTTTTTGGGCGGCCGGTAACACCGCGTCGTCGATGCTCAAAAGTCTCGGCTCCGAGCTCGACAGAGCGGGACGCGCCATGGTGGGCGACGATCTAGCGATCGCTAATTTTCCCGAAGTGTCGGTTATCGGCGATGCAGCGCATGCGATCGACAGCGCGACCGGCAACCCTTTGCCCGGCGTTGCGCCCGTTGCAATTCAGCAGGGTCTATATCTTGCGCGTAAAATCAAGCAAGAGCTGCGCGGTAAGATTGCGCCAAAATTTCGCTATTGGGATAAAGGTTCGATGGCGACGATCGGTCGCGGGCGTGCTGTGGCAAAGCTCGGCAAATTGCATTTTTCGGGCTTTATCGCATGGCTTATGTGGTCGTTCATTCATATATTATATCTCATCGGTTTTAGAAATCGCTTTGCCGTTATGTCGCTGTGGATTTATAGCTATCTGACGAATAGTCGCACGGTGCGGCTCATTACCGCCGATGATCTGTGATACATTTTTGTTATTAAAATTTTTTCGATCGGCTTTATTTGCGCATGCGGCAATTGTAGCGATAATTTTTTCGCTGCAATGCGGCAAAAATATTCGCAAACCCGATACTCCGGTATCGACGCTCCCCAACGGCGACGCGGAACCGCACGAAATACCGTCACACGCAGAAGTCGGCAGCGACAGTACTCAAAAAAAGCCACAAGGTTCGCTGAAAGTCGACCCGCCTGCGGTTAATCCGAAAGCGCGAAAAAAAAGAGGCCGCTTTCAGTTTAGTAGCGATGAATTCATAAAAGAAACCGGGTTCAACCCGTTCGAAAAAAAGAACGACACGATTATGCGCCTCAAAGGGCATGCGCGCGTCGCTTCAAAAAATCTGAAGATGGCGTCGCCGCAGATTGAAATTTATGGCGACGACGGACGCATGGCGTATGCCAAGGGGCCTGTCGAAATCTTAGATACGCGCGACGGTACGCGCATTACCGGCGACGAAGCGCTCTTTATTCGCGGCGAAAATCGTGCGATCTTGCGCGGTAATGCGCGGTTGACGACCAAAGCGCGCAAGAAAAATAAAACGAATAAAATCACGCTGCACGCGCACGAGTTAGAGCGCAATTTTGAAACGGCAATTTCGATCGCGCGCGGGAAAGTATCGGCAACATCGGGAAACGGGACGTTCTACGCCGACGAAGCCGAGTTTTTAGAGCGCGAAGATCTGTTGCGTTCTTCGGATAATCCGCGAATTTTTTCTGCTTCCGATCTTTTTCTTGCCGACACCATCGAGTGGAATATCGCGCGTACGACGGCCGATTTTCACGGTAACGTACGCGCGTATTTTAGCCGCAGCGAAGAAGGTAAGAACAAACAACCTGTCGACGCATCGGTCAAATCAGAAGAGGGCACGCTGGTGCAGCGCGAATCGCTGCCCTTCGGCCAAAGGTTGACGTTGAAAAAAAAAGTGAACTTCGAGCGCCAGCGCTATTCGGCCTACAGCGATGAAGCGGAAATTTTTGGCTCGGGCGCCGAACTCGTGAAGGCGTACGATAGCGTCGAACTCATCAATCGCGAAGAAAAAACTCACTCTTATGGCGATATTTTCGACTGGGTAAAGCTTACCGGCGCAATGGCGCTCTCGGCGCATAAAGGCAATCGTACGCGCACGATTTTCATGAACGAAAAAAACGAGCCTTCGGCAGAAATTTTCGCGAAGAGTGTCACGCGCGCGACCGAAAAAGCCAACGCGCAGGCGCGTGGCCGGGTCAATATCGTGCAGTTTTCGAAAGATAAATCGGAGCCAGGCGTGCGCATGGGCGGCGAGTGGGCAGAAATGATTCGTCAAGAACGTATCATTCGCCTCAACGGCAGCCCTTATGTCGAAGGCGAGATGGGTCGCATCGGTGCGCGCGATATAATACTTTACTACGAAGAGCAACGTTATGAAATGTTGGGAATTCTGCCCGGTGTGGTAGAAAAACATATAAATCAGCACGAGGAGAGCCAATGAGCGAATGTTTATTTTGTAAAATTGTCGAGAAGAAGATTCCGGCGAATGTCGTTTTTGAAAACGAACATATTGTAGCTTTTCGAGATATTAACCCGGTGGCACCGCAGCATATCTTGGTTATTCCTAAAACTCATTTAGAAAATATTCTCGATTTAGACGGCGCAATGGCGAACCGCATGCTCGATGCATTGAAGCAATTGGTCGCACAAGAAAAAATCGAAAAGGGCTTTCGTGTTGTCGCAAATACCGGCGAGCACGGCGGACAAACAGTGTATCATCTGCATTGGCATCTTTTATCGGGGCGTCACATGGGCTGGCCACCGGGGTAAGACGTTGCGTTGGCGTTTTTACTTCAAGCTTTCCGCCGTTCTTGCTAGCATTTCAATCGTCGGATTTATACTATTTTTTATTTTGCGCATCGAAAAGTTTATTCTTGCGCGGTTACCGAAAGAAATTAGCGTCGAAAAATTATCTGTATCGCTCATTAACCGGGCCTTTGTCTTAGAAGGCGCGCAACTGCGCGGGCGCGCGGGAACAAGCTGCGAGAATAAAATTTTGGCGGATATCAAACAGCTTACCGGAAAATTCAATTTAAGAGCCCGGCGCCTCACCGAACTTACACTTTCAGGTGCAACGTTATATAATCGTCATTGGGATAAAGTCTGTTTCGTGCAATTGGGTGAAGCGCAAGAGAGACGCTTTGCAGACTATGCCATGCCCGAGGGGCTGAAGGTCACCGTAAAAGATCTGAAATTTAGTATTCCCGAATTTAACGAAGTTGTTCTGCATACAAAATTGCAATTACAAGAGACAGCAAGCGGAGCGCTTTCCGCGACGGCGATTGATTTGAATTTTGGTAATCGCCGCATTACGGGTGCAATGCGGCGTTTGAACGCTGAAATTCAACGCCGCGCGACCAAATGGAATCTTGAACGAGCAGATATTGTTGCCTTAGTGCAAGTCCGCAATTTAGAAAAAATCGATCGTTTACGCACGCATCGCTTGACCGTACTGGGTGGCGATGCGTACATCGCATTTTCAGCCGAAGCGCGCGGCGAGATGTGGCAGTCCGTCGCCGATGTCGAGTTGCGGCGGCTCGAAGTGAAAGGATCGCCTATCTATAAAGCGCCGATGGGGCTTGGCGATTTGACACCGCAAAGCATCTGGCCGATGATCGAGGATACGCGCGGGCGTTTCGCCTTCGCATGTAAATCGCATACCACAATAGATAAACTCGCGGCGACAATTTCTCGCGATTGCAAGCGCGCGCTCGCGCATAAGGTGCGCAAAAATTTGAAAAAGAAATTCCCTATTTTGCCGTTGTCATGATTAGGTGAGAACTCGCTGGCGCGAGTTCCCGCCTAATCACTATATCACTTTACAACCCTTCTCGACATCGTAGGCTGCTCGCTTATGGAAAATAAAATCCTTCTCGATATCGAAAAGGGTCGCGGTGAAATTTTGCGTGTCGAAGTCGGGGAGTTCAAAGGTAAAAAATTACTCCACCTACGTACTTGGTATACGAACGAGGCGGGCGAACTTGCGCCGACCAAGAAAGGCGTTGCTTTAAGCTACGATCAATTTGAGAAGTTCAAGACCGTCTTAAGCGAAGCCGATGCTATAATGAAAGAGTCATGAGCGCAGAACTCGTTAAACGATTCGGGTCGACATATAATCCTGGTCAAACCATATTCAAAGAAGGCGATCACGCCGAAGAAATGTTTATTATTCACCAGGGACAAGTAAATATATCGAAACGCGCGCGCAACGCCGAGCAAGTTTTAGCGACGCTGCGCGACGGAGAGTTCTTCGGCGAAATGGCGCTCTTCACCGATTCAGCACGCTCGGCGACGGCGACGGTTGCCGTCGAAAGTATTATTTTGCGCATCGATAAAAAATCGTTCGACTATATGGTGAATAATAATACTTCGTTTGCCGTTAATATGATACGCAAATTATGCGAGCGTTTACGTAATGCGGATAACCAAATCGGCGAACTGCTCGTTTTTAGCCGCGAAACGCGGATTCTGAAAGCGATGTCTGCTTATTGGAATATGGCTGGCCACAAAGATTCTTCGGGTGAAGTTTTACTCTTACCTTATGTCGGCTTTTGCGATTATCTGAAGAAATCTTATGGAATCACCATCGAAGACGCGAACCAATCGCTCTTGAAACTACGTAATCAGAATTTATTACATATCCGCAAAGATATTTCGGGAAGGCAGTACGTTTCTTTTTCTCCGAAGATTTTCGAATATTTCAATATTGTTTAATTCTGCTGGCCGCGCGCGAGCATTAAATAAAAGCTCGTGATAATCACTTGCTGACCGGCGCTGTCGCGACTCTCTTTGCAGGCTTGATCGGCTCTCACAAGTGCGTCCATGACAAAACGTACGCCGGCGGGAGAATATTTTTGCAAGAGTGTCGCCCAGCGTTCGGCGCTCTTCTTGAGCGGATACCCCGTCAGCGGCCGCGCATTCATCGTCTTGCCGATGGTGTCGAGTGCAACGCCGTTCTCGCGGTAATAATGGTAGCGCAACGCTTCGCTAAACAGCCGTACTAATGCCGCGATCAATTGCTCCGCCTCGTCTAAAGCGTGTAATTCTAAAATACGCAAACATTCGCCGATATTGCGGCGCGCTGTTTCGTCGATCAAGCGAAAATGCAGATTGCTGTCGGATTGCGAAACGATTTCTTCTACGTCTTCGAGGCGAATCGATTTTTCCGCCATTCGATACGTTAACAGTCGATCGAAATTTGCGAGCGCTATTTTTAATTGCCCCGCAGAGCGATCGACGATGAGTTCGATGATTTCGCGCTCGACGTTATAGCCGAGCGCTTGCGCACGTTCGCTAAGATCTTCATAAATTTCGTGCGGGGTCGCGATACTTTCTTCAAAGGCAACCGCCAAATCTTCGAGAATTTGTAACTTCTTGCCGATTTTTTTTTCGTCGAATTGCAATACCGAAACGGTGAATTCCGGTATGCGCTCAAAGTCACGCAAATAATTCGTAAGCACTTTCGGTTGGTTTTCAATGCGCTTTAAGAGATGTTCGCTGTGGCGTACGAGAATTAGTCGCCCGCTCGGAAACATCGGCATTGTCATCATTTCGCCGTGCCAACTTGCAACATCGTTATCTAATCCCGAGATGTGCGCTTCGTCGCATGCACCGAATTGACGCTGCAGCTTCTCGCGCAGCACCTTGAGGAGTGCTTCAAGTTCGCTCGCGTTTTCGCTAATAAAAAAAATAAACGCGGGGAGTTTCTCGCTACTAGCGATGCGCTTGCAGAATGCGGAAAATTTTTCTTGTTTGTTCGCTATTGCCATAGCTATATAAAGGTATTTGCCGAAGTGACATTCGCATATTGAGAGGTAATCCCTCTCGCAAAATACAGGTGCGCAGCGGCCGCAACCATCGCGGCGTTGTCGGTACAATAAGCACGCTCTGGGATTAAAAGCTGTACATTTTTTTCTACACAGAGTCGCGTCAATTCACGCCGTAGACGTTCGTTTGCAAGTACGCCGCCTGCCGCGACAACCGGCAACTGTGGAAAAAGGTCGAGAGCATGGCGCAAATTGCGCGTGATATGCTCGACAATACGCTCTTGATAAAAGAACGCCAAACTACGAATATCGGCTGGCGGCGTCGAGGTGCGGTAGCGCATCAGTGCCGTCTTTATCCCCGAAAAACTGAACGATATTTTATCACGCGGTAAACTATGCATGATAATGGGAAAAATATTTTCGCTTTCGATTTGAGTTTCGTCGCCAGGGGTAATCCCTCGCGTTTCTGCCCACGCGCGCGCCGCCTCTTCAACGAGCGGCCCCCCGGGATACCCCATACCCAATATTTGTGCGGCTTTGTCTAACGCTTCGCCCGCCGCGTCGTCTAAAGTATCGCCGAGTTTTTCCACGCATCCCGGCTGTTCGAGTCGATAAATGGCCGAGTTGCCACCCGAAAGCAAAAGACCGAGCGCCGGATATGGGAGCTCGATGTTCGATAAACGCACCGCCGCGAGATGCGCTTCGAGGTGGTGTACGCCGATAAGCGGCGCACGAAAAAAACGCGCGGCGGCACGCGCCGTTTGGTAGCCGACTAAGAGTGCGCCGACGAGACCGGGTCTTGTGGTAACCGCGACAAAGCTGATATCGCCGGGGCGCAGAGAATGCTGCACGAGGATTTCTTGCGTGAGCAATGTAAACTTTTCGAGATGCGCACGGCTCGCGTACTCGGGAACAACACCACCGTATGGGCGATGGAGCGCAATTTGACTGAAGAGCGGAGCCGCAAGCACGCGGCGACCGTCTTCGACGAGCGCTACGCCGGTTTCATCACAACTCGATTCAAAACCCAGCGCCAACATATTAAGCTAAATCCAAGTGCGTATTAAATAATTTTTCAAAAAATTCCTTCTTACGGTTGAACGCCCATTTTTCTAACTGTGTGTCTTCGGTCGCGTTAAACTTCAATTGCCATGTCGAGGCGTCGATACGTTCTCCGCTCAAATTCGTAATCGAGCTCGAATAGCCGCGATCCATGCTGTCGGCAAGACGCAAGAGCACCGACAGCTTCAGTATAATTTCGCGTTTGCGCTCGGAAAGCTTTTGAAATTCGAGATGTGATATTTTCGGGTTCGATTTTCGATGATAGCGTGCAGTGTGCGCGATAATGTCGCGTTCGTCGTTGTTATAGCCCGGCAAGTTCATGTTCGAGAGCAGGTAGAGCGCATGTTTATGGTGTTGCGAATAGTCGATAAATTTTCCGATGTCGTGCAAAATTGCCGCTGCCTTCAATAGATCGCGGGCATCGTCGTCTAGCTTGTGGAGCTTGGCAAAAATATCGAACAGCTGCACCGAAAGCTCGGCGACATGACGCGAATGTTCGCGATCCATTTTATATTTGTCGACGATGCTAGTTAAGCCCGCTTCGCGAAATTTTGTCTGGCTACGTAGGTAGATATTTTTATCTACTTTTTTATAGATATAATCGGCAATCGCTCCGTCGCGCAAACCGTTCGGCGAAACCATAAAACGATTGAGTTTCAAATGTTTCAAGAGAGAAAGCAAGAGCGCTGCGCCGGGTAAAATAATATCGCGTCGCCCTTCGTCGAGGCTTTTGATTTTTGCGAGATCTTTCTTGCTCATCTGCGCAAGTTGGCCGACTAAATCGGAAAAATCTTTTGTCGCAACCGATGGCAGACGCAATTCTTCTTTGAGAGTCACCCCCGATTCTCGCAAAATCTCGAGTAGCGCCCGCGCGCTGCCGCCGGTACACAGCCCCGCAAGCGGGTGAAATTTATTGATGTCGGCGAGATATGGCTCGATCGAGCGCGCGACATAGCGATCGATGAGTTTCACCAAATCGCGCGCGTCGCTCGAAAACATCTCGCGTAAACGCACTGTGCCCAAGCGCAAGCTTTCGACAAAATGGATATCTTGATCGTTGCAAACGAGAATTTCGGTCGAACCGCCGCCGATGTCGTTGATGAAATAATTATCGTTTCCGAGCGATGTGTGCGCGCGCACGCCGTTATAGACAAAACGCGCCTCTTCAATACCAGAAATCACTTGAACGCGAATATGCGCCTCTCGTTCGGCGCGTTCGATGAAATCGCCGCTATCGCATTCGCGTAACGCCGCCGTCGCGATGGCGATCGTTTCTCGGCATTTGAGCTCTTGCGTAATGCGGTGAATTTGTTTGAGCGCAGCGATGGCGATTTCGATATTCTCTTGTCGTAAAATGCGCGTCAAGAAAACATCGGCGCCGAGACGGGCTTGAAATTTTTCGCTAAAAACTAAGTGCGAATGGCCGTCGTCAGTTAATTCGAATATTTCGAGTTTAATATTATTCGAACCGACATCGACGATTGCTATGTTCACAGGTCTTTTTTTACCCCTCCTTGAGGAGAGGGGTCGGGGATGAGGGTTTGAAATCCGCATCAAACGGCAAATCAAAAATATCAAGAATGACACGCGGAATATCGTAGAGCGCGCGAACTTTGTCGGTGAAACGGTAGTGTTCGCGACCGTAGACAAAAGTGCCGACGCGGTTCGCCGTGTGCGTCTTCACCGATAAGTCTTCGAGATTACCGTGGTCAGAGCTGATGACCACGGTCTCGTTCGCCGCATCGAGTGCATCCCAAACGCCCGCAAGAAACGCATCGACGTGACGCAATACGCGCTTTGCCGCGCCCCACGCCTGCTCGTGGCCGACTTTGTCGGTAAAAAAATACTCGTAGATGACGACATCGTAGCCGCGCGCAATTTCAATGAGTTTGCGACCGTTGTCGTAAGGGTTGACGAGCGGTACATTCGCGCCCATCTTGCGCAAAAACCAGTTGCTCATGTCCATGTAAAGACTGCGACCGTGAAGGTAGTCTTCGGTGGTGAAATAGGGTTTACCCGAATGCCGTTGCATGAGCGACGAGGCGGAAAGCAAACGTTCTGCGCGCGGGTGATTTAAGCGTTGTAAATAAGCCGACGAATACGAGTTGATGAGCGTCGCGTTATAACCCGCTTCGTTCAAAACTTTTAGAATATTTTTTTCGTAAAAATACGGGCGTAGCGTATAGGTCGGATAGCCGTTGACGTGCCGCCCTAAAATTTGTGGCCCGTTATATCCCGTAAAAAGCGCAGTTTGCCCGGTCGCCGATTGCGGTAAACCGGGTATACCCATGTGCGCGTCGGTAGATACGACATCGCCGGGCATTTGATACGAGCGTCCCGCATGTAAGCCGAAGAACTTATTATCGAAGCGCGCAAACGGATTGGCCGCAGGGTTGGCTACGCCGAGGCCTACGCCATCGAGAAAAATATAGATAATCGGGTGCTTGCGCAATTATGCCGGTTGCGCTCCCGAAAGCAAATCTTGACCGAAACTGGGCGTCGGTTCGATAGGCTTTTTGTCGCCCGTTTTTTCCACTGGCGGGGCCGGGGTAAACGGTTTCAACTTCTTGCCGTTCAAGAGATCGCGCAATTCTGCACCCGTAATTGTTTCGCGTTCGAGAAGCGCCTGCGCGACTTGGTCGAGTCGCTTTTTATTTTTTTTCAAAAGCGTACGGCCGCGCTCAAATGCAGCGTCGATAATGCGCTTCACTTCGGTGTCGATAATACTTGCATAGACTTCGCTGTGATCGCCCTTGCGCGCATAATCGCGCCCCAAGAAGACAGCGCTCGAGTCGCCGCCACTCAAATGAATGGGCCCAACTTTATCTGACATACCCCATTCGGTGACCATGCGGCGTGCAATACTCGTCGCGCGTTCGATGTCGTTCGAGGCGCCGGTTGTGACGTCTTCGAATTCAATCTCTTCGGCGAGACGGCCACCCATGAGAACAACGAGCTGGTCTAACCAATAGTTACGCGAGCGCATATGCTTTTCTTGTTCGGGCAAATGTTGCGTGACTCCGAGTGCGCGGCCACGCGGGATTATCGTCACTTTGTGAATTTCTTCTGAGTGTTCGAGTAACTCGCCTAAAATCGCATGGCCGGCTTCATGGTATGCGATAATTTTTTTCTCTTCGGGAATTATCAAAAACGATTTGCGCTCAGGGCCCATGAGCACTTTATCGCGCGCGTTGTCGAGATCGCTTTCAGAAACTTTCTTACGGTCGCCACGCGCCGCGAGTAGCGCCGCTTCGTTGATGAGGTTCGCGAGATCAGCACCGGTAAAACCAGGCGTACCGCGCGCGATTTTTTCCATCGATGTGCCTTCTTCCATCGGTACTTTACGGCTATGAATTTTCAAGATTGCCTCCCGACCGCGAATGTCGGGCGTATCGACCACGACTTGGCGGTCGAAACGGCCCGGCCTCAAAAGGGCAGGATCGAGAACGTCGGCGCGGTTCGTCGCCGCGATGATGATGATACCTTCGTTTTCTTCAAAACCATCCATTTCGACGAGAAGCTGGTTCAACGTCTGCTCGCGCTCGTCGTGACCGCCGCCTAAACCCGCACCGCGCAAGCGACCGACGGCGTCGATCTCGTCGATAAAGACGATGCACGGCGTTTGCCGTTTAGCTTGGCCAAAAAGGTCGCGCACACGGCTTGCACCGACGCCGACAAACATCTCGACAAAATCAGAACCAGAAATAGAGAAGAAAGGGACTCCCGCTTCGCCAGCGACCGCTTTTGCTAAAAGAGTTTTACCCGTACCCGGCGGCCCGACCAAGAGCACGCCGCGGGGAATTTTAGCACCAATCGCTTGAAATTTTTGCGGAGCCTTCAAGAAATCCACGACTTCTTTGAGCTCTTCTTTTGCCTCTTCGACACCCGCGACGTCGGCAAACGTCACGCGATTTTTCATATCGGGGCCCATTTTAGGGCGCGACTTACCGAACGTGAGTGCGCGGTTACCCGTCGACTGTACCTGACGCGCCATCATAAACCAGAAAAAGCCGACGATTGCAATCCAGGGTAAAAGCGACATAATCGTGCGCCAGAAAAAGCTTTCTTCGACGGCGGCGCCTTTGAAAAACTTAACTTTATGGTTCTTCAAAAGCTCTGGCAGTTGGTAATCATTGTAAGGAATAACTGTCTTAAAAAGGACTTCTGACTTTTTCTCTTTATCGAAGTATTTACCGCTAATCTGGTGTCCTTGGATTACAAGCGGCGCCTGTTCTGTGGTCGAGAGGGATTCAGTCTCGACCAAATTTAAGAACTTAGAGTAATGAATTTCGGTCATCTTACCTTGTTGCTCTTGAAAAACCTCGTACGTGAGGGCTGCCATGATGACAATGAGTAAAATAAGCGCAATATTTTTCATAGTTTTATTGGGGCTTCCTGAGCCCATGGGGCCGGGGCGTTGTGGTGTCATTCGAAATTCTCTCCATCTTGCTTCGTGCGAGCTGCTATATCTACCGGCAACCGATACGACGCGGGAGATAAGCAGTCAATAGTTATGCCGTTAGATAGAGTGTAACAAAAAATGATAAAAATGTCAAAAATACTTGACCCGGCTTAGGGTTTTTTGACGTCGCGTACTCATGTCTACGATGAAGGAAGCACTGGCGGGGGAAATCAAGGTAAAAATTTATTGCGCCGCCGAAGACGATGACGACGACGATGAAAATGATGATCACAAAAGTGACGACGATGAAGAAGGGGTGGGTGGGGAGCGCGAAATCGCTGTCAGCTATGCCTGCGAAGATTGTGATTACCGTTGGGAGGTCTACTTTGAAGAAGAAGACGACGAACTCGACGATACGCAATATTGTCCGATGTGCGGTAGCGCAAATACGACGCAAATCTAAGGCAGCTTAGAAAAGCCGGTGTCCATTCGACTTAATGCGCTGGCTATTGCAGCAATCCTGCTGGTACTTTTTCTGCTTGTAAACGGGCAAAAAGTACCGGTACAGATTTTTTTCGTGTCGGTCTATTTGCCGTTAGGGGGAGTCATGGCTGCCTTCTTGGCTATCGGCGTGGGATTGACTTTTCTCTTTTTGAGTTTAGGGCGATCGTATAGAAAAATATTGCTGAAATTAAAAAAGATCGGCTACCCTAAGTAGCCAATCTTTTGACGCATTAATTAACGCTGCGTAAGCGCGAAATCCGGTCTTCGAGCGGTGGGTGTGTCGAGAAGAGGGATAGAAAGCCGCCTTTGTTTGAAATTTTCATCGACGCCATCGCCGGTGCGCTCGCGTTATCGACTAACTCGTGCGTACTTTGCAGACGTTCTAATGCCGAAATCATTTTTTGCTTACCGGCGAAGCGCGCTCCGCCCGCATCGGCACGGTATTCGCGATAGCGCGAGAATGCCGCGACGACAATCGAGCCCAAAAGCGTGAACACAATATCGAATACAATCGTCAGAATAAAGTTGAGCATGCTCGGAAAAGAGCTGCTTTCGCGGTCGTCGCCCCGGCTCATTGCCGTGCTGATTGCAAACGCGACGACGCGCGAGAGAAACATGACAAATGCGTTCACAATGCCCTGCAAGAGCGCCATCGTCACCATGTCGCCGTTTGCAACGTGCGCGATTTCGTGACCTAAGACCCCTTCGACTTCTTCAAAGCGCATATTGCGTAAAAGACCCGTTGAAACCGCAACGAGCGAGCTCGAGCGTGTCGGGCCTGTCGCAAAGGCATTGACTTCTTCAGATTCGTAAATCGCAACTTCGGGCATGGTGGTGAGGCCCGCACTCTTTGCCAAACGGTGTACCGTCGAAACGAGTTGAGCTTCGACCCCCGAAGCGCTACGCGGATCAATCACCGAGAGGCCCATCGTCCACTTGGCCATGACTTTAGAAAGCGCGAGTGAAATGAAAGCGCCGACAAAACCCCAGATAAGACAGATAATCATGAGTTTCTGTAGGTTGAGGCCGTAACCACGACCGGCGCGTTCGATGTAGCTCGTGACGCCAAAGACGCTGAGCAAGATCGAAATTGTTGCAACGACTAGTATATTGGTCACAACGAATAAGAGAATTCTTTTAGCCATATTGCTGACAAGTTACTTTGCGAACGGCTTTTCGCCCAATTTTTCAGGGAGCCTCCGCGAAGTGATTAGGCGGGAACTCGCTGAAGCGATTTTTTCCCCGATAAGCCCATGCTAATCAGCGCAAATTCTCCCGCAAATCGTACCGATTTGCTCGACGAGAGGCCGAAGACGGCCTGAATTCGCGC
>JAFEGD010000110.1 GCA_018240245.1 Spirochaetota bacterium | reverse complement strand
TGCTTGCGCGCGCAGGCAAGAGCGCCGAACTAAAAAAACTTTTTTCCGCGCACCCGACGCCGAGCTATTACCGCGCCGAGCACGAATGGTTGCGCGCTGCGGCGAGCGCCAGCCACGCCAACGACAATACCTCCGGTTTACGCGAACGTTTTACTCTTTATATCGCCGAAAAAAAATATGCGATCAATGCGTCGATGGTGCATTTACCGTCGGTGACAATTTTGAAATATATAGGATTGCTCATTTTACCAATTTTTTTATTGAGACTATTGTTTGATTTTTGTACTGTTTTTTTTCTCACCGCGACAGGGCTTTTAGCCGTTACCGATATTCGGCGCGACCTATACCGCAGCATGATGCGTCTACCGCTTTCTTATTTTGTCCGCGAGAAAACCGGTGTGCTCATGAGCCGCATTATCAACGACGTCACGACGCTTTCTGAAGCGACCTCGACCGAGCTGCGCACATCGATCAATAATTTCTTCTTAATTATCACACACCTCACAATACTGATTCTCATCAATGCGAAACTATTGTTAATTACCGCCGTCGGAGTCCCCTTAGTTTTATTGCCGATCAGTTATTTTTCGAGCAAGATTCGCAGCATCACTAAAGACGAACAATCGCGCCTCGCCGATTTGAACGGGCATTTGCAAGAAGTAATTTCCGGTATTCGGGTCATCCGCGCGTTCGCGATGGAAAAATACGAAGGCGAACGTTTTGAAACGATCAATCTCAATCTCTATCGACAAAATTTTCTTTATCGTATCACGCACCAAATCGGCCCCGCGCTCGTCGAATTCACGACCATGTTCATCGTCGTGGGTCTCATCGTTTACGGCGGCAGTCTCATCATCGACGGCGAAATGACATCGGGCAGTTTTTTTACGTTTCTCTTCACGCTCATCATGCTTTTAAGCCCGATCAAACAAATGGCATCGTGGTATAATCTCGTACAGCGCTCGATCGCCTCGGGCAGTCGAATTTTCGAGATCATCGATATGCCGTCCGAGATTCGCGAGACGCAGAATCCGGTCGCGCTCCCGAAACTCGCAAAAGAGATCGAATTTCAAAAAGTATTTTTTACATACCCCGGTACCGAGAAACAAGTTCTGCAAAATATTTCTTTCAAGACAAAAGTCGGCTCGACCGTCGCCCTTGTCGGTCATTCGGGCGCCGGAAAATCGACACTCGTCGATTTGATTCTCCGCTTTTACGATCCCACAGCCGGAAAAATTATATTCGACGGCGTCGATATTCGCGATACGCGCGTGGCAGACTTGCGCGACCACGTGGGCATGGTCACGCAGGATGTTTTCTTGTTCAACGGTTCTGTTACCGAAAACATCAGCTATGGCCGTAGCGACGTTTCGGCGGCGCAGATTAAAGACGCCGCCGTGATGGCGTACGCCGACGAATTTATTCGCACGCTGCCGCTCGGTTACGACACGGTCGTCGGCGAGCGCGGCCTCATGCTCTCGGGTGGGCAACGGCAGCGCCTGTCGATTGCGCGCGCGATTCTCAAAGATCCGCAAATCTTGATTCTCGACGAAGCGACGAGCGCGCTCGACACCGAATCCGAGCGACTCATTCAACAGGCGTTAGAGCGTCTCATGAAAAACCGCACGGTGTTTGTGATTGCGCACCGCCTTTCGACAATCTACAATGCGGATACAATCTTGGTGATGCACAAAGGCCGCATCGTCGAGCGCGGCACGCACAAAGAACTTTTGCGTAAAAAGGGTCATTACAAGAAGCTGTACGACCTACAGTTTCGCGAATAAAAGCACCATGTAATAACTATGCGACAATTTTAACGCATAGTTATTACATTTGCGCGTCGAGAATGATTCTTACATTCATTTCTGTAATACTGGACAACTCAACCCGTTATTCCAAATAAGCCGCATTATGACAACACTCACTACATCCCTACCACTTGCTCGAAATAAAATCGAGAACGAACCCGGCCATTGGATTTTAGCCCGTGTCGGAAAAAAAGTTCTCCGCCCCGGTGGGCGCGAACTCACCGAAAAATTGCTCGCAGCGCTACAGATCGACGCGGCACAAGATGTCGTCGAATTCGCCCCCGGCCTCGGCTTTACCGCACAAATCACTCTCGATCGCAAACCGCGCTCGTACACGGGAATTGACGCCGACGACTCTGCAATCCGGCTTTTGCAGAAAAATTTTTCAGGCACAGGCGCACGATTTGTTCACGCCGATATTCTCAAATCGAAAGAGAAAGCCGGCTCGGCGAGCCGAATTTACGGCGAGGCGATGCTCACCATGCAAACCGATCGCAAAAAGAGCGAAATTTTACGCGAAGCACACCGCCTGCTGCGTAAGGGCGGCCTTTACGGCGTACACGAACTAGGATTAACCCCCGACACGATCGCACATGCCGAAAAGGCGGTTATCCAGAAAGAACTCTCGCAGGCGATCAAGGTCAACGCGCGCCCGCTTACCGTCAGCGAATGGACGCAACTTTTTTCAGAAAACGGTTTCGAGGTAATCACCGTCGAAACGAATGCGATGCGCCTGCTCGACTTCGGTAGAATGGTGAGCGACGAAGGTTTTTTACGCACGCTGCGTATCGCCTTTAATATTCTTACGAACTTTAAGATCGCCGCCCGCGTCATGAGTATGCGTAAATGCCTTAACAAGTATCGCGAACACATGAACGCAGTCATGATCGTCGCGCGCAAAAAATAGTCGAATCGTTCGACGGCGTGTCGTATGCCCACGACGCGCCCTGATGTCCGCAACCCGCGCGAGTACCTCGTTCATTTTTATTACCCTGCTGCTCGACGTCATCGGGTTCGGATTAATCATACCTGTGATGCCAAAGATGGTCGCGAAGTTCACCGCGAGCGATATCCAAACAAACCACTGGCTCATGATCATGACGGCAAGTTATGGCATTATGCAATTTTTTTTCTCGCCGATATTAGGAGCGCTCTCCGATAAATATGGCCGGCGCCCCGTGATATTAATTTCGATCGTCGGCCTCGGCCTTGATTTTATTTTGCAAGGTATCGCGTGGTCGATTCCCGTGCTTTTTGCCGCACGCATTTTAGGCGGTATGACCGGCGCAAGCTTTTCAGTCGGTAGCGCATACATCGCCGACGTCACAACCGCCGAAAATCGCGCGAAAGGTTTCGGCATGATCGGCATGGCGTTCGGTATCGGTTTTATTTTAGGCCCGATGCTCGGCGGTTTTTTAGGGCAAGTGCGTCCCGAATTACCTTTTTTTGCCGCCGCAGCTTTCTCGCTCGTGAATGCGCTCTATGGGTATTTCGTACTCCCCGAATCGTTGCCGCGCGAACTACGCACACCGTTCTCACTCAAAAAAGCGAATGCCTTTTCGGCGCTCAAGGGCCTCATCGAGTTGAAGGGGCTCGGCATGTTTGTACTTGCGATTACGCTCATGAATCTCGCGCAGTTCATGATGCATTCGGTATGGGTGCGCTATACCGAAACGCGCTTTCTCTGGACACCGCGCGACAACGGCTTTGCGCTCTTTGCCGTCGGCATCTCGGCGGCGATCGTACAAGGCGCGCTTTTAGGCCCGCTCATCAAACTCTGGGGCGAAACCCGCCTCGCGAAAATCGGGCTTTTTTTCGCGACGCTCGAATTTGTACTTTTTGGTCTCGCCAATGCGGGCTATCAATTTTATATTATTCTCACCGTTTGTATTCTCGCCAACGCTGCGGGCCCAGCGCTGCAAGCGATCGTCTCTCGGCAAGTCGCTCCCGATAAACAAGGTATCGCCATGGGGTCTTTAACGTCGATTGGAAGCATCACCCAAGTCGCGGCTCCTTTTATCAGTCTCACGATTTTATCTGAGTTCACGCATGCGCCGGGTGCGTTGCAGACGTTACAAGCGGGGATGCCATTTTTTGCGAGCGCAATCTTGCAATTTATCGCATTTGCGCTCGCCATCTTTTATTTTTCGAGAAAGTAGCGCCATTTTGTGGATGCAAAGCACCCGCAAAATGGCGCAAATTTCTCAGTCGATGTATTGAGGGGGAACGAAATCCATAATGACCGGATAATTCTCGCCCTCGCCTAACGCTTTGCGCTTGAAGCTCAAGCGAATGTTGAGATTCGCCACTTCATTTTCTTTGCCGATGCGTTTCGAGTTTTCGATCGATTTCCAATAGTGCATGAGCGACTTTTGCTCGTCGTCGAGCATCTCGTAGATCGCGCCGATATTATTTTCAATGATTGCCAAGTTTGAAACGAGCCGAGCGTGCTTTTCGTTTGCAGCGTCGATGCGCGTGACCGTACTCAAACTCGCCGCATAGCGATCTTGCGAATAAAAGAGTAATCCTAAAGCGCTATCTAAATATTTTTCGCGCTGTGTCGGGTTTGCCTCTTCGACGGCGAGACGATAATAGCAGTGCGACTGCGCGAGACTCAGGTTCGGTAACGAGCCCGTTTTTTCGGGGTCGATTTTTTCCCAATCGGCCAACGCGCCACGGTGGTCGTTGCGCACAAATTTCGACCAACCCGAAAAGTACAAAAGTTCGCCTTCGCTCTTCGCCCCCGCAACGCCCAAAGTGCGCGCTTCGTTAAACTCCATTTCGATGCGGTCGAGCTGTGCTAAGAGCGCATTGGCACCATGGTCGGTTTGCGAGCGGTATTTTTGTACCTCTTTGAGACGCAGCCACGACGCCGAATCGGCGAGATCGCGAATCGCGTCGAGATACATCGCCTTGCCCATATTGAAAAAAATAATACCCACCGGCGCTTCGGAGAGCGTTTCGTCTTGTTCGTTTTCGCCGAGTTCGGCAATTTTCTCGGGCGTACTCAACGACTTCGCCATTTTCAAGAGTTCGATCGCACCCGAAAAATCGTTGAGACTTGTTAAGAGTTCGGCGCGGTCGTTCAACGCCATAAAATGCCGTGGGTCGTAGTGGAATGCGTACTCGAATTGTTTGAGCGCCATACGGACTTGGTTTTTATCTTTCGCGTAAGAACGCGCGCGCTGGTAATAGCCTTCGGCAAAACGGCTGCCCTCATGTTTAACGCCGAAATTATCGGTCTCCGACGAATTAAAAATCGAGGTGAGCAGTTCATCCGCGCGCGTTTTGAGCTGTTGCCCGGTGAGCATATTGGCCGGTGAAATATTATATTTTACGCGCAGCTCGTTTTCTGCCGGCAGATCGGTATAGAACGCGGCGAGCCGCGCTTTGATATACATCGGCAATTTCGCTTCGAGTTTTTTGTTGCGCACCAGCGTGTGGTGCTGAATCACCATGCGCGGGTCGTTGTTGAGTTGAAAGAGGCGAATCAATGCTTTGAGAATTCCCGCATGCGCGGTCACGTTGTCGGGTTCTTTGTCGACAATCTTCTTATAGTAGTCGAGCGAGCGGTCGTAGTCTTTTTCGTGATAGAAAATATCGCCGATACCCATGACTGCGCGGTCGAGCATTTCTTCTTTCTTGAACGCGGGTGCCGCCGGGCGCGCCATCAGCACCCGCCGATAATAGTCGGCGCCCAAATAATTATTCTTGTAGAACTCGCGCGCAAATCGGCGCGACGGGTTGCTGTGAAAAGAGCCCAACGCTAAGAGCACCAACGCTTCGTCGCGTTTGTTGTCGAGATGCGCAACGACGTACGCGCCTTTTTTGGTGAGCGTCAGCGGAGTGCCGTTAACCGCCACCGTGCCTTCGCCGCCAGCATACGCGACAACGGGGACGCGCTTCAAACTACCAAAAAGTTCGGCGCTTGAACGCACTTCTTTCTCGCCGACCTTTGCCGCCGCACCGGGAAGTTTAACTTCGCCAAAAAGTTTGGTAAACGCATCGCTGTAGAGACCCTTGTAACGGTAGGCATCGGCGTATTGCAGATAGGCGTAGGTATCGTTCGCATAATAGCCGAGCGCCTTTTCGAATTGCCGCTCGGCGTCGGGGGTGGCCGAAGCGCCGCGTTCCATAATCATCGCGCGCCCTTTTGCGACCGCTTGTCGGTAAAAGTAAGGCTTGAGGAGCGTAAAATAGACGCCGCCAACGAGCGTGATCGCGAGAAACGCCGCAATCGCACCGAAGCGCGTGAGCTTGATAAGCCGTTCTTGCCGCGCGAGCCCCTCGTCGGTATATTCGGGGCGCGCCATGATAATGCGCGGGGACTCTTTTTCTTGCGCCTCTTCGGGAATCTCTTCGACGTGCTTGCTGTCGAGCCACGCACTAATCTCGTTCGCAGACGCGCCTTCGGACAAAAGTCGCATGAGGTCGTTCGAGTCGGCGACTTTCATTTCTTCGTCGAGCAGCGCTTTACTCAAACGCCGACGCAGCGGCGCCGGAAACGCCTTCAAGGTTTCGCGAACACGCCTGAGCGTCGCTGGGTCGACCGTTGCCGCTTCTTCGGCGGCGAGAGAGCTTAAATCGGATGAAAGCGAGGCTGCGCCTGTAGTCGCTCCCCCTACCCCTAACGCAACTTCGGGCGAAAGGTCGTCTAACGACGGCGCCGAAGAATCGAAATTGAATGCGTCGTCTTGCGCCGGTGCCGCTGCGGAAAAATCGCCCATGTCGGGAGTCGCGACGTCGCCCAAATCTGCCGCCGATGGCGTATCGAAATTAAAATCGCTACCCAAATCGGGAGAGACCTCTTCTGCCACGGGGGCAGCATCGAACGCGGGTTGCGCGTCAAAATCGGTAGGAGCGCTCACGTCTGCCGGTGCAAACCCCGCATCAAAGTCGGCAATCGGCGCATCGACTGCGGGAGCAGCGTCGAAATTAAAATCGGTATTGGCATCGGGAACGCCCATGGCAGCGCCGGCATCGGCATCATTTTCGGCAATCGGCGTATCGGATGTTGCGGGCGGCAAATCGAGATCGCCAAAATCCATTGTCGGTTCGGCAGCGGTTGCTGCGGCGGCGGGTTCGCCCGGTAGCTCAAAATCTAATACGTTATCTTGAGCGGGCGCTTCGGGGAAAGGTTCGGTCGCCGCGCCGCCTAAATCGTCGAGATCGATTGCGGGTGCCTCTGCGCTCGCAGTGCCGTCGATAATTGCAACGGGGGGATTATCTTCGGCGAATGGAGCATCCTCGAGGGGGACGTCTTGAATGGTGTTGTCTGCCGCTGGAGTCTCGAAATTATCGAGATCCATATTCATGACATCGTCGAATTTCGTGAGATCGGCGACCGGGCGTTTCGGCGCGGCGGTAGCGCCCGCGCCTTCTTCGGTTGCGTCCGCTAAATCGTCTGTCGCCGACGGCGAGGCGGCATCTTCGTCGCCCGCCAAATCGACTTGGCCCGGCGCTTTCTGGAAAAAATTTGTCAGCTCGTGAATCGTGCTGAGCTCTTCAGGGGTATACGTTATCTCAGTCTTTGCTTGCTCTTCGGCCATAGTCTTTGTGTACCCGACGCTCTCGTATACTTCTCAAGTATTTATCGGAATTTCCGAAAATAATTTGAGGGATTTATGTCACCTGTTTTCAAAAGCGTTGCCTTTACAACAAAAATCTCAATCCTATACGTCTTTTGTCTCGCGGGCGCAAACCTATCCGCCGACGATTTCGATTTGAGTTCCGATCAACTCGACGGCGCCGAGAGCGCGCAAGAAGCGGTCGTCTATGGCTACAAGCTCGATACGATGCGCGCCGCCGAAAAGCCGCGCTTTGTCACGCTCATCGACGCCTTTCAATACGCGCAAGGCAATGGGTTAGGTACGCGCGGCGTTCTCTTCTCGTACCACAACCGCGCCGCGCGCGAAGTGCGTTTCGTCGCCGATATTCCGGGGTATGCCCCGCAGACGATGCGGCGCAACAAATACGGCGTGTGGATTTTCTACTACCTGCCGCCTGAAATCGTACATGCGGCCCCCACGAAAAAGATTCGTTACAAATTTTGGGTCGACGGGCTCTATACCGTCGACGATACACATACCGCACACGAAAAAGATTCTGCGGGACAGATTGCGTCGGTATTCTATTTATTGCACGACCATTTTGCGTCGTCGACCGGCGTCTTCGTACTCGACACGCCCGTGAATTACGGCCGTGAAGTTTTATTTCGTATTCCGGCGGGCGACGCCGAAAGCGCGAGCATCGCAGGCGACTTTAACCAATGGAACGGTCAGCGCGACGCGCTTGTAAAAAGCGAAGACGGTTTTTTTATACTCAAAAAGGTGATCGCGCCCGGCGAATATACGTTTCTCTATCGGGTGGATGGAAAGCTCAAACAAGCGATTGCGACGAAAAAAAGCAAGATGCACCCGGTGTACGGGCGCGTGAATTTACTCGTGGTGAAGTGATTATACCACCCCGTTCTTTGCATCCAGCTTGCAATCGTGTCTGCAAGGACTTTCGCAGCGGTCGGATTGTTGCCACGAATGCGGATGACACCCACGAGGTTTTCAAGATCTAAATCGGGGCTAATCGGTTGCGGTGTTTTTTAGCGAGTTGTCGCCCTATCTTCACACAAAAACTATCCGCAATGCAAAAGAAAATAATCCAATCCTTTTTAATCCTTCTCGTGCTGCTCGTTGCAACACTCGCAATCAATACGTTCAGAAAAACTTCAAAACAATTGCAGGTAAAACAGCTCGCACCGCTCGCTATCGACGAGCGCGCCACCGCCGAACGCCTTGCGGCAGCGGTGCGCTTGAAAACCGTTTCTTCGGCTACAGACGCAAATCTTAACGCGGCTGAGTTCAAAGCGCTGCACGCACTCCTAACAAAACAATTTCCCAAAACGCACGCTGCGCTCAAGCGCGAAGTTATCGATGAACTCAATCTACTTTATACGTGGCAAGGGGCGGATACGCAAGCGAAACCAATTTTGCTATTGGCACACCAAGATGTTGTACCTGTCGCACCCGGCACCGAACGCGATTGGCAAGTAGCGCCGTTCGCTGGTGTTATCAAAGACGGCTTTATCTGGGGGCGCGGCTCGTGGGACGATAAGGGAAATTTATTGGCCCAACTGGAGGCAGTTGAGTTGCTTGTCGCGAGCGGCTATAAACCACAGCGTACAATTTATTTTGCATACGGCGCCGACGAAGAAGTAAGCGGACTCAGGGGTGCGAAGAAAATTGCCGCCGTGCTCAAGAGTCGCTCTGTCGCATTGGATTTCGTGCTCGACGAGGGCTTACTTGTGCTTGAAAATGCAATGCCCGGTCTTGCCAAACCGGCCGCACTCGTCGGCATCGCCGAAAAGGGTTACGTCTCGGTTAGGGTGACGGTGTCGGCGACGCCTGGACATTCGTCGATGCCACCGAAGAAAGGTACGAGCGCAATTGCCCTCTTAAGCCGGGCACTCGTCGCACTCGAAAACGAGCAGATGCCTGCGGCTATCGGCGGCGTTGCGCAAGACATGTTTGCGACACTCGCACCCGATATGACGGGCTTTTCGCGCCTTGCTCTCTCGAACCTTTGGCTCTTAGCGCCGATTGTGCGTAAACAACTTGAAGCCAAAGGGAGCACGAACGCAATGATTCGCACTACGACAGCGCTGACCGTCGTGAACGCTGGCAATAAAGAAAATGTATTGCCCGGCCGCGCCGAAGCGACGATCAATTTTCGTATTCTGCCGGGCGACACCATCGGGGGAGTGCTCGCCCATGTGAAAAGCGTGGTTGAGAAAATTGTTCCCCCCGAGCAGTTAGAAATTAATGCTCTGCCCGGCGCTAAAGAAGCGTCGCAAGTTGCCCCGATTGGTTCGGCACAATACACACACATCAACCAAACCATCCGCGAAATTTTTCCCGACGCGGTCGTGACACCCGCTCTCATGATTGCTGCGACCGACTCGATTCATTACGAAGCGCTCTCTAACCATATTTTCAAGTTCTCGCCGATTCGTACGACCAACGACGACTTGAAACGTTTTCACGGCACGAACGAGCGCATGAGCACGAAGCAGTACGCCGATGCGATTCGATTCTACTATCGTCTTTTGCAAGCGACTCCGTCGATTTTGGCCGCGCCATAACCGAGCCAGGGTGCGGGCGCGAGTTCCCGCCCAGTCACTGGAGTAAATCCCGCTTTTCGGCCTGACGCGAAGCTAAAAAAATTCCACCACGATGCCAGAAAGCGATGCGGATATTAATCCCCCCCTGCGGTCTTTGCCGTGGTGGGCTAAACTCGAAAAAATTGCGCTCTATTGTTTCTTTTTATCGGCGCTCTTCGGCGGCCTCTTTTTGGGCTTCTTGCATTTTCGTATCCATTCGAAAACCGGCGATCTCGACCGCTTAGCCTCGTTTCGTCCGACGATTCCCACCCGACTCTACGACCAAAAAGGCAGACTCATTGCAGAATTATTTCGCCACCAGAGAAAGCTCGTCTCGCTAGAAGAAATCCCCCGGCCGGTCATTGCCGCGTTCTTGGCGATCGAAGACTCAAATTTTTACGAACACTTTGGTATCGACTTCAAGGGTATCGCACGGGCGTTTTTTAAGAATTTGCGCGCGATGCGCGTTGTTGCCGGCGGTTCGACAATTACGCAACAGTTAGTCAAAGGTCTCTATACCGAAAGCGAGCGCACGCTTTTCAGAAAAATTTACGAAGCGGTGCTCGCGCTGCAGGTCGAGAAGGCGTTTACAAAAGACGAAATTCTCGAAATGTATTTTAACCAGACATACTTCGGCCACGGCGCGTACGGCATCGCATCGGCGGCACAGTTCTATTTCGATAAACCCGTATCGAAGCTGAACTTTATGGAAGCGTCGATTCTCGCTGCGCTGCCGAAATCGCCGCATAATTATTCGCCGTTTCGCGCGCCGCACGAAGCGTACAAGAAAAATCGCGCTTCGTTGAATCGCTTGGTCGAGGTCGGTTACATCACCAAGCAAGAAGCGGACACACTCTACAAAACCTTTTGGCCTGTTTACTGGAAAAAAATCGCAACGACACCGTCGTCGAAGACAATTTTCGGCGAAAAGATCAACAACGCGCCCTACTTCACCGAATACGTGCGCCAAGAATTGATCGCGCTCTATGGCGAAGATGTCGTTTATTCGAAAGGCTTGCAAGTTTATACGACGCTCGACCTCGATCACCAAAAGGCG
>JAFEGD010000010.1 GCA_018240245.1 Spirochaetota bacterium | reverse complement strand
TCGGTTTGAGATTGTGCAGACGCGCGTCGAGGTCGATCAGGCGTTGAAAGCGCTCGAAGCGGCGTCGGAATTTCATATTTCCGAAAGTTTTCTCGAACAGCAGGTCGCAGATTTTCTCGCCGAGCGTAAAATTGTGCGCGACGAACTCAGTGCAGAGCAGATCGCGAACCTCAAAAAAAGTTTATCCGAACGCGAACAATCCGGCATATTGATGCAACAACTCATTCGCGACGCCGAAAAATTTCACCAGAAAAAAAATAAATCCGAAGAAGCGTATATGCAGTCTTTCAAGCGCTACGTGCGCGGTGAAATCACGCGCTACGAAGAGCCCGGCGAGCGCACCGATAAGCTGCTCGAAGAGCTCGATAAGGCGATCGACGCGATGAGCGCCGGCGAAAGCAATCGTAGCCCATGGGAAAGCCTTGTTGGTTCGTATTTGACCGCTTTTAATCGCAACTACCTCTTAGAATATTTCGACGAAGAGGGTATTGTCAAGAAAGGTAAGAAGCTCAGTTATAAAGAACTTGCAGCGACGTTACCGGCGAAAAATTTGAACCCCGAAGAATGATGGTAGCGAAGCGAACCGCGTCTACAATTTTACTATCGTGGTTCGTTATTTATCCGCTTTTGGCCACGCCGCAATCGTCGTGGCAAGTGATGAGCGAACGCGCGCAAGCGCTGCTCTCGCCGATCGAAGTTGAAATCGACAATCGGTTAATTCAAACGTATCAAGGGTATGCGGGCGTCTGGGCGAACGTCGCTTCGGCGACGGCGCTTTCGCGCATTTGCAAAACCGCCATCTGCGACGTACCGCTTTTCAAACAGATTAACGATTTGAGTCACGATCAAAAATATTTGCGCAAGACGGGTTTATATTTTGTTCCGTTTCTCGCAAAATATATCGAGCGTCTCAGAGAATCGGGAATCGAACGCCAGCATGTGCAATTGAAGCAAGGCCAATACCTGTGGCCGGTAACGGGCATTCGCATCACGAGCCGCGTCGGTAATCGTTGGGGGCGCATTCACGGCGGCATCGATGTCGCCGCAGCGCGGGGGAGTATCGTTGTCGGCGCAACCGAGGGTACCGTACTCATGGTCGGCGACCAAGGCGCGTATGGGCAAAGCGTGTTCGTCGAGAATAACGACGGCACCGTCGCGTGGTATGCGCATCTCACCGAGCCTTATGTCAAAGTCGGCGATAAAATTCAGCGCGGGCAAATCGTCGGCGTATCGGGAAATACCGGGCGTTCGACCGGACCGCACTTGCATTTTGAAATCCGCACGCAGCAAGGTATTATTCTCGACCCCGAACATTTCTTTTTTATGCCGTTCGCCGAGCATCTGAAATCGGCGCAAGACTATGAAAGCGAAAGTGCGACGAAAGGCAAGAAAACCGAACTCCCGTCGCACAAACTCTGATGAATTTAACGCACGACTATTTACGCGAACGTCCGCGTCGCAATCGAATATCGCGCGGCACACGCGCGCTCATCGAAGAAACGCAAGTGCGCGTCGATAAACTGATCGAGCCTTTGTTCTTACTCGACGGACAAAATCGAAGCGAAGAGATTTCTTCGATGCCCGGTATCTTTCGCATGAGTGAAGATAAAACTCTTGCGCATGTCGAAGCGTCGCTCAAATTCGGTATTCAAAGCTTTATTTTATTTCCCGCAGTCGAAGATTCTCTTAAAGACAGCACGGGTTCGTATTCGTGGGCGAAAAATAATTTTTACCTGCGGATTATCCGCAGCCTTAAGAAAAACTTTCCCGAGGCGGTGTTAATCTCCGACGTTGCGCTCGACCCTTATTCGTCGGATGGGCATGACGGTATCGTCAAAGACGGCATTATTCTGAACGACGAGACGCTCGACGTTTTGGCTAAGATGTCGCTGGCGCAGGCAGAAGCGGGCATCGACATCTTAGGCCCGTCGGATATGATGGATGGCCGCGTCGCGTATTTGCGTAACGCGCTCGATCAGCAAAATTTTACGCACGTCGGTATAATGGCGTATACCGCCAAGTATGCGAGCGCATTTTACGGCCCATTTCGAGACGCGCTACATTCGGCGCCCAAGTTCGGCGATAAGCAGACTTACCAAATGAACCCCGCGAACGCGCGCGAGGCGTTGCGCGAAGCGCGTCTCGATAGCGAAGAGGGCGCCGACTATTTGATGGTGAAACCCGCACTCGCCTATCTCGATATAATTCACCGTATCAAAGCGGCGAGCGATTTACCGGTCGTTTGCTATAACGTGAGCGGCGAATACGCAATGATAAAGGTCACGGGTGAAAAAGGGTATCTCGACCCCGTGCGTGCGCGCGACGAGATGCTCTTGGCGTTTTTTCGCGCCGGCGCCGACGCGGTGATTACGTACTTCGCTCATGAGTTCGCTAAGGCGAATGCATGAGCGACTATATCAAAGCGATTTTCTGGCAGATCGAAATTACCGCACCGAAAGACGGCGCGCACGCGATCGAAAAATTTTTCTTAAACGCTGGCGCGCAAAGTACGTTTGAGCTCCTCTACGCCGAAGGGCGTACCTCGAATCTCGTCGAAGACAACACGCAGCTTTTTTTCTTTTTTCATGAAGACTTTCCCGCGCGCGCATTCGCACCGATGGCATTGGCGACGCTCGGCTTGCCCGATGCGCCGTTTACCGTTTCGCAGGTGCAGTACGCCGATTACCTGAAAGAGTTCGAGAAGACGTTTCGCGCGTTTGCGCTGACGCAAAAGACGGCGCTCGTGCCGCCTTGGGATGAACACAATGCGGATTTACCCGAGCATCTCAAAGCTCTCTATCTTGTGCCGGGCATGGCGTTCGGTACCGGCAAGCACGCGACGACGCAGCTCATGGTCGAATTTATCGAAGAAATAATTTCACCGACCGATACCGTGATCGACATGGGTTGCGGTTCGGGAATTCTCGCGATTGCCGCGCTGCTCTATGGCGCAAGCATGGCGTACGGCATCGATGTCGAAACGCTTGCGGTCGAGTCTGCCGAAAATAATTTGCAACTCAATCGGGAAAAATACGGCCAGTTGGGTAAAGCGCATTTCATGGTGGGCGATTTTTCTGCGCTTGCAGACATCCGCATTAAGAAAGAAGAAACGGTTTTTCTCGCGAATATTTTACCGAATATTTTCGAGGCAAACGCCGCAGCGCTAAAAAAAGCGCTGCATGCGTCGCGCGCGTGGGCGCTTTCGGGTATACCCGTTGCGCAGGGCGAGAGTTTTACCGCGTTTCTTAAAACGATTGCGCCGACTGCTTTTTCGGTACGCGAGAAAGACGAGTGGCAAATATATTTTTCAAGCCACTAGTTTAGCCATTCCCGGAAAATGCACCGTGTCGCGGCGATAGCCGAGCACTTCTTCGAGTGTCGTGTACTGGTTCATACCTTTGCTGATTTCGATCGTTTGCCCCGTAAATTGCAGCGGGTGTTCGTAGCCCGCTGCGTGCGCAAGCGTCAACAGTTCTTTACGAAAACCTTTGATGAAACGCGCGGCGCGCTCTGACTTGTCGTCGACATCGAGGCCGTGCTGCAACCACCAGTTCTGCGTCGCGACACCCGTCGGGCACGTGCCGGTGTGGCACTTCTGCGCCTGAATGCAACCGATCGCCATCATCGCTTCGCGCGCAATGTTGATGAGATCGCACCCCATCGCGAGCGCGACGACCGCGCGGTCGGGAAAGCCGAGTTTACCCGAACCGATGAAGACGATGCGCTCGGAAACTTTTTCTTTCTGAAAAATCTGATAGACGCGCGCAAAACCCACCTTGAATGGCAGCGATACGTGATCGGCAAAAGTTAGCGGCGCCGCTCCCGTGCCGCCTTCGCCGCCGTCGACGGTGATAAAATCGGGGCCTTTTTTCGTTTGCCGCATGCGCGCTGCAAGTTCGCGCCAAAAATCTAATTCGCCGATCGCACTTTTGATGCCGACAGGCAGCCCCGTCGCGGTCGCCAAGCGTTCGACAAACGCAATCATTTCATTCACGTTTGAAAACTCAGTGTGAAAGTTCGGCGAGAGGCAGTCTTGTCCTTTCTTGACTCCGCGAATGGCGGCAATCTCTGCGTTAACTTTTGCGCCCGGTAGGATGCCCCCCTTACCGGGTTTGGCCCCCTGTGATAATTTTATTTCGAGCATACGAATTTGCGGCTGTGCATCGACACGCTCGACTACTTTTTCGAGTCGAAAGCCGTTCTCGTCGCGCGCGCCAAAATATCCCGTACCAATCTGCCATACGACATCGCAGCCGTGCTTATGATAAGGAGAAAATCCGCCTTCGCCTGTGTTGTGCCAGCAGTGCGCTTTTTTTGCGCCGATGTTGAGCGCCGAGACCGCACGGTCGCCTAACGAACCGAACGACATCGCCGAGATGTTGACGATCGACGGCGGTCGCCACGCGCGGGCGCGGCGATGCGATTCGCCGATAATTTTTAACGAAGGTATCGCCGATGGATCGTCGTGAATCACAACCGCTTTCGATTCGGGAAAGGGGAAAGTCGCGTGCTTGATAATCGGGTAGCCCGGTTCGTATAGCTGCTCGGTCGTACCGAAACCAAAATTACTATTTTGTCCTTTCGAAGTCGCATAGACCCAACGCCGTTCGGAGCGATTAAACGGCATCTCTTCTTTGTCGTCGGCGACCCAGTATTGTCGTAACTCAGGGCCGATCAGTTCGAGTAAATACCGTAAATGCCCCACAACGGGAAAATTATGTTTAATCGCATGGCGGCGTTGTAAAATATCGTGAATGGCGACAAGCACAAGGAGCGCTCCTAACGCGATGAAAATACTCGCTACC
>JAFEGD010000109.1 GCA_018240245.1 Spirochaetota bacterium | reverse complement strand
GAACGGGTTTTGGCTTACCGAAAATTTCTTGTCGAGCATGCGCACCGGCGCGCCGTAAGCTTTGAGCGCGCTGTAGTGCGGACTCGGGCGAATGCGCTCGCGCTCGAGAAAACCGTTGCCGACGGTAATGCGCTCGGTGCGCGTGTGAATTTCTAATTCGAGATGAAATGCGCCGACGCCGAGCGCGGTTTCGATAACGCCCGTCGCGCCGCTTGCATGCTCGAGCCACAAGAGATGGCGGCGGCGATTGCCGAGCGTGCGGTGGCGCCGAATACGACCAAAAAAATATTGCGCGAGATCTAAAAGGTGCGTCGTGTCGTGTAACAGCACACCCTCGTCGCCCGTCTTCGCGTCGGCGTAGAGGCTTTTGCCGCCGGCGGCAAAAAAACCGCGATACGAAGATGCTTTGGGGGATTTTCCCTCGTGCAATGCCTGCCACAGTTTTCGATATTTGGGATGGTAGCGCCGTTCATAATTTGGCATCACGATACTCTGGCTCTTTTGAACAAGCTTGCGCAGCTTCTGCGCCTCGCGCGCCGAAAAAGCGACGGGTTTTTCGATCACAATGCGCGGTATTTTCGCGGTAATCGCAGCTTTAAGAATTGCATAATGCGCAGCGGTATTTGCCGCGATAACCAAAAGATCGGGCATTAAATCGATTGCCGCTTGCGCATCGGGTGTCACGAGAGAGTTAGATGCTCGCGCAAAGCACTCTGCGGCGGTGGCGCGCTCAAGATCGCTATCGCAAAATGCAACGAACTCAATTTTTTTATCTCGGGTCGCTAAATAGCGTAGCGCGCCTAAATGCGTACACGGTTTATAGCGCAACGGGTCGCTTTCGAGCAAGAATCCGATGCGGCCGCAACCGACGAGCGCGACCTTGCGCTGTTCGTGGGGGGTGGGTGATTTTTTCACACGCGGTCGCGCGGCACGAGAAGTAGCGCGACGAGATTGCCGCCGGCAAGAGAGAATAACACCAGCGCGAGAATGTCCCGCGTCGAAAACGTCGGCAAGAGTTGCGTCATAAAATTACCGAAGCTGCCCAACGGTTGGCGCGCGATAAAGTAAAAAATAAAAGCGAGCGCAACAATAAGTGTGAGACGCATAATTTTTCGTGAGAGCGTTGCGCGAGAAAACGCAGAGAAAATAAGTAACGCGGTTAATCCGCCTAAGCTGACAAAAATATTCATAAACGCGACGGCAATCAGGAGTACGAAAACGAGTAGATGAATGCCCGCACGATTGAGCTCGTCGCTGAGCACACTGCGTTGCAAGATGCGCACGGGCACGAAAATCGCCGGGAGTAGAGCGAGCGCGAAAACGAGTGCAAGCCATTCGGTCTTCGAAAAATTTTGTAGTACGCGAAAAAGTGCAAAGTAAATAAAAAATGCGACGCCGTAGACGACGCCGTTCGTCAATGCCGCGCCGATTGCCAACCGTTCGCGAAAAGCGCCTAAGGCATTCACGAGCGGTAAAACCGCCAATAGAAAAAAGAGAATCGCCAGTGCGATAAATCCGCCGGGCATGAGTTGGTAGCGTTGCCCCAAATAGAGTGCAGCGCTGTTAAAGTAGTCGGCGTTCAAATTCTTGCTTACGAGCGGGTGTCGCCAAAGCGGATTTTCTTTTTGCATCGCCGCCGGGGTTTCGGCCCACGCCGCACGTACCGGCAGATGCAATATGTGGCCGTCGTGCGTGCCGATGAGCGAAAGAATATTCGCCCAGCGCGTGTTCTCGGCCATAAAAAACGCCGACTCAAAATGGCGACGCAGGTTCAGGTTTTTCAAATGGAGTGCGCGTTCGTACCCTGCATCGATCTGTGCGCTTTCGAGCACGAGCGCTAATTGCCAATGCGCATCGCTTTCTCTCAACACAGATTCGGCATGGCAATTTTTGCTCGCAAAAATTAGCTTGCCAGCGATATTGCTTTGCGGGTGTTCGCGCGTTAAACGTTCGAGAAATACCATGAGCGTATACGCCGCTTGCGGGCTATTGTTGCTCATGACGGCACCGACCGAATGCGCGGGCGTTTTGCCGTGTTCGAGCGATAAAATGCGGCAACCTTCGCTCGTTGTCTCATAGAGCTTAAAATTATTTTTTTCTTTGAGGTGCGCGGCTGCCTCGCGAACGATGGTTGTCGCATCGCTCTCTTCGGTTTCGCGTAGCTCGTAGTAGAGGCTGTTGGCGAACGCATTCGGTTGCGCGCCTAACGCGGCGGCAGGCTCGGACGAAATCTTTTCGACCGCAGTAAAAAATACGGCGACGCACACAATGAGCGCGATAACTCCCCAAATGGAGTAAACTTGCGCCCACGCGGGCAATTTATAGCGACGATTATAGAAAACTTTCTTCGGCTTCGATCGGCTCATCTCGGGGCAGGAGCGGCGTTTTCGAGTACACGGAAAAGCAAATTTGTAGAAAGTTCTTTCCGCGCTCTCTCTTTTATAGTAACTTGAATCGTGCTTTCAATACTCGCGGGAATCTTACTCTTAGGCGTTTGTGTTTTCTTTCACGAACTCGGCCACTTCATCATCGGTAAGGCGGCGGGGGTGAAGCCGCGCGTGTTCTCGATCGGCTATGGCCGCGCGCTCTTTTTTCGCCGCCGCAAGAGTACAATCTACCAAATTACCGCAATCCCCCTCGGTGGCTATGTGCAGTTTTACGGCGACGACCCGTCGAAAACCGACCGCAAAATGCGCAAGGGCGATTTTTTCTCGGTCGGGCCGTGGCGACGTATGGCGCTCGCATTCGGCGGGCCGCTCTTCTCGATATTGCTCGGCTTCATTATTGTCTTTATTCTGCTACAGACCGACTACCGCCCGATGGATAATGTTGTGCGCGTCGATGCGAAATCTGCGCTCTTCAAAGCGGGGCTGCGCGACGGCGACCGCATACTCGCCGTCGATGGTAATCCCACGCCGTCGTTCGATCGCATTATTTACGAGGTCGGTTTTGCCAAAAGCGATGTTGCCGAGGTTCTTTTTGATCGCGGCGGAGCAAAGCAGACACTACAGATTCCCGTGTTGCGGCAAGAACCCGGTATGCCCGGCATGTTTACCGGTGCGCGGCCGCTCGCGCGGCTCACGATGACCGAGCCGGGGCCGAAGGGCGTCGATCTGCGCGCGGGCGATCAAATCGTGCGCGCAAACGGGCAAGATTTATATTCGATTGAAGATTTGATTCGTGTCTTGAACGCAAAATCTGCCGATACGGCGACGCTTGAAATCGTGCGCCCCGACGGCAAAGGGGGATTAACCCCTCTGCAGTTGGCTGTGCCGTTAAAAAATGTGCCGCGAGTACAACTAAAAAATATTATCGATCGGCAGACCGAAAAGAAAATTTCCGACATCACGCTCGAAGAAAGCGGCGGCAAAGAGTTTCAAAATATTTTTATCAACGGCGAAAGTTTCGCGACGTTTAGCGAGTTCAGAAAAGCGTTCGAAAACGCCGATTTAGATACGTTAAAACTCCGCATCGGCCCCGTCGAGATTCGCGCCGATGTCGATCTCGGCTTTCGCCGCCAAATCGGTATTCGCCCCGCAGAAAAACACTTGGGTAACGGCGAGCATTTAACGCTAGTTAAAAAAATAATTATTAGCGCCGACGAAACGGTCTTCATTACCAAGTCGACATTCGTCGGGCTATGGCGTATTATTCAAGGTAAGCTTTCTTTTAATAAGAGCGTTTCGGGGCCGGTGAAGATGGTCGCGATTGCGGCGAAAACCGTCGAGATGGGATGGCAGACGTACTTTTTACTCATGGCGCAGATTACAATTATTCTCGGCGTAATGAATTTGTTGCCGATTCCCGTTTTAGACGGGGGTCATATACTATTTTATTTAATCGAAGCAATCTATAAACCCGTTTCGCTCAAAGTGCAAGCTGTCGCAACGCGCGTGGGCATGGCGGTGATGATCGCGATGGGAATCTACGTTATCGGATTAGATATTCTCGATGTTTTCGTGCGCCGCGTATTCGGTTAATCGGCGCCTTTTGCGATTTGAGTCCAAAAAACATCATTTAGTTTGACGCTCTGTTAAGCGTTCTAATCATGGCTTCTCGCGCGTAACACTTTTGGGTGACTACGAGCAATCTTCTGGCGCGTATAGCGTGTCTCTTTCGGGGGTTAATCAGAAGTTAATCTGTTCTTTGACAGACGGATAATAATAATTTATGACGAAAGGTTAAAGCGGACTAACGTCCGCAGTAATTGACTTCGTAAATTTCTTTAAGAACCTTGAGCAGT
>JAFEGD010000108.1 GCA_018240245.1 Spirochaetota bacterium | reverse complement strand
GTATATCGTTTTGTTGCTGATACCGACTTTGACGACGCTCGTTCAATTTCGCTATACGCTCGTTTTTTTCTCGCTGGCAATTTTTGTTCTAACGATTCTGGGCATGTACGGTTTCGCGATTTTGAGCGGCGTACCGCGCGCGCAAAATTGGCACCAATATATTTTGGGCGAAGCGATTATCTTGCCCGCATGGCTCGGTCTCTGGCTCTTGGTCGGGCTTGGCGCGGGCGCGCTCGTCGCGTATGCGATTTTTCGCTCGATTCGCATGGTCGCACAAATCGGCCGCAGCGAAGGGCAAAAAAAGCAACTCGCGCGCTATTTTTCGCCGACCGTGGTCGACGAAATTGTCACGGGCGATGTCGCCGTCGAATCGCTCGCGGCGGGCCATCGCCACAAGATCGCCGTCCTCTTTGCCGATATTCGCTCGTTTACAGCGCTCTCGGAGCATCTCGCCCCCGACGAAGTCGCGGCGATGCTCACTGAGCTGCGGCAATTACAGATGAAGGCCGTTTTCGATAATGCGGGCATGGTCGATAAATTCGTCGGCGATGCGGTGATGGCCGTCTTCGGTGCCCCGCGATCGGTCGGCTCTTATGCGGCCGATGTCACGAACGCCGTGCGCTGCGGGCTTGCGATGCACGCGGCGTTAAAAATCTTTAATACCGCGCGCAGCGCAAACGGGCAAAACGAAATCCGCATTGGCGTTGGTATTCACGCGGGCGAGGCATTCGTCGGTAACCTCGGTGGTGAAGGCCAACTCGAATATACGGTCATTGGCGATGTTGTGAACACAGCTTCGCGCATCGAACACTTATGTAAAAAGGCGCAGGCGGATTTCTTAATATCCGAAGCCGTCGCCACCGAAATCGACGGCGGCATCGAACACCAGAAAATCGGCATCGTGAAAATTCGCGGCCGCGAACAACCGATGGGTATTCACAAGGTAATTCATTGAGCGCTTAGGCACGACTTCGCAGGTGCGCGCTCTTGCCTAAGCTTTAAGGCACTTGCACATAAGTCGCCGCAGACCACGCATACGCATACGGATTATCGACGCTGCGACTACGTTCGACGCGCGCGCGCAAAGCGACATAACTTCCAGACACTAATGTCAATGGCGTAATATCGCAAAGCCCCCCACTCGCAATCGAATTCGCGGCGGCACCGATTTGCATAAAGACCGGGGTTGCCGCATTCGATTGCATCGCGAGCGCACAGAACGCCTGAGCGGCAGTTATATCGTCGGACACCTGGTCGGGCGTCTGCGCAACCGACGCAACCGTGCTGCCGGTAAAAATTCCATAACCCGAAAAACCGCCTTCGCGGTTATCGGAGTAAAAATTTAATTGGTATGTACCTGCGGTCACAAGTGCAATCGTCAGATCGACGGGGGCGTTGATATACGCGGGTCGCGTGTATTGGTTTTGCATACACCCGGCTAGAGAGTAAAAAACAATCGCGGCAATGACTTTACGTTTCACAAGAGGCACTCGAATAATCGCGCAGAATTTACAGCGCGTCAATTGTTAATTTATTTACGCGCGCATACGCAGGCAAACTTACTCCTGTGCGCATCTTGATATTAGGTTCGGGTGGGCGCGAAAGCGCTCTTTATTTGAAGATTAAAGAATCTTCGCATGCCGACGAAGTTTTTGTCTGGCCGGGTAACGGCCTGATTCCCGAAAAAGATCGCGTCGCGCGCGAGAGCGTCGCCGACGATTTTAGCTCGCTCAAAGATTTTATTCTGAAAGAAAAAATCGACTTCACCGTCGTCGGTAACGAAACGCCGCTCGTCGCCGGTGTCAGAGATTTCTTGAAGCAGAATATTCCTGCGCATGCGGTGTTCGGCCCCAACAAGCTCGGCGCGGCACTCGAAGGCTCTAAGGCGTTTTCCGACGCCTTTATGGTCGAAGCGAACATACCGCACGGCACGAGCGTCGTCGCGCATAGCCTCGCCGAGGCCAAACAACTCTTACCGCAGCAAAGCTTGCCGCTCGTACTTAAGGCCGACGGCCTCGCTGCCGGCAAGGGCGTCAGTATTCACCACGATTATGAAAGCGCCGCGCAAAAGCTATCTGAGATTTTTGAAACGCGCATTTTCGGCGATTCGGGAAATCGCGTGCTCTTACAAAAATTTCTGCACGGGCAAGAAGCGTCGCTCTTTGCGCTTTGCAACGGTCGCGACGCGCTGCTTTTACCGGCGGCGCGGGATTATAAACGTGCTCTCACCGGCGACGCCGGCGAGAATACCGGCGGCATGGGTGCGTATACTCCGGGCGATCACTTGACCGACGCCCAGAAAGAATTTACGCGCACGCATATTATCGAACCCGTGCTCCAGAAATTTCAATACCGCGGGCTACTCTATGTCGGTCTCATGATCGCATCTAACCGCGCCGACGACCTCGCGGTTGTCGAATTCAACTGTCGCTTCGGCGACCCTGAAACACAATCGATTCTACCCATTCTCGAAGGCGATCTTGTCGAATATCTCTTATGGACCGACGACAAGTATGCAATCAACTTTCCGATTGTAAGTTTGGGCTCTGCAAAATTAATCCCATACAAACGCGGCGCCGTCGTGAATGTCGTGATTGCGGCGCGTGGCTATCCCGGCGCATTTAAGAAATCAATCCCCCTTGTATTTCTCGAACAGCCAGACGGCGATGTTCATGTAACGGGCGCCGGCATCGCCGAACACGCGGGCAAATATACGAGCACCGGCGGACGTATCGCAAACGTCGTTGCATGGGGCGCAAACCGTGCGGCAGCGCGCGCGAAAGCGTACGCCTATCTCGAAAATTTCAAAACCGCGAACGCGGCAAATATCGCCGATCTCTATTGGCGCGAAGATATCGGAGCATTGGCGTAAAATAAAATGCAATCGTTGGGTGAAATACTGCGCCACGACGACCCGCAATATTTACGCTATCTTTCGCGCAAAACGCAATATTTGATCACGCGCGACAAAAACGAATTTGTCCACCGCTTTTGGCAGCATCTCATCACCGAATACCATCCGCAATTGGTATTGCCGCAAATTTCCGCATCGGGACGCAAAACTCTATTTACTCTCCTCAAATATTTTGCGCACGACAACCGCGTCAAGATGCGCAAAAAATACCAACAGTTAGAGAAGCAAATTCCGTGGGTTTTGCAGCATCCGCAAGGCGGCTATTTTGTTCCGTTCGAGATTATTAAGACGTTGATGCCGCAGACGCGCTTAATTCCCGTGGGCTACCTCTTTCAATTGCTCTACCAGATGCCGAAAGGCGAACAGCATTCGTTACGCGCCCTCTTGGCGCGCACGCACCGATCGCGTGAGGCGATGACCGACGAAAAGCATGCGCTCGATCGTGCGCTCGCGCTCTACATTTGGACCGCCGACCACGGCAAGGCGCAGACACTGAAAGAAAAATTTCCCGAAGGGAAAAATATTTGGTTATTTCTTAAAACAAAGTTCCCCAAATTCATTACAGACATCGACGAATGGCAGTATATTATGCAAACAAGCCAACGCGGTTTTTATCGATCGCTATCGCTCTTAAACGGTGCCGAGCTGTTGAAACGCTATGTCGCCGCTTTGCGTGTCGTACCGCTCGCGACCCGCAGCCAAAAAGTTTATCCGGCGACGAATCTACGCTATGTTATTCCGACAGAGTTTTTGCCGGACACAATTTTAACAAAGCGCCGATAAGCTCTGCTTTGCGCACGGGTTTTGCGAGGTGCATGTCGCAGCCCACAGCGACCGCAGCCGCAATATCTTCGGCCATCGCATTGCCCGACAGTGCGACAATCGGTGTGCGCGCGGTGCCATTCGTCGTCTCCATGGCACGAATTTGTTTCGTCGCTTCGAGGCCATCCAGCTCGGGCATCACTATATCCATAAAAATGAGATCGAAGCGCTGAGCGGTCGCTATCTCGACAGCCTCGATACCGTTTTTCGCGAGCACCAGTTCATGCACGGTGTGGGTTAAATTCTCGATCATGAGCATTTGGTTAATTTCATTATCTTCGGCGACGAGAATCTTTAGTTTCTTTAGATGCTCCGGTGTCGAGTTTACTTCTGCCGTCGGCGCGGCGATGGTTGGAGTCTTCGCTTCGGGGAGTAAGATACGGCACATAAAGCTTGTACCGTACCCGACTTGGCTACGACAACGAATCGTACCGTGCATCAACCGAACCAAACGCAAAACAATACTCAGCCCTAAACCGGTGCCGCCATAATGCCGTGTTGTCGAAGTTTCGGCCTGCTCGTAAGCGTTAAAAATGCGCGCAATATTTTCCCGTGAAATGCCAATGCCATTGTCGTGAATACTTATTTTTAAATAGCGCGAATCTGCCGCACGCGCTACGCGGATATAAACCTTACCGTTTTGAGTAAACTTGAGCGCATTGCCGACAAGGTTAATAATAATCTGCCGTACCCGCGTCGGATCGCCTAACACGATATTGCCGACATTCTCGTTGACGTGCACCGTTATCGTGTTCTGTGTCGCCTGCGCTCGTGCGGTATAAAAAAATCGTAGATCGGCGATCAATTTTCGAATATCAAACTCGATAGTTTCGAGCGTCATGCGGTTGCTCTCGATTTTTGAGAGATCGAGAACGTCGTTAATAATGCGCAATAAGCTATCGCCAGAATCGCGAATAAGCCGCAAATAGCGTTGTTCTTCGGTACCTCGGCTGCGTTCGCGCAACAAATCGGTAATTCCCAAGATTGCGTTCAAAGGATTTCGAATTTCGTGGCTCATGTCGGCGAGAAAATCGGCCTTTGCCCGCGATCTTTGTTCGGCATCGTCGCGTGCTAAAATCGCAAGTTTTTCTTGCGCGCGAATAGCAATAATATCGTTCAGCACTTGAATACGTTCGTCGCGAATCCAAAAAAAGTGACGCATGCGCAGCGTCGAAATTTTACCTTCGACGAATTTGCGGATATCTTTAAGCGTGCGCAATTGAATTCTAAAAAATACCATGAGTAGAAAAAACACCATCGCTGCGACGAAAGCATAGATTGCGACCATGCGATACGCTAGATTCTCGACCCGGCTCATCGCCACCGCATAGGGACGGGCGAGATAAATGACGAGCGGCATACTCGCCATTTTATAGCGCGCAATGATAAATCGGTCGCCGCGGACTTCAATTTCTTGAATGCCGTTAGCCGCTTGCTGCCAAAATTGTCGGTGAATACCCGCTTGCCATTCTGCTGGCACGTGGTACTCATTCTCGATTGAATTCGATAGAAAGACTTCGTCGTGCGCGTTATATAAAAAAATACGGTCGTCGGGCGCGATATTCTGGGATGTATCCATAATGTACGAAAGAAATAACGCCTCAAAAATAAAATAGCGCAGATGCGTTCGCCGGTCGACATAGATAATGCGCGGTTTATTCGCCGCCGCATCGATATAAAAATCGAGCAGCGCATTCGTGGGCTGGCGCTCGGCAAGCCATGTTTGAATTTTTGAGCGCACCGAATCGGGAACTTTGAGTTCATATACATTAGTAAGACTCCCCGCTGCGACGACGTACTGGTTTGCGTATTGCAAATCGATTTTGTCTTTGAGAAACGTCCGCATTTCGAGAGAAAACGCATGCGCGCGCAAATAGAAAGATTGAAACAACGACTCCTTTTCGCTTTCGGTACTTTCGCGTATCGATGCAAAACTCAGTGCAACAAATGGAATAAAAAATAACAGGAGAGTCGTCAATACCCCTTTTACCCACAGCGGTAAAAATCGCTGCGACAAAGTGCGCCGTAAGCGCGTAACAGTTTTGCGATAATGCCGTACGAAGCGGCGCATGGGTAGATTTGAAATTTTACGAGAGGCGGTCGACGAGTTTCAGGGCTGGCACACAGGGCGAAAGCCGATGCCGTTTACCGCATACTATGGGCTGCTGGTCAGAGCCGCTACCGCTGCTGCCTAGGACACCCGGGTTTGCAAAAGTATAGCCGTTACTTGTCGCCCATGTTTTGACGGTCAACCAATCGGCGTATTTGACTTCAAAACGCGCCATTGCATACGCCGTAATCGACGGCACGGTATGCGCAGGCGAACCGCTCGATACGGCCGCAGACCCCATGCTGAAATTTACCCCGCCGGGTACGCAGACCATAGACAAGCTGTCAGACGCCACCGCATTCAAACAACCACCTGCCCCGCCAGTCGCCAATCCACCCGGGTTAGTGAGTTTATCGTAAAGGTGATTATTGTTACACGCAGGCGGGATTAACAGCACTCCCGACACCATTATTGTGAGTATACGCTGCAACGCCTCAAATTTCATATTACCTCTTTAGCAAAAGTTCTTGCCAGTACAAAGTCCCTGCTATATATTAAGTGCATGAGTCCCATAACGTTGGTTTTCGCAATCATCGGTATAACCTCAGGCTTGTACCTTTTCGCGGTGGGTCTTTCAAAGATGGTTGCCAAAGAAGTTCAGAAAACACAGCCTTCGAAATGAACGAACGCATTTTGGCGTTCTTTGGAGCCGCCATCGTTGCGGCGATTTTAGGGTTACTTTCGACGTACAAAGAATATCGACAAATTGCAGACGTTGCAATCATGCTAGTCGGTACTATCGGGGGGATATTAGCCATTTTCCAATACCTTCGTGGTCGATAGTCCACTGAACTGCAACGCATCGAATTTCATACTACCCCTATTGCGACATACCATACGTGAAACCTGTATTCGATAGCGGTGCGGTGCCGGTGAGCGTCGCCGTCGCAGTCGTTTGGTTGCCCGAGGTAATACCCGTCGCGCCGAGCGAAGGGAAAAAATACGCTTTTTGTAGAGTATTATCGCCAACGAGAACATCGAAATAACCATCACCCGTCAGGTCGGTAACCGTAAAACTAGCGGAAAAATTATTCGATGCACCTGTTAAAACCGTCGTCGCGGCGACATCGTTCGCCGAAGCAATACCCGTACCGCCGCCTGATTTAAAGATGAATAGCCTACCACCGGCACTACCACCGCTGGGTAAAATCAAATCGCCGTAGCCGTCGCCGTCGATATCGCCAACGCTTATCGAATTCGCGAGTGTATTGGTCGCGATAGTACCCGTAATCGTGGTATTTGCCGTTAATTGGTTCGCGGATGCAACCCCCGTTGCGCCTGTCGAATGATAAATATACGCTGCGCCGTTATTGAGCGAGGCACCGACAATCAAATCGGCATAGCCGTCGCCGTTCACATCACCTAAAGTTGACGATGCGGCAAAGTTATCGCCGCCAACGGTGCCGGTAATTATCGTATTCGCGCCCGCTTGTGTGCCCGAGGCGATGCCGGGCGCACCCGCCGAATGAAAGATATATTGGTGCGCTCCGGCCCCCCAAGGCAAGCCTACCGTCAGATCGGCAAAGCCATCGCCGTTCACATCGCCCGCAGCGATTGTCCATCCAAAATAACCGCTGCCGCCGCTGAGGTTTGCCGTCGCCGCGCTCGCGGTTGCCGAGGCGATGCCCGCCACCCCCGGCGAATGAAAAATATAAACATAGTTTGCGTAAGGCGCAGAGATCGCAACGTCGGCAAAACCATCGCCGTTAAAATCGCCGGTGGCCGCGATTTGCCCGAAATAGCCCCCCGCAACGGTGCCTGTTAAAACCGTACCCGCAGACGCCGCTGCCGTCGAAGCGATGCCCGCTGGGCCCGTCGAATAAAAAATATACGCCTTGCCGAGATGGCTCGATACACCGTTTGCACCGACGACTAAATCGCCGTAGCCATCGCCGTTAATATCGCCCCACGAGCAATATCCCGACCCGCCGAAAAGGTCAGAGGGGCTTGTGCCGGTCAGCGTCGCATTCGCCGATGCGTCGGTCGTCGTCGCGAGTCCTGCCGTGCCCGTCGAATGAAAAATAAATACCACGCCCGCGTTGGTGTTGGTACCGTCGGCATGAAGCGCAACATCGGCATAGCCATCGCCATTGGCATCGTGGTTCATGCCTTTACGCACCGAAATGGTCGTGACCAGCGAAGTGTTGCCGGCGGCGTCGGCCGCCTTGACGCCTATCGTGTGTACGCTGTTTTGTTTCCACGCAAGCGGTAATTTATACGACCACGCCGCAAGACCCGTCGGCGCCGTGAACGCTCCCCCGTCGGTTTGCACTAAGACCGAAGTCGGTGCAATATTGTCGGTGGCGGTGCCGATCGCGAACCCCGATTGCACCACGCCGTTGTTACGAAAATTTTTTATCGCGACCGTCGGCGCTTGGGTATCGACCACAATATTTTTATTTGCCCCCAACGAACCGGCGGCACCGGGGTTCGCGAGCGTTAAAACGGCCGCATTCGTCGCGGCGTCTTGTATCGTGCCGCCGTTCAGTCCCAAGGCCGCAGCACTTGTGTAATCCAAATGCGGAGCGTTATTGCCGGGAGCTATGGTATAATTAAACGTGAGTGTCGTCGTGCCCGAACCAGAGACATAGTTCACAGCGGTGGTCGGTGGCGCGGTCGTAGCGAGCGAAAGTTGCGGTGTGCCGGTAACAATAACCCCCTTGCTGAATGTTACTTGAATCGGTATGAGCGTCGCTGCCGGGTAATTACCGTTCGGCTGGCTTGACGTGACGTTCGTCACCGTCGGCGGTACGTTGTCGTAGGTGACGTTCGTCTGCGTCACAATCGCCGACGCATTGCCCGAGTAATCGGTGCATTGAAACGCGATCGAATACGTCGCGCTGGCGACGAGGCTCGGGTTATTCGTAATGATAATATTGCTGTGCGCACCCGCCGTGAGTTCGGCGGCGACGAGCGCTTGCGTATGCGGCGACGCACCGTCGGCGGCACCCGCCGTGCGCGTCCACACGATCGAACCGGTGTTGCACGTTTTTGAAAGCGTATAGCTTACCTGCGTCGTGTTGACGCTCGTGCTCGACGCGGGATAGCTCGCCGTAACCACCGGCGCGGTATCGTCGCGCGTAAACACCACCGAAGCGCTGCCGGTTTTTGGCGGCGATATTTTTTGCGCAAAAATGCAGACATTATAGTCGCCCGGCCCGCTCGATAGGTCAGAGGCTTTAATCGTCGACGCGACGGGCGTCGCCGCCGCGACACTACCCGCAGCGTTCGCGCCGGTTGAATTGGTGCTCGCCAAGGTCGCCGGGCATGCCGTCGCGATCGGGTAAAGGTACACATAATATTGGTCGATCGCCAAATCGCCTTGCCACGTCACCGGCAACGACGCGGTACCGCCGGCATTACTCACATAGAATTTTCCGGCGGGCATGCCCGAAGGAGTCACGGTAATCACAATGCCGACATTCGCGGTGAAAGCGAGCGTCGCCGTGGCGGCATTACCCGCCCAGTCGGTGACGCCGGGAAACGCCAGTGTGACGGGGCCCGAATTCAAACCACCCGCAACGGCGATTTGGTAGGTCTGGTCGTCGGTCTTCGTGACCGCACTCACATAGATGCCCGCGCCGCCGACGCCGCCGAACGTATAGCTACTCGGCCTATCGGCGCCGTTCACGGGTTCTGAAAATTGTATCGTCTGAAAATCGGAGTTTTGTTGTACTACCGCACCCAGCGCCGGGGTTGAACTCGCGACCACCGGCGCGGTCACGTCTTTCACGAAGCAACTTGCGTCTTTATTCAGACAGTTCTGGTTGGGGTCGAAAGCGAATTTCGAACACGCCGCAACGAGCGGTACGAGGCACAGCCAACCGAGCGCATAAAAATTTTTGTTCATCATAAATCCCCCCTTATCAAAATTTCCAAACTAACGAGACTTGCGTCACGGCTTCGTTCGCACCCGCATTGCGCATGAGCGGCTGCGCCGCGAAACCTAAATGCAGTTTCGGGCTTTGCCTGAGTGACGCGCTACCCGTCATGTCGGGCGTCGCGACAATATCAGGCGCGATATTATAAGCATGCAACAAATTGCCGGCATAAACGAGCGCGACACCGATAAATGAACCCAAGGTCATCTCTCCCCACAAGGTAATATTTTGTTTGTAGGCATCGAACTGCGCCTGCGCGCCTGTCGGGTCTTTGAGCCCGGTTTCCCCGGTCGGCGACGTGTAGTGTTCGGGCGCATAGTTGTGGTACGCAATCGAAAAGCGCACGAACTCAAATGTCGAAAATGCAAAAAAGCTTACCGAAGTCCAGAAAAAGCCGCCCCAAAAATATCCCCAGCCCGGGCGCTGTTTATAGCGATGCCCCCAACCGGGCAAAGTCGCCGCACGCACGAGCGCCCCGGTATCCGAGGGATAAAATAATTTTGCGATATTTTCGCCGAGCGCTTGTGAAATTTCTTCGGTACCCGAAAACATTTCTGCGCTCATGGGAATCGTGACGGTTTTTTCGGCGATGATTTCTCGATCGATGACCGAGAGAATTTTTCCCGTGAGGACGATTGTGCCAGCCTCGGTCGCTTCGCCTTCGCTCAGCGGTCGTTTATTCGAAGGGTGGTCCCTGAGCGCAGTCGAAGGGCCCGCCTTAAACGTGCCGTAGATCACGCCGTCGACGCCCAAGTCGTGCGCGATTTTGGTAATTTTCTCGAAGTTGTAAAGATCGCTGAGGCTATAGCCTTTGTTAATGAAGTACATGCTAAAATCGTTGTCGTCAATTTTGTCGTATTTGAATTTTACCCGCGCGCTTTCGTGCAACGAATGCCCGATCGAGTTTTCGAGCCAGGCAAAATTGGGGTTGGCCGCTTCGTTATAGAAAGGAAGAAACAGCAGCTTTTTCGGAGCGATCAAGATGACGGCGGGGCTCTTCGCAAAATTCGCGGGTGCCCCCGAAAACACCGGAGCTGTAATAACTATGCAAATCACGAATGACGCACAGCGCAAAAATCGGCTCTGGTAGCCATGACCATAAAGATTATGCCCGAATATCTGCTCTATTTTAGCCATACTGTTCTATTTAGACGTATTTATCGCACAAAAACAGCCTTTTGTCCATAGGACGTTTCGTCCTATTGGGGGAGTACGCTGGTTTAGAAACTATCGTTTCCAAACCAGCGTACTCCAATATATATCAATTGACAGCCTCCACTGAGCGGCCATAAGCGTCGTTTCGATGCGCCGCTTGACGCTGCTCTTTTTCTTATGCCACTACGCGCTCGTGGCCGCCGATGCGTGGCCAACTTTCGCGGTACCCGAAAATTTTCAATCTACAGATCTTGCCGATAAAATAATTTTTTGCGGCGAGAGCGACACCCCACCGAAAATCTCTGCGCCCGAATGCCGCAAAATCAGTGCCGCAGAAAATCCGGCGGCGCAGATGAAAGTCTATCGCAAACCGTATTGGGTTTTCTTTGCATTGAAAAATACATCGCCGCATGACAGAGTGTTCGTGATCGAACACCAGTTGGCGATCACCGCGCGCGTGACACTCGAAGATTTGAGCGCACTCCAAAGCGCGCCTAAAATCGCCGGCGATACACTCAGTATGCACAGCCGCGATTATTGGGCGGCACTGCCAGCGTTTCGAATAGAACTTAAGGCAGGTGAGAATAAAATCTATCGCGTTTCGATCGCGTCTAATATCGTGACGCGCCCGGGTTTCACGCTCTACGCTGAAAAAGATTTTTTTCAGGCGCGGCAGACCGCGAATATTCTGCAGGCATTATTTTACGGGCTTATGGCCAGCATGATTGTCTACAACTTGATGCTCTATTTACGGCTGCGCCTGACGATGTATCTTTATTACGTAGTATTCATCGTCTCGTTGTGTTGCATTTATCTCGGCCTCTTCGGTCAAGGTTTTGCCTTCGTATGGGTCGACGCTTTCTGGCTGCAAAAATACGGCCATAGTATTTTTAAGTTCAGTGCGGCGTTTTTTGGGATCGCTTTTTTTAATAAGCTCTTGAACGTGCGCTTAAATTTGCCGAAGTTCGATAAGATTATCCGGTGGATGTATCTACCTATATTCTGCGCGGCTTTTTTGGGTGTCGTTATCTCGCCCTTTGCATATTTCATTATCGCAAATATCACAATTACAATCGGGATACTCTATGCGATTGCACTCGGTATCTTTTCTTTAAGGGGTAAATTACCGTTTAGCGGCTACTATATTTTGGCGATGCTGTCGCTGCTGGTTTTCGGCGTTGTGAACATGCTCATGACCGCAGCTATTTTGCATTCTAATCTTTTTACGACGCATGCGGTGCAGATCGGCACGGCGCTCGAGACGATTTTTCTCTCGATCGCGCTCGGCGATCGATTCGCCGCAATCGAACGCGAGAACGCGCAGTTGCAAATACAACGTCTCGAAGACAAAAAGCGCATCGCACGCGATATCCACGACGTTATCGGCAGCGAATTTCAAGTACGCCTAATCGAAATAAAATCCGAAGCGGATAACGTCTTCGGCCAGCGTTTGGCCGAGGGATTAAAAGGCACGCTACAAAAAATTCGCGAATTTCTCTACCTCTTGCACACCGAAGAGCAATTACAAGCGAATTTCGAAACGAACGTGCGTAAACTTGTCGAACGCCTCAAGAAGACGAAAAAATTCAATATTGAAGAAGAAATCCTTATCGCCGACGGTGTGCTCGATTCGTCGAGCGCTTACCATCTCGAGCGCGCGATCGAAGAGATTGTCTCGAATATTGCGCGGCATGCTCAAGCCGACGCGATTCGGTTTTATCTGCGCATAGACCAACGCCAAGGTTTTCTCGCCGTCAAAGATAACGGCGTCGGTTTCGATATAAAAAACGTTCGTAAGAATATCGGCTTAGACAGCCTGCGTTATCGTGCCGAACGGCTGCGCGGTAGGCTTAAAATCGCGGCGGCGCCGGGTAAGGGTACGCTCGTTGCGCTCCGCTTCAAAACCACCGTATAGGTTATGGCGTCCTATTGACAAACGTCGAAAAATCGGCTATCGGCAAACTATGCTGGCAAGAATCATAATCGTCGAAGATACACCCGCCATCGCCGAAGATTTGCGCGCGATTCTCGCGAGCGACGCCGCGTTCGCATGCGTCGGTTCTTTCTCGAATGCCGAAGC
>JAFEGD010000107.1 GCA_018240245.1 Spirochaetota bacterium | reverse complement strand
GTGCTGGTGTTGATGGCAGTACGTATGTTTTTTAGCAAGGGCGACTAAGGCCGTGGAGTCATCGCCTAAAAAGACGCACAAACCGAATAGCAGCCATTTTTTAACCTACACCGTCTGGTTGGTTTCGCTCATCTCGCTCTTCACCGATATTGCGGGCGAGATGCTCTATCCGATTATGCCGCTCTATTTGCAGTCGATCGGTTTCTCTGTTTTTTGGATTGGTATTCTCGAAGGCGTTGCCGAAGCGACGGCGAGCTACAGTAAAGGCTATTTCGGCAAGCTTTCCGACGCTTGGGGGCGGCGCGTACCGTTTGTGCGCGTCGGCTACATTATGAGCATCGCCGCGAAACCCCTGATCGTCGCGACGGCGCACCCGCTGTGGGTATTCTTTTGCCGCACGCTCGACCGTTTCGGCAAGGGTGTGCGCACCGGCGCGCGCGACGCGATGCTTTCCGACGCGACCGACGCCGCGCACAAGGGCAAGGTGTTCGGCTTTCACCGTGCGCTCGACACGTTGGGTGCGGCGATCGGCGCGGCGCTCGCATTAGTCTATCTCGCTTATTATCCCACCGATTACAAAAATCTTTTTCTGATCGCGATCGCTCCCGGCGCTGTCGCCGTTGCGTTGACATATCTGCTCAAAGAAAAGACAAAAACTAGAAGCGAAAGCAAGGCCAAAGTCGGTTGGGCGGATTTCTTGCGCTACTGGCGTCTCGCTCCTCGCGAATACCGTTCGACCGTTACAGGGCTTATGCTCTTTGCGCTTTTTAATAGCTCCGACGTGTTTCTGCTCTTGGCGCTCAAAGCGCATGGGCTCGGCGATCGGGAAGTGATTGCGATCTATATTTTTTACAATATCGTCTATGCGCTGTTTTCGTTTCCTGCGGGTAAGCTCGGCGACCGCATCGGGCTCAAGCCGACGTTTCTGATCGGCATTGCGCTTTTCGCCGTCACGTACGCGACAGTGGGGTTCGCCGATAAGCTTATAGTTCTCATCGCGGCATTTTTTGTATACGGCCTTTACGCGGCGCTCACCGAAGGCGTCTCGAAGGCGTGGATTACCAATTTATGCCGCAAAGAAGATACCGCAACTGCGGTCGGCACCTTTGCGGCGTTGCAGAGCGCGGCGACGATGTTCGCAAGTTTTTTAGCAGGGCTTGTTTGGCAGCAAGCGTCGGTGCAGGCGGTTTTTTTGATGGCTGCGGCAGGCGCGACGCTGTCGCTTACCTATTTCGGCTTGTTCGCAAAAACGAAATATAAAGATTTATAGATATTAAATTCTTATTGTCGTCTTCTCCGGAAAAAGGCTCGAGGAGACATGCGCACCGCGATATGCCTGTGGCTCTTAACTAGTTCTTGTACTGTAATCTTTGCAAAGTACACAATCGAAATGCCTGAAGACTCCGTAACGATGGGTTCTTATTTAGAATCGCACGAAGACAAAGGGGGGACTCTAACGATAGAAGAAATTCGTAGGGATAATATGGTATGGACTGCTGTCGCCAAACCAAATCCGAATTTCGGATATTCGAGTTCTGCGATTTGGTTGCGACTAATAATTCACAATAACACACACAGTGAAATAAGCCGAGCATTTGAAATTGGTTATCCTCTACTCGACCATATCGAATTCTACGAGCCAACGGGCACAACATTTACAAAAACCATCACGGGCGATATTTATCCTTTTGAAAATCGTAAAATAGATTCGACGTATTTCGTCTTTCCCGTACGATTTGCTCCACATGCTGAATCGGTCTTCTTTTTTCGAATAAAATCCAGCAGTCCGCTGTTAATCCCTCTGAAGCTATGGGATGCCAAGGCCTTATTAGAGAAAGATCGCCACGAAATGGTTGCGATTTGGCTCTACTACGGTCTCGTATTTGGCATTTTTCTTTATAATCTCTTTATCTATTTCATGACCAAAGAAAAATTGCACCTACTATACTGTGTCTGCGTCTTCGCGTTCGGCTTCTTGAGCTTTGCGATCAACGGTTATGGCAGCCAATATATTTGGGCGGATTCGCCTTTCTTGAAGCAAGAGTCTCCGATTGTTTCTCTATCCTTAACTATATCGTCGCAAGTATTTTTTCTATATGCATATCTTTATGACCGCGCGCGCAAGCACTGGACATGGTACTTGACGATCGTACTTGCCGCATTGGCGCCGATAGTACTATTCTTACGGGTTTTCGTTTCGTATCGGACGACGATCAATTCGCTTATGATTGTATCGATATTTGTCATGCTGTTTATGATTTTTGGGAGCATTCAAGAAGCGATGAAACGAAAAAAGATAGCTTATTTTTATTTGGCGGGTTTTGGATTATTTGTTCTCGGCAACCTGCTCATTGCGCTGCGCAACATGGGACTCTTGCCATCCCACGTGTTGATTCATTGGTCGGGACAAATCGGTTCTGCCGCTGAAATGCTAATATTTTCACTCGGTATCGGCTATCGCTACAGCCTCATCAAAGTAGAAAAAGAACGCGCCGAAATTCGTAACCTTCAAGAGAAAGTTTTGATGCTCGAATCTATTTCACGCTTTGTTCCTAAGCAGTTCATCAAGATTCTCGAGAAAGAAGATGTTTCATATCTAAATCTTGGCGATTCGCGTGAAGTCCGCATGAGCGTGCTCTTTGCTGATATCCGCAACTTTACCGCACTTGCCGAAAGCATGAACTCCGCTGATACTTTTCGTTTCATCAATTCGTACCTAAAACGAATGGGGCCAATTATTCAGAAAGAGCACGGCTTCATCGACAAATTTATCGGTGACGCAATCATGGCACTTTTTTCAGAACCGGTTAATAACGCCGTCGACGCTGCGATTGCGATGCGCAGCGAATTAGAAATATTTAACGAGCACAGACGAAGTTCGGGGTATGCGACGATTGAAATCGGTATCGGTATCAACACGGGCAGTATTATGCTTGGTACTGTCGGCTCTACCGGACGACTGGACACCACGGTAATCGGCGATGCCGTCAATCTATCGTCGCGTATCGAATCGTTAACCAAGCGCTACGGTGCGCATATTCTGATAACCGATTCGGTGCATCGCTTGCTCGAAAATATCGACAAATACGACTTACGCGAGATCGATTCTGTTGTCGTGAAAGGTAAGACGCAGCCTGTCGTCGTTTACGAAATTTTTAATAACGATGCCGACACGCTCAAAGCACAGAAAACGGCGATTCTTTCCGATTTTGCGTTGGGGCTTGCTTTTTACAAATCCGCAGATTTTAAGCAAGCGATCGAACGTTTCGACCGATGCATACAAATTTGCCCGAACGACAAGCCTTCGCAGCTATATTTCGACCGTTGCAAGAAACTGGCAGCCGAATCGCCCAAGGCAGGCTGGCAAGGCGTAACAATATTGAAATGAACAAGGAGATTGTGCGGGCATTTACTCGTTGATTGTTGCGCACGCACTCTTAACTCTATCCGATTGCAGCATTGCCAGCATCAATATCGGGAAAACCGCCATCACCACGGCGAAGGCGAGAGTCGAGCCCAAGCCCATCGTGCCCACCATGCTCGTGATTGCGTCGAGCGAGCCGAGCTCGTCTTTCGGCATAATCGGTTTGAGCTGCGTCGTGAGCTTAGTCACGAACCTTGTCGCAATAGGATTGATATAGACAATGTAGACGGCGATTTCAACGACGAGATACCCGAGCGCTGCAAGAGCCCACTGCAAAGAAAGTTTTATGCCTTCTATACGGTATTGTACAAGCTTGATGCCTGCAAAAAGGCCAAACCCCGAGATTGCCGCCGTCGCCAGCTTTTCTAATCCCTGAATGCGATAAACGGGTTTCAGTTCGGCAAATAGCCCGGCAAAGTCGATGCCCGATTTTTTGATTTCGGGGCTCGCGCCGATGACGGTCGAAATCAACCCCGTGAACGTATCTCCAAGAAATGTCGTCACAGCGCCGAATAGCGACGTCAGCAAATACAAAGAGCTGAAGATAATGAGGAGCGTCCCCATGACTTTGGGTATTCCCGAGCGTGCGGGCGAAGGCAATTCTGTTGGCATGGGGTACAAAACACAGAGCGGCTACGGTGTCAGCCGCAAAAAATGTCTCATTGCCCTAATTCGCTCTGACGAAAATGAAACGAGGGCTAATGGACAAAGGTTACGTAATTGGTTTCGGGGTCGCCATGGGCGTTCTTATTTTGGGCGTCGAATCGTCGGGCGTTGCGTGGGGCGCGCTCTACGACCTTGCCTCGGTTTTTATTACTTTCGGGGGTGCGTTTGCGACGACGATGATGCAAAACCCGTGGGAACTCTCGATACAGATTCATAAAATCTATAAACTGGCATGGCTCAACAGCAATATCGATATTAACCGCTATGTCTTGCAAATCGTTTCGCTATCTGAAATCGCGCGCCGTGAAGGTATTCTCGCGCTCGAAGACCATGTCGACAAGCTCGACAGTAAATTCTTAACCAAGGCGCTACAGATGATTATCGACGGTACCGACCCCGAAATTGCGAAGCGCGTGATGCGCATCGAAATCGAAGCGCTCGAAGCGCGCCACGGTACCGGCCGAAACTTTTTTGACATGCTCTCGCTCATGGGCCCCGCGTTCGGTATGCTCGGTACCCTCATCGGTCTTGTGGGTATGCTCTCGTCTTTGGGTGGCGACACGTCGGGTTTGGGTAAAGCGATGGCCGCTGCTCTTATTACAACGCTCTACGGTTCGTTTCTGGCAAACGTCATTGCAATGCCGACTACGAATAAACTTAAGAGCCGTACGGGTGACGAAGTGACCCTTATGAATATGCTCCTCGAAGGCGTGATGTCGATTCAAGCGGGCGAGAACCCCAAAGTTATTATGGATAAACTCTTGTGCTTTGTCGACCCGGCGTCGCGCGAAGTGCTTATTAAGCAACGCGAGGCAGAAGGCGCTAACAACTAAAAATGGCCGATAAGTGTCCACCGTGCGTACAAGAAGTACCTCGTTACATGTCGACGTACGGGGACTTTATCACGCTCATTCTGTGCTTTTTTATCGCGATCTATCAACCGCCCGCGCCGATTAAAGTCTCTGAAATGCGCATTATGCTCTCGCCGTTTCAAGGCTCGCGCGGCATAATGCCCGGAGGCAATACGCTCTCGAAACAAAAACTCGAAGACATGGGACTCACCGTCGAATCGATGCCCGCAGAAGTCAAAGGCAAAGTTCAATCGAAAGAAAAATTTCAAGTGAAGCAGATTTTCGAAGACGAAATCAAAAAGAAAAAAATCAAGATTAGCGAAGACGAACGCGGTATCGTCATCAGCCTCATCGGCGACGGCTATTTTGCGCCGGGCTCTGCGCGTCTCACCGAAGAAGGCCGCCGAATTCTCGTGAAAATCTCAGACCTCTTAGCGCGCATGGATTCGTACACGCGCATCGAAGGCTATGCCGACGACGAACTCACCGCGCGGCCGCAAGGCGAATTCTACGAGTCGGCGTGGGAACTCGCCGCGCAGCGCGCGATCAACGCGCTACGCTTTCTCGAAGAAAAGAACGAAGTACCGGCAGAAAAATTATCCGCCGCGACGTACGGCAAAACACGCCAGCTCACGCAGTCGGGTACGCCGGAAGCGCGCGCGCTGAACCGCCGTATAGATGTCATTATTCTTGCGGGCAAAAGCCAGTCGCGCACGTATAAAGACCCGGCGTTGCCGCAAGGCCGCGTACCGCAAACCGAATCCGCTACACCTTAAAAGCATAAATAATCCGCGCGCGATACGCGGATTATTTATGATCAAAAGATTTTAAGTATTCTTCGGCGCGCAAATAATCGATGTTGCGCTTATAGCTCGCTTTACTATTCTTTTCGATAAACGCCATCAGCTCTTGCATTTCGCGCTTCGCGTCGGCGTTCTCTCCGCGTTCTTTATGCAATCCTGCTAAGAAAAAATATGCCTTCGCTTGGTCGGGCTCAACCGACTTATATTCTTTCATGAGCTCGATCGCTTTCTCTTGAAACTGCTGTTGGCTGATCGTGAGCGTGTCGTTCAAGACGCGGTATTGATTGTTGCGCGCAAAGCCCGCGTAGTACATCACCGCAAGCTCGTACTTCACCTTGTTCATCGTCTTATCGAGATTAAGCGCTTTCAAGAACGCCTGCTCGGCCTTGCGCGCGACGTCCGCCTGCCAATTGTTGACGCGCGCCATATTCGCGTAGCACAAGCCCTGCCAATAAAAAACTTCGGCGACCGCCTCGCCGTATTCGGCCGCTTTGTCGAGGTTCTTGATGCAGAGGTCGTAGCTTTCCATCAGCGCGTAGGATTCACCCAGCTTGCGATAGACTTTGCCTGTTTTGATACCGGCGTCGATTTTTTCGTTGATAATTTTTTCGTAGCCGGTAATTTCTTTTTCCCAATCGGCGAGCTGGCCTTTGCTCGGGGGGCGGTTGCCGTAGCGCTTTTCGAGATGCTTTTCTTTCGCTTCTTGATAGCAAGTTTTGATTTCGCAACCGAAGGTGGTGAGTGCGATGAGGATGGCAAGGTGGCGCAGCAGCACGGGAGTATAATGCGACATAATACCGCTGCGTGTAAAGCGGTTTATTCTCTCTAGGGTGTGCTAACCAATGTACTGTGCGCCGCATTAACAAATTGTTTACGGGTTGTTTCTCGTCTGACACTCATCGCACTATAGCTATGGAATTCCATAGCTAATCAATACGTGCGGGGCAACGGCTTCGGGAGTCGATCGATGTTTATCTTTACTTTCCGCAATATTTGTGGCTTAATGGCGCAGCGAATATCCAGAAATGGTGAACGGTGTCGAACAACACATGGCGATTGAAACACGTTACGATAATCGCGGTAGAGATTACAAAACGAGCGAACCTTTTCTCGCCGCGGAAAATCCCACGCAGTGGAACACCAAAACCTACGATGCGATGAATCGT
>JAFEGD010000106.1 GCA_018240245.1 Spirochaetota bacterium | reverse complement strand
ACTTCGGTAAAAAAAGAGTTTCTCCGCCGTAAAGATTCTAAAGAGTCGTTTGCACTCTATACAGAGGGGAGATAAGGAAGATTATCAAAATAAGCTTACTCATTTACTTGGCTACAATTGCCCTCGCAACTCGCGTAGCGGCGGCAGATCAAAAGAGCACTTACGGGAAAGCCGGTGGCTTTGAGCTGTCTACTGGCTTATCTTTATGGAATACCTACAATGGACATAGCCAGCAACAGTATTCAATAGGAGTAATTCCATATGCTAATCATTTTATCTTCGATAATTGGTTTTTGCAGTATAGTTTTGGCTTAGTTTACCAATACTCGATATATTACTATCAGTATGCAAGCGGATATTCTGAATCAACTCAATTTTCAATCCTGCCGGGTTTGGGTATCGGGTACAGTTTTTCGCTCCACGAAAAATGGCGCTTAAATGTGTCTGGAGGTTATCACTTTAACTATACATGGTCCAATTATACCTATTTTGGCAGCATGGGTTCGGTTCAAGGAGACATTGTTTTCACCCCAGAACTAAAATATTTAGCCACCGACCGCTGGATACTCACCCTATTGATGCGCGTCGATACGAATTTAATTAATTTAATTGGCGGCGTTGCGAGCTACCCCAGTATTTCTACAAATGCGTACATTGTTGTTTCTTATTATTTCTGAGACGGTCGAGAACGCGCCCTTTGTTCCTTTACAGAACGATGCCGCTAAATTAGCGGTGGGGTATGTACAATATCGCCATGATGCTTTTTCCCGCAGTCACGATGCAAGATTTCGTCGGCCCGTTCGAAGTCTTTCGGCACAGCGAAGAATTTAGCGTCCACGTTTTTTCTCCTCAAGGCGGTGCAATTTATACCGAAGGCAATCTCAAAATTGCCGATACCAATTCGATGGATGGATTACTCTTTTGCGATATCCTTTTCGTTCCCGGCGGAACCGGTGTGAACAAAATAATCTCCGACCCCGCACTGCTGCGAAAGATACACGATTTGGGAAAAAGATCGCGCATGGTTACCTCGGTTTGTACCGGTTCGCTCGTTTTAGCCGCTGCCGATTTACTCGCGGGTTACCGCGCAACAACACACTGGCGGTATTTAGAACTGCTCAAAATCTTCGGCGCGATACCGATAGCCGAGCGAGTTGTCGTCGATCGCGATCGCGTTACGGGCGCTGGTGTTACATCGGGGCTCGACTTTGCGCTCACTGTCGTTGCGCAGTTAGCTTCCGAAGCGCGCGCGAGAGAGATTGCGCTACAACTTGAGTACGACCCCAACCCGCCTTTTGCCTCGGGGCACCCGAGGATCGCGACACCTGAAACTTTGGCAAGCGTCGAAAAGAAGACGCAAGCAAATTATGAATTACGAAAAAAGCTCATGGAAGAATCGTTTGCGCAAAATCAAACCATGACAAACTAAGCGACCATCATTCAGTAGACAATTGTTCATTATTTTGACAACATATTTTGGCACTACCTAATATCAAATGACAATAATGTCATAAGGTCTCCTATGAAAAAACTAACACTGCTACTCCTAACTATTTTGGCAATTGCCAATTTCCATTGTGCTTTTGATAGCGGCGAAGACGACGCCGTCGTTAGCCAGAAAGCCGACAACGTGCGCGATTTGACGCCCGTGTTGCCGCAATACATCGTCGCCCCCGATTCGACGCAGATGCGCTATGCAGCGACAGCGCCCGAGGTCAAGGCAGTGCAACCGGGCGACATCGTCGTTTCCGACACCAACGGCAACTCGCCGGTAGGCTATCTCAAGAAAGTAACGGCGGTCGATCAAGTCGCAGGCCAAACTGTGATTACCGCGCAGCCTGCAACTATCACCGAGGCTGTTGTGAACGGTGAGGCTGCGGCGTCGGGTATCTTAAACCCTGCGGGCGATAATAGCCTCATGAACGGCGCAACCTATAACCCGGCGACAGGCCTCATTGAACAAATCAATCCTGCCCCGGGCATCACCGTCTACGGTACGCGCCAACCGCCGAATGCAATTCCCGAATGCAAAACCAAGCGTTGGTACGTCGAATTTAACAACGTCAATATCCAGAACGCAGGCAACATCAACGGCTGCGTCGGTATGGATTTGCAATTCGTACTTAACATGAAGATTAAGTGGTTCGAGCTTAAGAACGCCGAGTTTTCGGTGGCGCCATCGCTCGTAACAAAGCTGGGCGTCAACCTCAATGGCGCGACGTTTAGCATCAACCGCGCGCAAGTCACGCTCACAACGTTTTATCTACAACCGATTACTTTCGTGATTGGCTTTGTACCAGTGGTGATTGTACCGCGCATCTCGATTGTCCTGGGTGTCGACGGCAAGATTACCGCAAGTCTCACAACTTCGCTCCAATATTCGGCATCGGCCAAAGCGGGGATATCCTACGCTAACAAAACATGGACGCCGATTAATACGCACACCTCGACCTATAACTTAGTGCCGCCGGTATTTTCGGGTAATGTCGATGCCATGGTCTATGCAGGTCCCGAAGCCGCGTTTCTTCTTTATGGTGTCGCTGGCCCGACCGCCAACGTCTATATCTATTCGCACTTCAATGTCGCCTGGAACCCCGGCGTCGGCCAACCCAATAGTTGGGATATCTGGCTCGGCGTACAGGCAGGCGCAGGTTTTACCGTCGAAGTGTTTGGCCGCACTTTGGTCAAGATCAATAACCCCGCAATTATCGGTTACGAAGCGCTCATCGCCTCGTCGAAATTCGGTGGCATTGCACCGTTGGGTACGGGGCGCGTGACCGGTACCATCGGTGATATGATCAACGGCAGCTATCAAGTACCGAGCGGTTCGCAGTTCGTCACGCAATACATGTCGGGCGACCTCGTTACCGTCGGCAATATTGTCGGCTCGCTCGCGAGTAAGTAACGCGCAATTTTAGGGCGTGGTCTATGGGTGCGAGGGTACCCAGCAGCTAGATTTTCTTGCCCGCCTGTTTATCGTATTACTCCTATGCACGCATGTGCATAGGAGTATCAGCTTGATCACCACCCGCATCGAAAACCATATCGGCTACGTAGCGCTCGAACGCGCGCCGATGAACCTCATGGATATTCCGTTCATGCACGAGTTCGCGCGCATACACCGCGAGCTTGCCAAGAACAAAGACGTGTGGGGTGTCGTTTGCCACTCAACCGTCGACGGTTATTTTTCGAACGGTCTCGACCCGGCAATGATGCTCGCGCGCGATAAAGCCGGGCGCATCGAAGTTTTCGAGGTGCTGCTCCAAATGGTGCACGAAATCTATAGTTTTCCGAAGCCGCACGTTGCGGCGATCGAAGGCCATGCGATGGCGGGCGGCGCGGTGCTCGCGATTTTATCCGATTGGCGGTTCATGAGCCGCGACAAAAGCCGCATTGCGTTTTCAGAAGTCGCCGTGGGATTAACAATCCCTAAGGCGATTGTTAACCTGATTGAATCGGTAACCGGGCCACGCCATTTGCGCGAAATCGTAATGCTCGGGAGCGCGATCAAATCGACCGACGCCGCGCGCATGGGTTTCGTCGACGAGGTCTTCGACAACGGCACAACGCTGCGCGAAGCCGAGAAATATCTAAAGCGCATTTTTGACTTGCCGCTCGCTTCGGTTGCGCATGTGAAGCAAATATTGCGCGCCGAAAATATTGCTGCGTTAAAAAGCCGCGAGGGCGTCGAGACGCTCGCAGAGTTTGTCGTGGCCGATAGTTTTGTCGAGGGGCTGTCGGCGGTGCGCGACAAACGCCGGCCAAAATTTAAGAACGTATGAAATTCATACGCACTCTTATAGTCATAACTATGTTTGTGGCATGCCACAAACATAGTTATGAAATTGAACCCGAAACGATTCGTTTTCATTTGCCGCAAGACCCGATTTTGCTCAACCCGGTAATTTCCGAAGACGCCTATTCGAGTACGATCTGTAGTCGCATCTTCGAGAGCCTCATCGAGCGCGATCGTAAGACGCTCAAAATGAAACCGATGATCGCTGAAAAATGGACGATTAGCGCCGATCACTTGGTATACACATTCAAAATTCGGCGTAATATTGTCTTTCACGATGGGTATCCGCTCACCGCCGAGGATATTCTCTTTAGCTATGCGACAATGATGAGCGACAAGATACCCAACGCGCATAAAAAAGTTTATTACAAAGACGTCAGCTCGGTGAACGCTCCCGATGCGTTTACCGTCGTTTTTCGCATGAAGAAACCGTATGCGATGGCGCTCGAACATTTGGGCGGCTTCGAAATCATACCGAAGCATATTTATTCGCACGGCGATTTCATGAAAGACGAACGCAATTTGCGCGGTCCCGTCGGTAGCGGCCCATACAAGTTCGTCGAGTGGCGCACGGGTGAGCGCGTCACGCTCGCACGCTTCGAGCCTTACTGGGGCGAAAAACCCGAAATTCGCAAACTCGAATTTACGATTATCAAGAACGACGCCGTGGCGTTGCAGGCGCTCAAAAAGGGGGATGTCGATAGTTACAACCTGCGGCCGTTGCAGTGGACGCGGCAAACAAATTCGGAAAAATTTGCGCGCGATTTTGAAAAAATAAAATATCTCGCGACGAGTTATCGCTATATCGGTTACAACATGCGCCGCGAGCCCTTCACCGATCGCCGCGTGCGCACCGCAATGGCGCATCTGATGGATTTACCGCGCGTGCAAAAAACCATTCTCGAAGGCTTGGCCGAAATCACCACGGGGCCGTTTCTGCCGCAGAGTTTGCAGTATAACAAGAAATTGAAACCGCTCGCATATAATCCGCAGCAAGCGCTCGACCTGTTGCGCGCGGCAGGGTATACGCCGAACAAGAACGGCCAACTTGCGAAAAACGGCAAAATGCTCGAGATCGAGCTGATGTTTCCGGCAGGCGGCGGTTTTGCCGACCAGTTTGTTTCGGTCTTAAAAGAAGATTTCACCAAAGTCGGCATTACGCTCAACCTGCGCAAACTCGAGTTTCAAACGATGCTCACTAAAATTAACGAACGCGATTTTCAGGCGGTGATGCTCGGCTGGTCGTCTGGCATCGAATCCGACCCGTTTCAACTTTGGCATACCTCGCAAAAAGAAAAAGGGCACAATTTCACGGGCTTCGGCAACGCCGAAAGCGACGCACTGATCGAACAGGCGCGGCTCACGTTCGACGACAAGGCGCGCAACGCCATTTACCATCGCTTTCACGAGCTTGTCTACAACGAGCAGCCGTATTCGTTTCTCTACACGAGTTATGCACTCATCGCTGTGTCGAAGCGTTTTACAAATGTGAACGTGTATCCGTTGGGGCTTGATTTGATCGAGTGGAAGTTGAAAAAATAACAGAGCCGTAATATTTTTTTCTTGCATTGAGAGTGAATAAATCTTGACTCTGGTGTAGGACATTTCAAGCTTACTGATTATTGAACGCGATTACACGAGGAGAAGTAAATGAAGAAACAATTCGGCGTTACGCTCTGTGCGCTGTTCATAGCTCCGCATTTGCTCTTTGGCAAAATCAATCGGTCGCCAGAAGATGTCATCGATGCGCTTTTTCGCGGTTGGCGTACGCAAAATCAAACCTACATGACCGTAGTAGGTATTGGTGGGTTGTCGCAGTTCGGTAAAACGATGTCCGCACAAACCTTGTTAGACTACCAGATCGACTGGAGCGAACGTTACCAGAAATACACTGTGATGAAAACCACGGTTAAGACCAAATCGGTCGAGCAAGGCCTCAAGACGCACTTTTTTTACTGGATACTAGAGAAGGTTGATGGCAGTTGGTTGTGGCGCCAAGGATTTCCCTCCCCGAGCGGGAGGGACTTAAATTACAAAGAAGCATTCAACATTTATTGGAAATTCTTGCGAAGTTGATATAGCACAGATTGCACAAAAAAGGAGAATAAGATGGCACTTAAAAAAGATGAGAACTTAGGACGTTTGCTGTTGCTCGCGGGACTCGCCGCCTTCGCGGTCGGTGTCTTTAGCGAAAATTGGGATGTTTCCCGTTTGTCGTCGCTAAAGGCAAGTAGAGCGCAATTAGAATACGACCGCGACGAAGATTTTATAATAAAAAAGCCCGATTATCCAATTAATGAAGTGGATTACTTGAACGCTCCAGAAGTAGCGGGAGACAAAGCAACCGATGTGGAAAAACAGGCATACGAAGGTGCGAAGAGAGAATATGAGTCGCAAAAAGAAGTGCTCAAGAAAAAATACGAAGATGACATCCAGAAATATAATGCAGCATTGAAGTCATACAATAAGCAGTCTGCGGAGTTGAGAAAGAAAAAAAATCTTACACAAGCCGATTACGATAAGAAGGTCGCTAGCCTCAAGAAATCTATTCAACAAAAAGAAATTGATATCAACAAGACGTGGATTCCGCTGTTCTTGAGATTTTTGGGTTCGCTCATTTTTCTTGCGGGTAGTTTTTTCGTATTGAAATTTGGCACCAACTATGAAAAAGGCGGTATCTTAGTATTGATCGGTTTCGCTATCAAAACGATCGTCGGTCTTTAGAAGCTCGATTCTAATTGACAATCCATCGATACCTCTTGCGTCATACGCAAGAGGTATCGATATGGCAGCAGTCACCGTTTCACCCAAATTTCAAGTCGTCATTCCGCGCGAGGTGCGCGAGGCGGCGCGCATAAAAGCAGGTCAAAAAATGGATATTATCTTTTTTAACGGCCAAATCAGAATTATTCCTATAACTCGGTTGGGTGAACTCAAGGGGCGTTTTCGCGGCATCGACACGACAATAGAACGTGAAGAAGATCGCGAGCTATGAATGTTGTCGATTCTTCTGTCTGGCTTGAATATTTTTCGGGGGGAGCTAAAGCTGAAATTTTTGCAAAAGTGATTAGCGACCGCAAACGTCTCGTGGTACCGGTAATTACAATCTATGAAGTTTTCAAAAAAATGCGTGCCGAACTCGACGACGACTCGGCTCTTGAAGCGGTAACTCATATGGAAATGGGTAACGTCGTCGTTCTCGACACAATTCTTGCAAAAAATGCAGCGACCATCTCCAGCAGATTGAAGCTCCCGATGGCCGATGCGTTGATTTACGCGACAGCTCAACTCTATAACGCAACGCTCTGGACGATGGATAAACATTTCAAAGATTTACCGAACGTGAAATACTTTCCCAGACTGAACAATGCTCGTTAAAATTTGCGGATTAACTTTGGTAGAAGACGCGGCTTTCGCAGCGCGCGCGGGTGCCGATTTTTTGGGTGTCGTGCTTGCCGAAACAAGTAAACGCCGAGCGACAACCGAGCAGGCGCGCGCGATTTTGCAGCTACAGCTCGAGCAGCGTGTCTATCTTGTGTTCGGTTACGACGACGCGCGCTATATTCGCGAGACCTTCACCGCACTGGCAAATACGCACACAGGTTTGCAAATGATGGCCGACCACGAGCACAGCGACGAACTGTTGAAGCTCGCACCCACGACGCACATCTTGCCGTCGATTCGCGTCGCAGACAAAATCCACGAGGGAGATTTGGCGCGGTGGCAGACGCATCCGCTAATTCTCTTCGATACCCCGCCTGAAAGGCGGGGTATCGAAGAGGGGCAGGGAGGCGGTTCGGGAAAACTCTTTGAGCACGAAAATATCGCAGGTGTTCGGCGCCCGTACCTTTTAGCGGGGGGATTAACCCCCGATAACGTGGCAGACATTGTGGCAAAAGTTAATCCCCCCGGAGTCGATGTTGCAAGCGGCACCGAGTCGTCGCCAGGAATTAAAAATCACGAAAAAGTTCGGCGTTTTATTCAGTGCGCGCGAAGCGGGGGTTCGCAAGCGTGAGCGAGGTCGACCAAAAAAATTTGGATACTCCCATGATGAGGCAGTATCTCGAAATCAAGAAACAATACCCCGATGACATTCTCTTTTTTCGCATGGGCGATTTTTATGAAATGTTTCTCGAAGACGCCGTCTACGCCTCGCGGGTTTTAGACATCGCGCTCACGCGGCGGCAAGACAAAGTACCGATGTGCGGCGTGCCCCACCATGCGATGAGCCAATACGTGCACCCAATTTTAGAACAAGGGCGGCGTATTGCGATTTGCGATCAGCTCGAAAACCCCGCAGAGGCACAGGGGCGCATCGTGCGGCGCGGTGTGACGCGCATTCTGACGCCGGGCAGTCTCTTTGAAGAGTCGCTCATCGACGGTAAAGATTCAAGGCGCCTGTGCGCAGTGAGTCGAGCAAAAACTTTTTTACAGTTAGCGATTATCGAGGTGGCAACCGGGCAAATCTGGTTCGACCGTAAAGACGCAGAAACCTTGGGCGAAACTGCTTCGGCGTTCAATATCCGCGAGTGGATTACTTCTGAAAGCGATGGGGATATTTTCGGATTTGGTTCGCAAAATCAAATCCGAAAATATCCCATCTCCGATGCGGCGTTTCAAGAGCGCGTACTTAAAGACGCGCTGCAAAGCCGCAACCTTGCGGTGTGGGAGCTCGACGCCGACGAGACGCGCGCGCTCACTTTGGCGCTCGCATACCTGCGCGAAATTTCGCCACTCTTGAAGCTCCATTGGTCGTCGCCTGCGCGCGAATACCGGCGCAAGGTGCTCATTCTCGACGAAGCGACGCTCAAGACGCTTGAAATTTTGCAGAGCGCCGACGGCAAACTGAACCCGAGTCTCATGGGTCTTTTCGCGCATTGCCAGAGCGCAGCTGGTTCGCGGCTCTTATCGAACTATCTTGCGCGCCCGGCTGCCGAACTTGAAGAAATAAATAAGCGGCACGACACGGTGGAGATTCTCAGTAAACACAATTCTTACCGACAACTGATTGCCACCGAACTCGAGCGCATCGCTGATATCGAGCGCGTGCTCACGGGGCTAAATAACAACCCCACGGTGCGGCATTTGGGGCAAGTGCGCGAAACGCTCGGCGCTATCGAGCGCTTACAAAAAATTATTGCCGACAACCGCATGGTGCCGCTTCTGCAAAATGGTTGGAAAGATCTGCAAGACTTTCCGCACGCGCTAAAAAAACTTTTAACAGAGGCAATCCTACCCGATGCGCTGCCGCCGTTATTAGACAGCCGCCGTTTTGTAAATGTGGGATACATGCCGCTACTCGACGAATTCATCGAGTTGAGTGAGAACGCGGTGCAGCATTTAACCGAATACGAAGAGCGCGAGAAGGCGAAGCACGGCATCACGACCTTGAAGGTGCGGCACAATAACGTGCTCGGTTATTTTATCGAAATCTCGAAAGGGCAAATGGCGAAGGCACCCGAAGGCTACCAGCGTCGGCAGACCTTGACGAACGGCGAGCGCTACACAACGCACGAACTCAAAGAACTCGAAAATAAAATTCTTTCGGCGGCCGACGAGGTACTACGCATTCAGAAAGGTATCTTTGAAGATTTGCGTGCGCAAATTCTCGGCACCGCCGAAACGTTGCAGGCATGGGCCGAGCGCCTCGCGCGCCTCGACGTGCTGTTGGCGTTTGCGCACACGGCGGTTATCCATCGCCATGTTAGGCCGACGATGCACGCGGGCAAAAAACTTGCCGCCGAGGCGTTGCGGCATCCGGTGATCGAAGCGTATTTCAAGAGCGAGATGTTTATTCCGAACGATGTGTTTCTGGATAACGATGTCGGCGCACAGAGCGACATCGTATCGCGCGCCGACCCTACGACATCCATGTCTTCGGGCCCCCATCTCGCAATCATCACCGGCCCCAACATGGCGGGCAAGAGTACGTACATTCGGCAGATCGGCATTATGCAGATTATGGCGCAGGTGGGAGCGTTTGTTGCGGCGAAAGCGGCGACGCTGCCAATCGTCGATCGCATTTTTACGCGCATCGGCGCGCACGACCGACTCTCTCACGGCGAGAGTACTTTTTTTGTCGAGATGGCCGAATGTGCGCGCATCTTTCGCAACTACACCGCCGACTCGCTGATTCTTTTAGACGAAGTCGGGCGCGGCACATCGACGTACGACGGCATTTCGATTGCGCAAGCGATGATTGAAAATTTGAACCAAGGAGAAATTCGCCCCAAAACTCTTTTTGCCACGCATTACTCCGAACTTGCGCATCTCATTTCTAAAGAACGGGGGATTATTGGCTTAACCGTTTCGGTACTCGAAAAAGACGGGCATGTCGTTTTCATGCGCAAGATCGTCGAGGGTGTCGCCGAGAAATCGTTCGGTATTCATGTCGCCGAAATGGCGGGCATGCCGAAACACGTTACCGAGCGCGCGGCGCAAATTTTGAAAGATCTCGAAAAAAAATCGGGCGTCATTATGCCGACAACCGGCGCGGTGAAAAACGACGCGCGCCAGCACAAAAATCCATCCCACAAAGAGCAGGGGAATTTGTTTTAGTGCGTCAGTATGGCGCTACTGGGTTTACAACTTCACCGCGCTGAATTCAAATCGACGAAATCGTGCAATTTTTCATATTCGAGACGAGTATGCCCGGGCCCGATAACCTGAATAGCGTCGGCGTAGCGTGCGTCGAAGCGAATACTCGTCGGAATATAGACTTTGCGCGCGTGTACCGTTTGCGCGAACACGGTATCGAAACCGGTGATGCTGACAAAAATAGCGATTGCGTCGCGTTCCATAATTTCGGCGTCAAGACCGTAAAGCGGCGACGACTCGTCGATTTCATGAATGAGCGTCCAGCTCAACATGAGGTTAGGCGTGATATTACGCGCGAGCGTTAAATCGTAGAGCCTGCGCATTTTTTCGCCCTCGCTCGTCGTTTCGGGTTTCAAGACGCTGACATGTGCCTGCGCTTCGGCGACTTCGTTATTACGTTCGTTGGCGAGGCGTATCATAAGACACAGCTTACCATCGCGGCGATTGACGACGGCGACGTTACTGAAAAGTATTTTCGCGCGTGGCTGCGATAGTTTAGCGAAAAAAACACCGGTTAGCATCGCGGTCGCCATAATGCCTAACCCGAGCTCGGTTACTACCAAAGCGTGCGCCAATGTCGTCGCCGGATACATCGCTCCGTAGCCGACCGTCGAGAACGTTTGTACCGAGAAGAAAAAATACATGATAAAGTTTGCGCTCTTCATACCTTCGATGCCGCCGGTTAAAAAATAGCAGAGCGCAAAACTGGCGTTGATCGCGATGTAGATGACGAACAACGTCATAAAAAAACGCGGCCACGAGGCATTCAACAAATAGAAATAAAAATCTTTCGAGCCTTGGTGAGAAACGACGCGCACGCCGCTTGCGCTCGTCATAACTTCTTTGTGGCGCGCGGTTTTCGTGCGTTTCATGCGTGCCTTTTATCGACGAGTCGTCGTCTTCGCCGCGTGCGAGCGCCCGTAAGAACTTCGCTATAAAGTGTAGATGCTGCACACGATATAAAAAATAGACCTAAAAGGAGGAATAATCGCATAGCTATGGAAATCCATAGCTAAATCGGGTGTCAACTCCAGTTGCGCATTCGTACTCGACCCCGGGTGCGGGCGCGTTTTGTGGGTTTCTTTTGACTTGCGAACGGGAATCGCCTGCTGCCACCGAGAAAATCGCAGGCCTCGCCATTCACCTTTTGCGTTCAAAAGGTGAATGCCTGCTAAAGCGCTTCGCTGCCTGCGATTTTCGCGCAATCCATTCGAAGGCACGGCATTCCCGTTCGCCGCGTACCCACAAAACGCGCCCGCACCCCTCGACCCCGACGGCCACAACATCGAATCCGCACCCCCACAACCCAGAATAGCAGCCTATTCACTCATGGCTTTTTGAGATACCCCCGATAATAAAACATGCTACGCGGTATTTATACAGGCGCATCGGGAATGACCGCGATGCAGGTCAAAATGGATACCGTCGCGAATAATCTCGCGAACGTCGACAAGACCGCGTTCAAAGAAGACGTGACAATCTTTCGCGCGAATCCCGAAGTGTTGATTCACCGCACGCGCGACGACGGCGTCGGCTGGGTGCCGATGGGCGGCTTTGATATTTCGCCGCTCGTGGGAAAACTCGGCACCGGCAGCGAGGTGAATGAGATTTTCACACGCTTCGATCAAGGGGCGTTGAAGCGCACCGAGCGCGATCAAGATATTGCGTTGAACGGCGAAGGCTTTCTTGTCGTGCAGTCGAACCAAGGGCCGCGCCTGACGCGCAGCGGCGCGTTTATTCTCGACCGCAACGGCATGTTAGTCACCCCCGACGGCTTTCCGCTGATGGGCGAAAAAGGCCCGATTCAAGTAAATCACAACAACTACATAGTGAAGACCAACGGCGAGGTGTGGATTAACCAAGCGGTGGGAAACAATCCCCGCAACTTCACGAGCAAAGATATTAACCAGTGGGAGAGCCCGGTCTTGCTCGACACATTACAGATTCGTACCGTAGACCATCCCCGGCATTTGGATAAAGTCGGTGCGTCGTTCTTTAACACAACGCCCGAATCGGGCGATATGCGCCCCGTCGATCAAGTGAAAGCTCCGGAAATTTTACAGGGATTTCTCGAAGCGTCGAACGTCAACATCGTCACCGAAATGGTCAATATGATCGAAGTGCAACGCATGTACGAAGCGAACCAACGCGCGATCACAACGCACGACGGCATGCTCGGCACGCTTATCAATCAGGTGCTCAGAGTTTAAGAGTTACGTCGCAACTAAATTGTTGCTCTCGACCATCACGCACGCGCCGATAATGTATTGCAAATTATGCGTGTCGAGAAATTCGGCAACGGCGGCGTCGGCAGCGCCGGGTTGTAGCCAAACTTTTTTATAGCCCAAATCTTTTGCGATCTGCAAACTTTCGAGCGTCATTTTCGGCGGGATTACAAAGATCAACAATTCGACGTCGGTTTTTTCTTTGAGTTCGGCGAGGCTATGAATTGCCGCGACCCCTTCGACAGATGTCGCTTTGGGATTTACAGGGTAAATCGTATAGCCTTTCGATTTTAGATCTCTAAAAATGATGTTGCCATATTTTGTCGAATCGTTGCTGGCGCCGACGAGCGCAACGGGTGGCATAGTTCTAAAGTATTTGACCAAGCTATGCATGTGACATAATTCAGCAGCGGTCGGCGCCGTCAAGCGGGGCAGAACCCCCGCCACTATTTGGCATTAGCTAAGACTTTTTCTACATCCACCCCATAGCGCTCAAAAATTTCGTTTTTTGCGAGATCGAATTGCAAAAGTGCGATGTTATAATTCACGAGCGCCTCGAGCTCGCGCTGCCGGCTCGCGACCATGCTGTTCAAAGCGTCGCCGACAAGCTGAAAATTGAGCTTGCCCGTGCGCGTGCGCGCGAGCATGCGATTATAGAACGCTTCGGATTCTTTGCGCGAAGTGCGGCTCGTGATGTAGACCTCAAAGTTCAAACGAACGTTCTCGAGGCGCGTTAAGACATCGTCGCGCATCTCTTGTTCGATATTTTGTAGACGTAACCGACTCTGTGTTATTTGCATATTCGCGTTACGCTGGTTAACTTTGATTTCTTGATCCCACAACGGGTAAGACGCTTTGACACCGACTTGCCATTGCGGGTACTGAAAAATCACAAACGGCGAGTTAGGAAACATTGGCATACCATTGGTACCTTGCGACACAAGATTGAAATAGGCGTTGAGCGACGGCAACGCTTGGTTGCCCGCTAGGTCGCTCTGCAAATTGGCGACTTCCATATCGAGGCGCGCGTTACGTAAATCGACACGCTTGTCGCTTGCAGCTTTGAGCGCCGTATTGGCGTCTAAATTGGGCAACGTATCGACGAGATTTGTCACGCCTTCAATTTTCGTATCGACCGGCATGTTGATAGTGCGCAAGAGTTTGCGCGTAGCGTTGGTCAAGTTTTGCTCGGCCATCGCGACCTTTGCCTGCGCCGTGGCGACGCGCGCATTATAGTTGTTGAGATCGTACGACTCGCCGAGGCCGAAGCTAACGTTACGCGCAACAATCGCGCGCACTTGCTTATTTGAGCGCTCTTCGAGCTTTGCGTTATCGAGCGCCGATTTCATAATCGTCACTTGCCAATAGTCGGTCAGCGCTTGCACAACCAGCCCTGAAAGCTGATTGACTGTCTGCGCCCGCTGGCCTTCGCCCTGTTTTTGCGCGATCTGGTCTTGTTTACGATCGGCGTACCCGAACGAATTCTTGAGGAGCTCTTGTTGAAAGTTGACAAAGTAGCCGTTAAAAGTAGTGCCTCCGGCGGGAATCCCTAACGTAGGCAGCGCGGCGGAGTTTACATTTTGCATACGGTAGCCACCGCCGACGGTAGTACCTGTCGCAAAAAGTTTCGAGACCTGCGCGACAACGTCGTTCTGATAGCTGCGATTCGCCGGCAAACTCGCGAGCGGCGACGAGGTAAAATCGAGGTGGCGCGTTTCGACGCTGACGATCGGTGCATATTTTTTCTCTAACTTTCGGGCGGCGGTATCGCTCATGATGACGTCGTATTTTGCCGCTTGCAACGTGAGATTTTTTTCGAGCACAATATTGATTGCCTGCTGTAAGGTAAGTTGAACACCGCCGATGGTGAAGCTCGCTTCTTCGGGCTTTGCCTGCGCTACTGCTTTCGCATTCTTTTCGGCGACAAGCGGAGTGTCTTTAGCGAATATTGATCCTACCAATGTGAAGCCCAACGCAAGGGCAAAATAGCGATTTACCATAAATTTCTCTATGCTAATATAATAATGAATTGTTGGCGAGGCAAAAAAAATTAACCAAATGGTTAATAGCGTTCCCGTGACTATCCGGGAACTCGCACAAGCTATACTCAAAAGTGATTTTTTGCCCAGTCACTCACGCTACACACCGCAGTCGGTTACATTCGCTGTACGGCGTGTCCGATATTTGCAATTTATAATATGAACTTCAATGTGCGCCTGCGTACCGGCCTACTCGTTGCCGTCACTTTCTTCTTTGTAATAACTATTGCACTTATCTTCATTCAGCCGACAAAACCGGCACATGCCCTACAACGCGGTATTAGCTCCCCCATTATCGGCCTTGAAATGGCGCTCAGCCCCTATGAGGTGTGGAGCATCTTGGGCGACCCGCAAACCACACTCGGCCAGTCGACACGGGCGGCATTTACCCTCGGCACGTACGTCGACTTCGGTTATATTCTTGCGTACTCGCTCTGCTACCTGCTACTCACATGGCTCATGGCGTACCGGCAAAGCGCACACTGGGGATTGCTGCTGGCGACGGCGGTATTGGTCGTCATAACGGCGACCGCCGACGTAATCGAGAATCTTGCGCTCTTACGAATTTTTGATACGGGAACCGTAACGCTCGTCGATTTGCATATCGATCAGTTGATCGTATTCACCCGCATCAAATGGTTAGCGTTGGGGCTCATGGGGCTGCCTGCGGTGATTCTTTTTCGCAAAGAGCAGCGCCGAGGGCCGGCGTTTCTTTTGACGACGGCTTTTGCGCTCGGCGCTCTGGGTATCGTAAAACCGTATGCGCCAGAAATTATGAGTCTCTTTTTGGCGTTCTTCTGGGTTTTTATTTTTATAAAGCTATTACCGTTGAAAAATCGTTGGTGGGCATGATAGCGAGACGCTAACTCGCCGGTGCGAGTTAGCGTCTCGTCGTAGGGCGCGACTTATTTAGGTAAGCCGCCGCCGGGTTTCATTTTGTTGAAGAGCTCTTCGCGCTTTCTTTTCTGTTCTTCAACCGCTTCTGTCGGCGCGTTCATCTTGTCTTCGGTTGCTTTTTTCATGTCTTGAATTTTAGAATCTGTCTGGCCTTTGATATCGCCGATTTTTTGTTCGGTTTGTTTTTTCTGGTCTTCGATTTTTTGATTATTTTGCTCGATCATCTCTTGAATTTTTTGCGTGCCACCGGCCTTGTCGATCGCCGCTTGTTGGTCTTGCAAAATATTTTCAAACCACGAAAGATCGCTATCGCTATATTTCGTCACTTGCGAAAGATCTTTGAGTTTTGCCTGAGTCGCGGCATCGAACTTGCCCGCAGAAAGCGCTCCGCCTTGAGCGACGGTCGTTTGGTTGCCTTCGGTCACGTCTTGCGTCGCGCCGCTCTGCGAATTGACCGCGACCTTACCTTCGCTCACCGCTACTTTACCGCCGCCCCTCTCGTCGGCCTCGGTCAGAAATTGCGTCCCGCGCACGCCCGCGACAATTGTCGGCGTCTGTATCGCAAACGCCGAATTGGGCTGCAGCTTTTTCACCTTGGCAAACGCCGAACCTTTTGCGAGATAGATTTTATCGGACTGTGCGCCGTTTTCGCCGATGCCAAACTCGCGAATTTCAATCGTACTGTTACGATCGATGCGTAAAAGAATTTTATTCGGTAAAAGTATATCGACTTGCGACTTCGCCCCGGTGAGGAGCTTATCGGTTTCGATGAGAGTCATACCTTTTGCCGCATTTTGTTGGCCGCGCGTGGATACGACTTTCGCGTCTTGGCCGGAAACAAATACGATGACGGCAGTATGTTGATTTGCTTTCGAGCCGCTGTCTTTGCTCTTTTCTTTACAAGCTGTAAAATTCAGACCCAGCACGATAGCTGCTAAAGAAACAATCTTTTTCATAACGACGACTGTCGAAGTAGCGCATAGCCAGTCGAGGGATTTTTAGGGGAGATGGGGGTGTGACTAGGCGGGAACTCGCGCCAGCGAGTTCCCGCCTAGTCACACCCCCCAATTACACTTGTATCGCATTTTTTACTTTCCATAGCGATGCAGAGAAAAGACGCTGCTGCATGCAAATACCCATTGGCCAGCTCTGGGACAACCTGATGCTTTTTCTTGTCGTCGGTATTTTTATCGAACTCGCCGTTTCGGCGATTTTTTCGGTGCGTATAATCGACGATCTTTTGAATTCAACGCTCTTGCGTTCTGTCAAAAATGCGCTCGTCATCATCGCGGCATTCGGTGTCTGCGCGAAAATCGACCAGTTACGACTTCTTTACGGCACGAAGATCGCGGTGCCCGAAGCGATTCACTATGTCTTATCGAGTTTAGTGCTCGCACGTATGGCAAACTTATTTCACGAATTCAGCAACTACGTACGCGCGCGCAGTAAGGCGCCGTAAGAATTTTCTAGTTTAGCGACAGACGCCGCTAACGAAAAGTAATTATGAAAAATCTCTCGCTCCGCTATAAGTTGATGCTCATCACATCGGGGCTTATCATCGTCAGCCTTATTGTGCTCTCTATCATCTCGATTCGTTATTTTACGCAAGATAAAACCGATCTGATCAAAGGCCAAATGAACGATACGGTAAAACTCATCGCCGACAAACTCAAGACTGAAATTTCAACGAAGATCGATACGCTGATGCTTTTCGATCGCCTCGCGGGCCAACCCCCGCCTCAGGGCACTTCACACAGAAAAAAAAAATCTGCGGCAAAGAAAAAAACGCACGGCGCTGCGACAAAGAGCGAGTTGATTCCCGAAACGTCGGGTATTCTACGCGTCAGCCGCTATGTATATAACGCAGGGCGGATTTACCGCGTTTACAAACACGACGTCGTAGCGTTGCAAGAGCGAAGCGAGCTTTCGAGCGAAAATTTCGACAGCGATGAAGCGCGCCTCGCTGAAAAATTGAATCTTGTTTTCAGGGGACAATCCCTCTTGCTCGCGCGAACGCAGGCGTTCGGCGCAAAGCCCGTGTGGTTCTTAGCTTTTCCGATCGTCGAAAATCAAATTGCAACGCGCATAATCGTCGCATATTTGCAGACCGAAATTCTCGATTCGGCGTTTAAGACGCAGCTCTACACGTCGTTTTTTCTCGACAGCGAACGCAATGTCGTTGTACACACGAACAAACAAGAGACGCTGGCGGGACGTAATCTGAAAGACCATCCCGCCGTTACATTTTTGCAGAACCAACCGTCGCGCAATGCGTTCACCATTTACAAAGCCGCCGACGGCAAAGGCGAAAATTTTGGCGCTTACGCAAAACTCGACATCGGCAACACGGCGGTCGTCGTCGAAATTTCGCGCGATAAGGCGCTCGAATCGGTCAATCGTTTGCGCACGACGGCGGCGCTCATCGCTGGCATCATTATTCTTTCGGCGTTGCTCTTGGTTTATTTTTTCGCCAAGACAATTTCAGAACCGATTCGCGAACTCAAACTCGCGGCCGACCGTATTAAGGGCGGCGACTACAGCACGCACCTAACCCCGCGCACACGCGACGAGGTCGGTGCGCTCACGCAAGCATTTAACGATATGGCGGTCGGCCTCGAAGAGCGCGAGAAACTTAAAGGCGCGCTCGGCAAATTTGTGAACCCTGAAATCGCCGAAAAAGCGATGAAAGGCGAAATCAAATTAGGCGGCGAGCGCAAGACTGCGACGATCTTTTTTTCTGACATTCGTTCGTTCACGGCGATTTCTGAAAAACTCGAACCCGAAGAGGTCGTTGAATTTTTGAACGAATATATGACGATCATGGTGCGCATTATCGGCGAGCACCAAGGCATCGTCGATAAGTTCATCGGTGACGCGATTATGGCGGTGTGGGGTGTGCCCGAATCGAAGGGCAACGACGCGCTGAACGCCGTCACGGCGACGATTGAGATGCGCCGTGCGCTCCTCGAATTCAACAAAGGGCGCGGCTCGGCAAAAAAACCTTTCATCAAAATCGGCTGCGGTCTCAACACCGGCGCGGTACTTGCGGGGCAGATTGGCTCCGACGATCGCCTCGATTATACCGTGATCGGCGACGCGGTGAATCTCGCCTCGCGCGTCGAGTCGCTCAACAAGCCGTTCGGCACCGATGTTTTGATTT
>JAFEGD010000105.1 GCA_018240245.1 Spirochaetota bacterium | reverse complement strand
TGCGCGATGCAATGCGAATAAAACGAAGGAGATAACATGGCCGAAGCACAGATAAAGATTAATGAAAAACTCAACGGAAAAAAAGCGACGCTTGAACTTACGGGCGAGCTCGACGCGAAGACAACGCCGACGCTCAAGGCAAAACTTGACGAACTCTTAGCGAAGGGTATCGACGGGTTAGTCGTCGATTGCACACGACTGACTTACGTCGCCTCGGCGGGCATCGGCGCATTGAACGCGGTGTTGAAGACACTCAAAGACAAAAACGGCAAAATGGCGCTTTCGGGTCTTAGCAAAGAAGTGCGCGACACGATGGATCTCATGTTTTTCACCAAGCGCGTACCCGTATTCAATACAGCGGCCGAGGGCGAGAAGAATATCTAAGAGTGCGTACCGAAATCGCACTAAAAGTTTCGGGAGACTTGGCCGAACTCAAGGGCGTGCGCGAAGCGGTGCGCATGTTTCTCGAATCGACACGGCACATCGATCTGAACGAAGACCCGAACGGGGGCTTAGATAGCATCGAGCAAAATCGTATTATACTCGCGATCGACGAAGCGGTCGCAAATATTATCGAGCACGGTTTTCCCGATCGCGCGGCGCTCGCCGAGGCGCAGATTTCGCTGACCATGCGCAAAGAGCCGCGCAAAGTAGAATTTGAAATTCGCGACAATGGCGTGCCGTTTAATCCGCTCGAGCATAAGAGCGATACCGAACTCTATTACGAAGAAGGTCTTGAAGACGGCATGGGTCTTGTGACGCTCACAACGCTCGATTGCAGTTATGAGCGCAGCCAAAACATGCAGAACGTGCTTGTCTTGAAACGCGATTGGAGTCAAAAGAAATGAAAAAATTGTGGTTAAAAATTGTCCCGGCGATTTCTCCGGGCATTCGCTTAAAGCTCACAGTATTTACGATTATATTCGTGAGCGCGCTCATTCTTGCGAGCTTTATTTTTACCTATTTGACGCAAAAGCGCGAACTGTCGCGTGCGATGAGCGAACAGGTGAAGGCACCCGAACAATTGGTGAGTGGTTATGTGGGGGATCTCCACCGGTTTACCGAAGCTCTTATCCAATTAGAAAATTTTCGCGTTCGTCTTAAGAAGCAAACACAAGAAGCGCAAAAATTTCGTAAAGTTGTCGTTACGAAAAATCGATCGTTGGGCAATAAAATTTGGGGCGCGTTCGGCGGTGCCGTCAGGTACTCTTATAACGCGAGTAGTTACGCGACGTATTACAGTACATATCTAACGGAAAAAAATCTCAAAGAGTTCGAAGGTCAACTCAAAACCGCGCTCGACGCGATGTTGCCTGCACCGTTGGACGTACGCGCATTTATAAACCTCAAGAATAGCGCGGCGCGCGCGGTCTATTCGCAAAACGCTTTTACCGACGCTTTAGACGCCGCGAACGACAGCGATAAAGACGATAAATTTCGTAGGCTACAAGAAAGAGCCGACAACGATCGCGCGGCGCTCACGAGTTCGATCGCCAAACTTTTAGACCCGTTGCTGCAAGCGAAACTCGATAGCATGCAATTCTCGCGGCAGGCAATACGCCTGTTGTCTTATGGCGACATCGAAGCGCGCTTTCGCAGCGCCGAAAAACAGAAAGACGGCTCTTATAAGACGATTTGTAAGAACGGTGTGTTGCCTAGAACGCCGCTCTTAGATACCGCGCCGCGCGGCACGGCGGCGGGCATCGAAGATTGGGCGCTCTTACGCAATGCCGATTTCATAAAATTTACGCGCGCAGTTTTTTGCGACGGCGATAATTATTTCTCGCAGCAAACCAGCAAAAATAGCGAATCGGGAAAAGATATTCGTCTAGAAAAGTCTCTCTACAGCGTCGATTTTTCAACGGTTCCTAAACAGCCGGCGGTGGTCGAGCGTGTGCTGCGCATCATGCGCGCCGAGCAAGAAGAGTCGCCGCTCCTCAAAAAATTTGCGGAAATCGACGAAAAATCGTCTGCCGAATTAAAGCCTTTGGCAGCAAAAAAGCGCGAGCGGCTCGATGCATTGCGCGAGAAGGGCACGCCACCCTATAAAGATAAAGAATTTATGGCGGCGGCGCGCGAATACCAAACAGTGCAAGAGCGCCGCGACGCGGCGCTTCTCAAAGCGGTCGATTATGCGCAGTTAGAAAAAGCGCATTTCGCCGGTTTGGCAAAACGCATTCAAGGCAGCGAGGCGGATTTCAAAGCGGGTAAAACGCGGTTAGCTGAGATTGAAAATTTACTCGCGAAAAGTAAACGCGGGCAAGCGCCGAAAGACACGCCTTCGGTCGACGAGCTAGAGCGCCGCGCCGAGAGCGAAAAGCAACATAACGAACGGATTCAGGCGGACCTCGCGCAGTTGCGCACATATTCGGGTTCGTTCGAAAATGTTCCCGGTGCAACATCGGTCGAAATTGCAGCGACCGAGAATTTACTGCTCGCCGAGGCGCTCTTGCATTTACGCGACGCCGCGCTCTACGGTCGGGTGCGCCTCGCGCTCGCCTCGGAGCAGCAACTATTGTTGCGCGAAAAGCGCGAGGCGGCAGTACGCCAAGCAATCCTCAAGAATTTTGCCGCGATTCGCCGCTTTGTACACGAAGCGCGCTCGGAAACCGAACTGCCGCTCATGGCAGGGCGCGTGTCGCCGATTGCAGGCGGGGTCTTGGCGGTCACGCGCAGCGAAGCCGAAGAGAGTATGCACGAATGGGATAGCACGCCGCTTTTGGGCTCGAAGGGGCTTGTCAGAATTTTTCGCAACGAAAATATCGCAGGCTATAACATGATTGTCGTCGACAAGACGCGCGGCCTCGATGAAATTGTCGCGTCGACCCAGCGCCTCTTACTTTTTTCGGGGATTATCGCGCTGGTCGCTATTGCAGCCGCGTGGTTTTTTTCGGGTTTTGCCGTGCGCAGGTTGCAGTCGCTCAGCGCCACGTCGTCGTTAGTCAAGAGCGGCAATTTACAAGTGCATTTCGACGGGCGCGGTTACGACGAACTCGCAACCTTGGGGCAAAGTCTTAACGGCATGGTCGAAGGTCTCAAAGAACGCGAAGAACTCAAGGGCGAGCTCATGGCCGCCGAAGAAATCCAGAAGCGGTTATTGCCCGCGACCGTGCCGGCGAATCTTGCGGGACGCGCCGATGTCGCGGGTTTTTACAAAGCGATGGTCGGCATCGGCGGCGACTATTTCGACTATGTGCCGTTGGGCGCAGACCACGTCGCGATCGCGATGGGCGACGTCTCAAGCCACGGCGTCGGCCCCGCACTCGTGATGGCCATCACGCGCTCTCAGTTGCATGCGCAGCTACGTGAAAAAGAAATCTCGCTGAAGACAATCCTACTGAAGCTCAACCAGCAACTCTATGCCGAAACCCCCGCGCACATGTTTGTCACATTTTTCTTGGGGCTTTATAATCTCAAGACGGGCGAGCTGCAATATATTTCGGCGGGGCATTCGAAGCCGCTTTTTTATAGCACGGCGACGGGCAAGACAAAATATCTCGAGGCGGGCGGCATGCCGCTTGGCATGGACGACAACGATTTTTTTGCGACAACGATGGAACTTAAAAAAACGGCGTTGCAACCGGGCGATATTTTCGTGCAATACACCGACGGATTGTCCGAAGCGATGAACCCGGCGCGCGAGCAATTTGGTTACGACCGCATGGAGCAGGTGTTGGCGACGGCAGCGAAAGCGGCGGCAGAACCGATTTTGCAGGCGCTGGCACACGCGGTCGAAAATTTTGCGCAGACAAAACTCGATCAGCCGGGGCCGAGCGCACTCAACGATGACATCGCGCTCGTGTGTTTGAAGCGAACCTAATAACATGCTGCTATTTCATGGCGATGCTACTGGTGGCTAAAAAATTAGACGATAGAATAGTATGGCGCTTTCCGATGCACAAAAATCTGACCTCATGCGCCGAGGAAACACGCTCTTTAACGAGGGTCGCTATTTTGAGGCTGGGAAAATCTTTGCCGTTATCGGCTACAAAACCGGCCTTATTCGGTTAGGTGATCTTTTCTATTTCGAGAAAGAAATGCCGCTCGTCGCGTACGGCTTCTACCGTAACGCGCAGCATAAGCCGATGCTCGATAAAATCGGCGACGGGTTTGTGTTTGCGCTGCAATGCTTACTCGCCGACGACTCGGGAGTGAAAAAAGCCGCAGTCGCAGACAAAGCCGAAGAGCAGTTGAAAATCCGCCATGCGAACCCGGTGGATGGAGACGAGCCAACTGCGCAGCAATCGAAAGAAAATAAGATTGCGCATGCCGTAGCGCTATTGAAGAAGAGGAGTTAATTACGATAGGGCAACCCACGGTGGTGGGGAGTGAGAAGATTTTGTATCCACAGGCCAGAAAATAATATTTTCTTCTGCGGAGCCCGCTTCTGCGTCCCATTTGGAAGTAAATGCGCAATAGTTAGTCTCGAAAAAGCGGCGGATGACCCTGCGTGACGGTTTTTTCCATAATTGGATAAGGCCGTAGATGAGCGAAGAGACGCTCACTCGTATGACTGCCGCTATATAATGAAATGTATCATATTCTGCCGCTGTGAGTCGCGTAGCAGTTATTACAAATTTCTTACCTGGCCGACGGTTGTATGTCCGCGTGACTTCGCGACGCATTTGCATACGCATTTGAATCCGCAAATAGCGCTCCGCGAAGCGCAGTATTTCGCGCTTCTTAGCGCGCCACAGCATAGATTCTGCCTCTGGTAAACTAAAACTCGTAATGATGTTTCTTTTCATGATTTTTCCTTGGTCGAGCGGTCGCCCTTATATATTAAATACCAAGAAGTGAACGTTTTTTCTCACGAATCTTAAAAAATAGGCAGTATTTAATTCTCGACTGCAATAGTTATTACATTTTTTTACTTTATGTCGCTTTCAAATACGACTTGTGCAACTTGTGGGCTCGGAAATGGCAATACTTCGCCATCACTCCCGAATTATCGGGCTATCGGATAAATGCACGGTCAAGAGTGTGCGCTTAGTTTTCTCAAAGCGTGTGAGCAGCAGATAAATACACGGCACGACAAAAAGCGTAAAGATCGTTGAAACGATCGTGCCGCCGATGATCGTGAGCCCGATCGGCGTGCGTGTTTCTTGCCCGATGCTGTTACCGATTATGAGCGGCAGAGCGGCGAAGACCGTCGCAGTCGAAGTCATGAGAATCGGGCGCAGACGCACCGGGCAGGCCTCGATGAGCGCTTGCCGTACAGTAATTTCTTTCGCGGCACGCACGTGGTTCGTAAATTCGACGAGTAGAATCGAATTCTTTTTCGCAATCCCCATGAGTACGATGAGTCCGATGAAGCTAAATAGGTTGAGCGATACGCCCGATATCCACAGCGTGATGAGCGCGCCCGTCACAGAAAAAGGCAGCGCGACTAAAACTGAAATCGGGTGTACGAACGAATTAAACTGCACGGCGAGTATCATATACGCGATGAGAATCCCCAAAAAGAGAGCGAGGTTAAGGCTCTTGAACGATTCTGTGAGACCCGCCGCGCCGCCTTCTAACGCAAACGCATAACCTTTGGGCAAAACTTCGGCGGCGATTTGGTGTGCCCGGGCTAAAACCTGCGCCTGCGATTTGCCGGGAGCGACGCTGCCGTAGATGCCGATTGCACGCTGGCGATTGACGCGCGTAATCGACTGGTACGTGCGCTGCTCCGAAAATTTTACGATCTCGCTCAACGGCACCGCGTTCGCCGCCGCATTGCGCACGGTAATTTTGCCGATGTCTTTGGGCGAGGTAATCTTATCGTCGGGTATTTTGATGCGGATGTCATAACGCCTGCCATCGGCAGTGTAGCGGCCCTGCCGATCGCCGGCGATGGTTGCACCCAAGGTGGCCGCGACCATCTGAATCGATACCGAGCGCGCCGCCATTGCATTGCGATCGGGGGATATCAGAAGTTCTGGAAAATTGCGTTTGAAGTCGGTGTCCAAATCTTCCGTCAATCCTTCGGCGTTCAAGCGCTTCATAATTTCTTTCGCTTTATTATCGAGAACTTCGAGATCGCTCCCGAAAATATTGAAAGAGACTTGAAATTGCCTCCCCGAGGTTAATCCGCGCGACGAAAAATCGCGCAGTGAGAATATTGCTCCTTTGACACTCTTGAGTTCTTGGCGCAGTTCGTTCATAATCTGCACATGACCTTTCTTGCGCTCCGAGCGTGGTTTGAATTTGATGAAGAGCATGAACTGGTTAATTTCAGCGGAGGGTCCTCCGGCACCGATACTCGTCGTGAAACGGTCGGTTTCAGGGCGCGCGTTGATAAACTTCTCGAATTCTTTCGCCATGTTCACGGTATAAGGGAGCGACGAGCCGGGAGGAGCTTGTCCGCTGACGATGATATAGTCTTGATCTTGTAGCGGTACAAACTCTTGCCGCACTTGAAAAATCAAGAGGAGTGAGAGCAGAAAGAGGAGAATCGATGCGGCGCTGATTGATTTGGGATAGCGGAGTACCTTGTCGAGCCAGCGTCCGTAGATTTCGCCAAAATAATGAAATTTTTTTTCGAGATACGTTTCCAGTTTATTTTCTTTGGGCGCGGTACTCAAGAAAGCCGCCGAGCGAATCGGCGTAATCGTCACAGCTTCGACGAGCGACAAGAGCACCGCAGCCGACATGACAATCCCGAACTGGTAAAAAAATTTACCGATTACGCCGTCCATTACGACGACCGGAAGAAAAACGGCGATGACTGCAAGCGTGGCCGCGCTCGCGGCGGGTAAGATTTCCATCGAGCCGTCGTACGCGGCTTGCGCGGCGCTCTTGCCCATGCGGTAATGGCGCACAATATTCTCGAGGAGCATGATTGCGTCGTCGACAACGATCGAAATCGCGAGCGTCAACGCGAGCAGCGTGAACAGATTTAACGTAAAGCCGGTAAAATAGACGATGAGAAAAGTGCCGACAATCGACGTCGGTATCGAAAAGATGATATTGAGCGCTCCTTGCCAGCTTCCCAGAAACGCAAAACAGACCAATATCGTAACGAGCGCGGCGACAATCAATTTTTCGTACGTCGTGTGTACTGTAGCTTTTGTCGAGCGGGAAAAATCGGTATTGACCTGTAGGCTGTAGCCTTCGGGAAGCTGCGCTTGCAGTTCGGCGACTTTTTTATGAACCGCATCGGCGAGCGCGACTTCGTTCTGTCCGCGTTGTTTGCGAATGCCGATGCTGATGCCTTGGCGATCGGTACCGTTTATACGCGCGATGCGGCGTTGGTCGCTCAGAGAATCTTCGACGCGCGCGACGTCGCCAATCGTCACCGTGGCGGCGGGCGCATAGATGTTTTCGAGACCGCGCTTCAAGATGCGGACCTTCGCGAGCTCTTTCGGCGAGAGCGCTTCGCCGAGCCAACGCACGCGCAACTCTTCTTTGCCTTTGATAAATTGTCCTGCGGTACTTTCGATATGCTGCGTCTCAATCGCTGCGACGAGATCGGAAACTGTCAAGTCGTAGCGGCGCATCGCGTAAAAATTCGGCCAGATGCGTAAATTGCGTTCGGGGTAGCCGGCAATCGACGCTTCGCCGATACCCGGGATAAAACGAAATTGATCGAGCAGAAAAATATCCGTCCAAACGATAAGTTCGTGCAGCGGTTTATCCGAGAAAACTCCAATGTACATAAACGGCTGGTCTTCGGGGTTGGTCTTTGTAATCACCGGGGGGTCGATACCGATCGGCAGCCGCAATTGGCTGAGAGCCGCTTGTACTTCTTGCAACGCGACGTCGATATCGCGTTTGAAGTCGAGTTCGAGTACAACTTGGCCGACGCCCTGCCGCGCATTCGCGCGCATCTCTTTCAGTCCCTCGATTCCCAAAAGGCGCTCTTCGATCGGTATGAGCAGCGTCGATTCGACGACATCGGGGGTCGCACCTTCGTAGATGACGTTCACGGTCAAAATCGGAAAATCGATATCGGGAAGTTGGCTCACGCCGAGTTGGCCAGCGGCAATTGCGCCAAAAATGATAAGTGCCGACATGAGTATCCATGCGAAAACTGGGCGCAAAATCGAGGTAGCGATGAGATTCATAACTTGGAGTATCCTGATATGCTATGGAATTCCATAACTAACTGCGGATTTTCGTCGCAGGGGCGATTTCCATCGCCAGCTATGGCTTTCCATAGCTAGTGATGGTGCAATGTAACGAATACCGTGAACACATATTCACCCTTGAGCGCTCAATTGCTCCTTCAACATTTTTGCGGCGAGCGCATAACCGCCGTCGGCAGCGTCGACAAAATGCACTTCGTGTGCGCTGTCGGCGTTCAGAAGGCACGTCATGAGCGCGCGATTAGAAACGTGAATACCATAGAGTAGTTTGCCTTCGCGTTTCAGCCGATCGAGTTCGGCGACCAATTTTTCGCGCATTGCGCTCGAACCGCTAATCACTAATTTGAGCATGCCATCGAACTTTTTGTAATCCGCCGAAACGACATTATACCATTTGATACGTTTTAATTCAAAATGAAATTTCTTTCCCGGCAACTTGAGCGCCATAATAACAGACAGACCTACGCTCTCAAATATAATTCGTACGAAAGACAAGTAGTACATTATACCACTTTTTCTATTTGCTGTTGCAGCGGCTTCGCGCCACAGAACGCGGGGAGTTAGCGCAGGCTTCATATTTTTTTCACGAATCGGATGGTGTTCATTTTCAGGCCCGTAGATTTTTTCGATTTGTTCTAAGATCGAGCGCAAGAGTTGTCGTTGCGAATTATCGTTTGCGTTATTTAAGCGCACGATAAGCGCGACCGTTTCGCCGCCATGGCTCGGTATATCGTGCCAGCGGCATGTGAAGCCAAAAAAATTCGCTTCGGTAGCGCCGACAAGGTTTTTGGCAACGAGATAGGTTGGTGTCGTCTTCACGAGACTTTCAGCGTAATCGATACCGTCGCCGAGAATGACCGCTTGGATGTAGTGCTCGGAAACTTGAATCTTGCCGACACGAATCGCGAAATTTTTTGCATACACATCTATTGCCGGTACGATGCCCACGCGCAGATCGAGATCGAAAAAATCTTTCACCTTACGTGCCGTATCGGCAAGAATACCTGCAGTCTCGTCGCGCATCGTCGCGGGAATCAAGAATGTCGTGCCGTCGCCCCCAAAAACAAACGGAAATTCGAGAGTCTTAAAAGCATTGCTCATCGCCATTGCGGCAAGGCCGCCTGCGGTATTGACGTCTTTATAGCGTCCGGCGGTAATCGCGGCAGTCGAACCGACAATATCGGTGACGACGACATACCAATCGCTTGGTAATGGCGCCGTGCCGCCTTCGGAAAAAGCGTCCGACAGCGAATTGGCGGCCTTCAAATTTCTGTAAAACGCGGTCGAAGTCACTGTTGCGAATATACTATGCCGACGCCAAAAATCCCAAAAAATATGTGCGGAGAATTTAGAGCACGATGCTTCCGCTTGACGCAGTCACCGTTACGTATCCCTTGTACTATGCCTTGGAAAAAATATGCCCTATTCGCCCTAAGTTGTCACGCCATTTTTGCAGTCCAGACACCGACGAAATATTCTGTACAAGTGATCGATATGGGAAACGCCAAGGAGTCGGTTTCGATTGCATCTGAAAAAACACCCTCGGGGCCGGCGTGGTTTGTTACGAATCAACAAATCGACCCGCAAAAATTTTCTGCGCAGATGCTTGCGGCGGGCAAGCGGAGCGAGCCGACACCTACCGGATTTACACCGATTGAAGTCCCTTCCAATCTTTTTAAGATATTTCCCAAGACTCCGCAAGGTTCTACGTTTTGGTATTACAAATCGTTCATTGCTCCGTCGAACCCGCGCGCAACGTTGGCGCTGCGCTTGGGTCGAATTAGCGATATCGATGAAGTTTACTTAAACGGAATTTTGATCGGGCAAAGTGGCGATGCTACGCAAAAGCACGCGCACGCTTGGGATAAAATTCGCGTTTATGATATTCCGATGGTGTTATTGCAACCCCTCGAAAAAAATATTTTATTAGTTCGTGTGAAGTCGTATTTTCCGAACGAATTCGGCATCATTAGCGATCATTTGGAGCTGGGCGATGCGGCAAAGCTCAACCGCGAACTGATCGTCAACGACGTGCAGCAATTGATTTTTCTAGCGTGTTATCTGACATTTGGCGCATACTTTTTGTTTCTTTTTATTCGCAGACCGCAAGACCGTTCATATCTTCTATTTTTTATCTTTATTGCAATCTTGGTTGTGTATCAATTTCTGCAAACTCAAGTCAAGTATACGGTGACGGCAAATTTTCTATTGCTCAAGAGGTTGGAGTATATTGTATTGTTGAGTATGTTTCCTGCGTTCTATTTTTATGCGCGCGATTTCTTTTCCGTCAACACAATTCGCATATTTCGCTATATTCATTATGCGGCACTCGTTGCGGTCACGGCGCACATCGGTTTGGCGTTAGTCATATTATTTGTCGATAACCCCGTACTTTGGGCGACATTAAATGAACATGTCGTATTGCAAGGCACAATGCCGTTTTTCTTAATCATTTCATTGACGATTGTCGGCTATAAGATTGCGAAACGCAATCGCGACGCGACTACCATCATGATAGGATTAATATTTTTGCTCGCAAGCCTTATCGTCGATAACCTCATTTATTACGGCATCTTGAATATTCCCCGAGTTACGAGCTATGTAATCTTTCTATTTCTCGTATCGTTGGCGTTTATTCTCGCCAACCAATTCGTGCGAGTGCATAAGCAGGTCGAAGATTTGAATCGTAATCTCGAACAAAAAGTAATAGAGCGAACGCATGAACTCCAAAATTCCTTACAACACGTTCAAGAATTAAAGACGCAGCAAGACGGAGATTATTTTCTTACATCGCTTCTCATCGAACCATTGGCGGCAAACCGTGTCGATAGCGAACATACGCGCGTAGAATTTTTCGTAAAAGAGAAGAAAGAATTCTCGTTTCGCCGGTGGAGTCGTGAAATTGGCGGCGATATGTGCGTCGCGCATAGTCTAGAATTGAGCGGCAGAAAGTTCACCGTCGTTATGAACGGCGACGCGATGGGTAAATCGATGCAGGGCGCAGGTGGCGCGCTTGTTTTAGGGTCGGTTTTTGCGAGTATTATCGAACGAACTCGCAACTCGTCGATCGGTTACTCGCTCGCACCTGAAACTTGGCTCAAAGATGCGTTCGTCGAACTCAATCGAGTCTTTGAAAGTTTCGACGGCTCGATGCTCGTTTCTATCGTGCTTGCGGCGATCGACGACGAAGCGGGTGTCATGTACTACGTCAACGCCGAACATCCGTGGACGATCTTGTACCGAAATGGCCGCGCGATTTTTACCGAAGCCGAACTCGCACTCAGAAAACTGGGTACGCTCGGCGTCAACGAAGCGATTCAGGTGAAGACATTCTATTTAGAAGACGGCGATATCGTCATTATGGGGTCAGACGGGCGCGACGATCTGATTCTGGGAATCGACCACGAGGGAGAACGTATCA
>JAFEGD010000104.1 GCA_018240245.1 Spirochaetota bacterium | reverse complement strand
GCGCGCGTTTCATTTTAGGCTATGGTTCCGCGCGCAATTACGAAGACGCGCCAACGTCGCACAACATAATTTAAGAGCTCGCTCACTGCGGTGCGTTGCTCCTCATTCGCTCGGCCCTACGCGCCAAAGATGCCCTGCGCCCGCAGCCTTTGGAGGCTGCATTGGCGGGCTCGGGCAGGCGGCTTCGGGCACATGCGCCTTCACGGAAGTCGCAGTAATCGAAAGAAATGGCTTTACACCCGCGTAAGCGCACGTCTCTTAAATTTTAACGTTAGCTGCCATACTGGGAAAATGAGAACACACATCATAATCGCCGTGATTGCGTTATTTAGCTCTGCTTGCAGTAGTATAATCTACAAAATGCTGCCAAGACATAAGTTCTCCGATTCTGAATTTTCGCGCATTGAAATCGGTAAAACGTCCTTTGACAAGTTATCTGAGAGGGCCGGCCTGCCGGATAGAATCGCCCACAAGTCGAATGGCAATATTCTTAGGGCCTACCGATACATTGGTCCCTACCCAGGTTCATTCTCCACTTTGCGCATTGAAACGGATCAGCAAAATATTATCATCGATTATGAGTATCTAAGGAGCAATGACAACGAAATTGGCGCTAACCAGTTTTATGAGAGGCATCATGTATTCAGAACCGAAGAATAAGGCAGCTTTCCTATATCTCTTGATCGGACTCGGCAGCTTTTTTGGCTGCAGCACACTAAATCCTTGGGTTGATAGAAAATCCGACATTTCATTTGAAAAAGCCAAAAGGCTCCAGATTGACGTTACATCTAAGGATTCGCTTATTAAAGAATTTGGTGAACCATATATCATAGGCCTAAAGAATGGAAATGAAGTTTTAATCTTTGTGGGAAACACCAATGGTCAGAATTCCACATTAGAAGTCCGCCTCAATGAAAGAGGCATGGTAAAGGAATATACTTTTTACGAAGAAAATCCCAAGAAGGCTCCAAAATAACCCAGTACGGCAGCTAACAAATTTTACGCGCTGCGCCCCGGTTCGCTTCGCTGCCACCGGGTGCTCGGGTCTGCGCGGCAAAGATCGCTGCGCCCGCCCGAAACCCTTGAGGTTCGTTTGGGCGGGCTCGCGAGCCGCTCCGACCACATTTTGACTTGCTGCGAAGACACAGCAAGTCAAAACGTCAGCGTAAAATCCACGTTGTACGCCATTGTTGCGCTTTCATATTCGCTCGCCTCCATGCGAGCGCTTTCTCATCTAAAAAGAATAGCCTAAGAAGATTGCCCCACGAAATGAATTGATCGAGTTTGTACCGTAAGCACTTTGAATTTGAGAAGTGCCGTTATCATACGAATAAGGGACTTCCAAGCGCACGGAATTTGAACCGCTAAAGATTATGCCAAAGGAAAACGCATTAACGAAATAGGCAAAGCCAAATTCAACAAGCCAACCAATTCCTGATTTTTCAATCTGTCCGTTGATATTAGCTTTAGTGCTTAGAATGCTGTCCATTTTCAACTTGGCGTTATAACCCGTAATTCCAGCGCCCAAAATAAAACCAAAGTAATCCTCAAGGAGAAAATAAGCCCTTACAGGCAGATCAAAATAATAGACTGATTCCGAATAAGACATATCCGCAGCCTTATCCTCAAATTTTCCCCCGGCTCCGTTTAGGGAAATAGCAAGACTTGTTCTCAAAATGGACCAACCAAAAAAAGTCCGCTCGATCTCTGCGCCGAGTCTGCCTGGGTTGGCTATTGGCTGAGCTTGTAATGATATTCGCGTACGCGGTACTTTTACCGCTTCATCGGACAAGAGATTAGTCGCCAAACAGATGAATAGTACTGACCATCCAATTACCTTAACGGCTGGCTTAATAGCTCTCAACAGCAACATAACCCGAACGGCTTGGCCCTCCTTGGCCAAGCCGTCAAGCGCAACAACGGCGTACAACAAGATTTACAAGCTGCGCGCGCGAGCACTCCGTTGGCTCGCGTGCTCGGCCTCGGGCACCTAGACTGCCTCCTCGCGCGGCACTGAAGTGCATTTTGCGCTCGTCGGCAGGTGCCCTCGGCACATAAAGTGACGCAATTCGGCTTTACAGACGTAAAGTTGAACCAGGCGTCACTTTACGTCTTGTAAATCCAACGTTGTGCGAAAGGCGGTGCAAGTGAAACTGGTTCCGATAATATTATTCTTATTGCCAAATCTTGCTTTTGCTCTAAAAAACAAACCCACCTATGATTCAGTTATTCGCGCGAGGGTAAATGCCGAATATGCGAAATTTGAGGACATTGAAGGCGCATTAAAAGGGTATTTCATCGTTAACTCGGAGAAGGAAGGTGTCCAGTGGGCTAAGAACCGTCACAAATATGACCAGGAAGCAAAAGAGTTTAAAGAATGGATCAGAACGAAAAGATATGAATATTTGTTGGCAGATAATTACATTGCCGTCGTACACATTACGGCAATTGATGAAATGGCTGGCTACCAAATTCGGAAACAGCCTATAATTTTCATTAAAACTGTCAATGATTGGCAGATAGCTGAAGTCGACATTCGCAATATCTATTTGTTTGATTTAGACGGTGATAATCGACAAGACGTACTTTACGACAACACATGTTGTGGCAGTGAGATGATTGGTGCTTACTTGAACAGAGGTGAACAAGAGCCTTTGGTCGTTGATGCCATCTTTTGGCGCAGAATGGGCGGCTTTTTATCTGATAAAATAGAATCGAACATAAAACCATGTTCTGGAGAAAAGCTCCGATACTGGCCTTCTTATGAACCAATGCGCAAAGTGTACGGAGCATGCACGAAATTTCGAATAGATTTCAAAGTCCATCATTGCGGGTTAAAGGCCGAAACCTTCATAAACTTCGATTGCAAGAAATTGAATTTCTTCTTTGGCAAGAAACCTTTCGAATAGCACCGCCCATCGCACAACAAAATTTACCCGCTGCGCGCGCCCGCACTTCGTTGGCGGGCGTGCTCGGCCTCGGTCGCCAAGAGTCGTTGACGCCCGACAAACGGGACGTTTGTTTGGTCGGGCGCAACGAGGCGACCTTCGGCAAATCGATAGTGCATCAAGCCGCGGCATTCGAATGAAGACAGCATTTATTGTGCGACGCACTATCGACTTCGGGTAAATTCCACGTTGTGCGAAAAATCTGCAAGTTGGTGATGTTGCTTCGCCGACATCGTGTCGGCGCAATTACCGTTGCTCAAATAAATCAGAATGTGAACCTGTGCGCTCCAGCCTAAGTACGGCATTGGTAGCCATATAGATTAAAAGCCAGTCTGGCTCGATATGACATTCTCGGTAAGCCACGTAATTACCAACTAATTTATGATCCCGATTCTTTGCAGGAAGAGACTTTCGTTGAATTAAAATTTCTATAATAGCTTTTATCTTCCTGCCGTCTTTACCTCTTTTTAAGATTCGCTTCAAGTCTTTCTTAAACTGGTTACTACGTTCTATTTGCAGCATTAAATGCCCAAATCGGTATACAGGTCTGCTTTTGATGAGAATTTCTTTAAGCCCTTCCCTGCCTCAGATTGCTCGATTGATTTCTTCGTTAATTTATTTGGGACTTTTACAGCAAAAGGCAGTCCTTGATTCAATTCTACCTGTTTGTAGAAAAGGGTTATTGCCTCAGTTGGCGACAAGCCCAATATATTGAAAATTTGGTCTACTTTGATCTTTAAGCGACTTTCAACTCTTGCGTTGATAATTGCGTCTTTTGTCATAATAGCAATGTATAGCATTTGATATACATTGTCCAGTATTTGTAAACTTCGGCCAAGCATCCTTGCTTGGCCGATATCTTATAAAGGCTTGCAGATTCATCGCACAACAATATTTACCTGCTCCGGGCACCCGCACTCCGTTGGCGGGCGTCCTCGGCCACTCCGCGCCAAAGATCGCGGACAAGGCGCAAGCGGGACGCTTGCTTTGCGCCTTGCCGCGAGGCGCTACGGGCACATTTTGACTTGCCATGAAGACATGACAAGTCAAAACGTCAGGTAAATCCAACGTTGTGCGATATTGGCGCGGCGCAAATCCAAATTCCAAGAGGCGTCTCATTTAACGTTCACGTATTCGGCGCCATGAAGTTTATCGGGCTTTGAAAATGAAACGCGCGCAACGTAAGTTTCGGTGGTAAAACTTACGCGATGGTTCGACGAGCAAATCGGGTGCGCGCGCGTT
>JAFEGD010000103.1 GCA_018240245.1 Spirochaetota bacterium | reverse complement strand
GAACGTGAGCGTACACGCGCGCGCAGCGCCGTCGCTATGTTCGATGGTGAAGTTCAAGATGTCACTTCTCTTTCAACGGTCGAAAAAGAACGTCGATGCCGCGCTCTAAGTAGCCGACCCATAAAAAATCGCCTTCTATACGCACGGCGTGTACTTCGTTCGACGACAAGCCTTCGATCGCGGTGATGCGCTCGACATGGTTTGTGTTGCGATCGAGTACGCGAATACCCTGCCCCGACGTACCGATATAGATTTCATTTTCGCGGCGCGCGAACGCCGACGGAAAATGGATTTCTATTTTAAGTCGCGTCAGACTTTTCTTATTCATATCGTAGACGTAGACCCCGTCGTTGTGCGCGCCGATATAGACATAGCGCCCGTCGAGGAGCACCGCTTTGACGTTTTCAGATTTTAGCCCCCCTTCGTGTGCGGTAATCTGCACCGTCTCGCCCGTTTTCTTATTGTGTATCAGCGCGCCCTTGTCGAGCGTGCCGACGGCGATATAATCGAGATCGGCGTCGAGCGCGTAGACTTGGTTCGACTGCACCCACGACTCTTTGCCGAGCGTCACGGTCTTGCGCTTAATCGTATCGTATTGTATGAGCCCCCGGTTCAACGTTGAAAAATAAATATAACGATCGTCTTTAATTGTTTTCTGCCCGAGCCTAAGTTCGCCCTTATCGTCACTCAACGTCGTCACTTTGCCCGATTTTTTTTCGACGCGGTAAACGCCGTCGAACGACGTTACATAAATATCGTCAAAATCGACGTAGAGCCCGCGCAGTTGCGCCGAGGGGAGCGCTATTTTCTCTATCTTGTCTTGCGAGCGCAAATATCTTACGAGGCCGCCCCCCCACGTGGCAACGTAGACGTCGTCGCCGTCGACGCGAATATCGGCAATCGAATTGTCGGCAAGGCCGTTCAATTTATCGATGCGGCGTATCGTCAATTTTCGTAATAGAATTTTTAACCGTTTCGCTTCGGCGAGCTTTCGCGTCTCGGCTATTGCAATCGTCTTTTGCAAATACGCGACCGCCGACTCGACCTGAACGGCGTTGTCTAAATAGATGAACGCTAAAGCACGATAGACTTCATAAATATCGCTATCCGAATTCGGCGTTTTTTCGTAAAGCCGCGCCGCATTTTTTAAGTGTACGCTCGCTATTTTATACGATCGCGCGGAAAAACCAATCAGCCCCAGTGTGCGCTCTATCCGGTAGCGCAATGCGTCGCTCTGCACTTGTTTGAGTAACGGCGCGAGCGTCTTTGTTGCCTGCACATGCGCGTTCACTTTATAGAGGCACTCGCCTTTCACTACGCCTAATTCGAGACGATTTTCGTGATTCGCATAACGCGATTGGATAATATTGACGCGCGCGATTGCATCTTGGCAATCGCCGAGCGCCTGTGCAGAAATCGCCAAATAATACCACGCCTTCTTGACTTCCGCTTCATAGGGATGTTCGTCGACAAATTCGATCAACGTTTTCTTGGCTTCGCTAAATTTTTTGCGGGCAAAAAGTTTTTCACCGGTAAAAAATTTTTCGAGCGGGTCGTCTGCCGCCACCGAAAGTGCTACTACAGAAAATACAATCGAACAGAATAGTTTGCGCATCACAATTTTTCGCCTGTATATGTCTTTAAGTCAATCTTTATCATGAATCGCAAATGGCCTCACTTTTTCAAATTTAGAACGCGCGGCGTTGCGCCGGTAAAAAAACAACGTCGCGAGTGCAATCAGCAATGTACTAAAAATTATATAAAATTTTTGAATCGACGCTAAATCGTCGACCGCCGTCGCTTCGGCGGGTTTTTCTTCGATCGTCTCGCGAAATTTGAGAATGCGAACTTTTTCTTGAAATAGATAAAAATCTTTACTAAACCTTTGTACCGCCATGTCTTTGTTGCGTAGCATTGCGAGCTTTTGGTTGAGCTCGCCTTTCTGTCGCGCGAGGCTTTCAATTTGAGTCTTCAGTTCTTCGCGCTCGTTGATACGCACACGATACGCCATAAATCCCTTTTCGCCGATAAAAAATACGTAGATCAGCGACAGTATTAAAATAACAAAAAAAGGAACAAACAACCAATGCTCGCGGCTGCGCTCGAAAAAAGAACTGAGGTTGCGTGCGAGCATGCGCGACAACAGAGTTCTATGCCGAGTGCTCGCGACAACTAAAAGCGAGTCTTGCTAGAAAATCTTAAACTTACCGTTGATGCTATAAAACTGCCGATGCACAATTTTCTTTTCGGCGGTATCGTACAGCACGACACCGATATGGTTAAAAAACTTGCGGTCGCCGCGATAGCGCGACAGCAATTTGCCCCAGACGTTGATTTTGAGCGCCTTTTCTTCGATACGGTAAATTGGCGTAACTTTGCGCGTAAACTTGGCGTCTTCAAAACCTTGCAACAGTAGATCGACACCCGACTCGGGTTTTTCGTGAATGTATTGAACGTAGCGTAAAAAATCTTGTAGCGTCACTTTTTTATTGGCGCCGGTCGATTGCTGCTGCTCGGGAAGTTTATATTTACCCATCTCGGCGGCCGCTTTTTCTTTGTTACGCGCGAAATCTGCGACTTCTTTTTGCTTCGCATCGTCGAACGCGGGAATGCTGTTAAAGAGCACGATCTTGTGCGCTTTTTTGTCTGCGTCCCATTTGCGCCATTTGGGATATTCCACGTACTTACGATATTCGCCGTCGACAAGATCTTTTTCGTTAAATGCGATCACAAACATTTTGAGCGGAATACTATCTTCTGATTTATTAACGATGTCAAACGTAAATTCGAGATAATCGCCTTTGCCGTCGGAGGCAAACTTTCTCCAAAAACTCATGTTCTCGATCGCTACCCGATCGTCGCGAATTCTACCGCCTGCCGGTTGCGCATCGGGAGCCGACGGCGCTGCCTTATTATCTTTATTTTGCGCAAAAACGAATGGCGCCATGAGCAGCATTGCAAACACGATTTTATGTAACATAGTTTCCCCTTTTCAGTTTCGGCAAAATCACCGCTCTTGTTTATCTTTTTTCGGATTTCCTTTTTTGTGCGACGGTGCGCTTAAAGTCGGTCATATTGCGCACAAAAATTCGGTCGCTATAGAGCTCGATCTTGCCGATTTTCGCCCAATGGTTGAGCTGCTCCGAAACCTGATCGACGCTCGCCCCCGCCCAATTCGCAACGTCGTCGACCGATACGGGAAAAGACACCTCGCGCATATTCGCATACGTCGGTTCTTTTTCGGCGAGCATTAAAAAGACGTCGGCGACCTTCGACGAAATATCGTCGAGGAGCAATATCATGAGACGACGTTTCGCATCGTAGATGCGTTTAGAAAAAACGACGAGGAGTTTGAACGCGAGCTGCGGTTGGCTCATCATCATCGAAACAAAATTATCGCGATCGAAATGCAAGACCGTTACCGGCTCGACCGCCGACGCGGTTGCAGAGCGCGGCTGCTCTTCGAGGATTGCCATCTCGCCAAAAATATCTCCCACACCGAGAATATCCATCGTTTTTTCTTTGTCTTTAACGACTTTAGAAATCTTGACTCGCCCCGTTTGAATCAAATAAAAGCTGTTGCCCGGCTCGAACTCGCAAAAAATAATTTCACCGGTATTGTACTGCTTACCAAATTTATTAAATAGCGCACCGGGGTTCATTTTTGACCTCTCAACGCATTGGCTTTTTGTTGCGCGATATTCGCTTCTTTATCTTGCGGCGGTATATGCGCCGCCTTTTCATAGAACTGTATCGCACGCGCCTTGTCGCGAGCACGTTCGTAAATTTCCGCTAATTGAATCATAGTTTTTTTTACGAACGTGCCATGCGCATACGTACGCAACAACTCGGAGAATTTTTCAACCGCACTCTTGCCGTCGTTCTTTTTGACGTAGGTACGCCCCAACTCAAAAAGTAGCTTTTCATGCATCGCCGCGTCGCCGGTGCCGGTCATCTCTAACGCCGCATTATACGCCGCAAGCGCCGCGTCGAATTGCTGGCTCGCAAACGCGCTTAACCCTTCGTTGAAGTGTTCGGCGGCGCTCTTACCCAGCGCCGGTTCGTCGCCAAAATCGGGCAACGGCATATCGAAATCTCCGGGCGGCGGTAGGTCGTGCATCGCGGGTGTCGCATCGCCCGTTTCGAACGCCGGTAATTCGTCGCCCGGCATGCCCGCATCGTGATGCTCTTCGTATTGGTCGATCGGCTCTTGCTCGACATGGCTCATCATTTGCCCGGTGCGGCGTGCGACTTCGCCGCGCTGCATCTCTTCGGCAAGATCGGGTAAATCGAGCGGATACGCTTCGCCTTGTTTCACCGATTGCGCGAGACGACGCACGCGCTCGGCGAGCGCCCCCGCAGGGTTATTCTTGAGATACGTATTAAATACATAGAGCGCATAATCGGTTTTACCCGCTTTATAATAATACTCGCCGACGCCGACTAACTCCATCGACGCTTCGGCTGCGCCATGCTCGCCTAAGAATTCGCGCACCGCTTTATGGACGCGCCTGAGCTGCGACGAAAAAACCTTGAGCATCTGCAGCACGATGCGCGTATTTTTCTGCCCGAATTGTTCAAATTCGGCGAGTTTGAATACGAGAACTTGCGACTCGGCCAAGACCTGTGCGGTCTCTTCGCGCGGGTAACGCCCGAGCGCCGATTTAACGCCGAAGAACTCTCCCTTGCGCACGTCTTCTTTCATGTCTTCTTTTTGGTCGAGCGAGGTGGAGATTAAGCTGATGCGACCTTTTTGCATGACGTAGACGTCTTCGCCGACATCGCCGGCAAAATAGACGATCGAACCCGCAGAATAATTTCGCGTTATCGGCATTAGGCGGCCTCGATCGGTAAAAAGTCGAGTTCTTTCTTGAACTTTACCGCGCGACGAATGCGCTCTTGCACACCTATAATATCGCCGGCGATAATTTTACGCGCGCCTTTCACCAAAACATTTTGATACGGTATTTTCATCGCCTCGAAAACAGGTTGAAACGCAATATCGCCATAGCGCGGCTGGCCGTCGGCAATGACTAGCATCACGTCGGCATAATCGGCGTGCGTGAGCGCCGCCCATGGGTTCGTCGACGCACCGTCGATGAGGAGTAAATCCGCAGTTTTGCCTTCGGCAATCTCGCCGGCATCGGGCAAGCACATCGCACGCGCCGCGTTTACTGTAAGCATATCGACAAGCACACGGTCGTCGATCGCTTTACCGTAAGCGAATTTATAAAACTCGCGCGCGGTGCGAAATTCTTCGAAGATGCTAAAGCTACCCGACATCGGCGAGTCGGTACCCAAGCTAACGTTGATGCCGGCATCCATGAGCTCTTTGACGCGCGCGGTCTGCTCGAACATGTATAGATTTGAAACCGGACACCAAACGACGTTGCATTTGTTCTCGGCCAACATCTCTATATCGCGATCGGAGAACGCGATGCCGTGAATGAGCACGGTCTGCTTGCTCAGCGCATGCTTTGCGGCGAGCGTCTCGACGCTCTTCAACGTCTCTTCGTCGTAGCCTTCGGAGCAATGCGTGATAAAGGGGATGTTCTTCTCTTTTGCTTTTGCGTGTTCGACTTCGATGCCGTCGCCCCACTTGAGCGCAAAAGAAGTTACCGAGTGCGCCATCGCAAAATCGGAGATAATGCGAATCGGCATATTTTTGCCGAAAAGTTCGCGCACAAAATGCGGAATATGATCTTGCACGCGCGTAATACCGCACAAGAGATGGCGAAAACCGCCGATTTGGTAAAGATCGCTCGATTCGATTTGTTGCCTTTCGGCGTAAGCGGCGGCGCTCTTCAAATCGTTATCCCACTCTAACCAGTTGAGGTATGGTCGGCGGTCGCCGACACGCGGCACATAAGTGCCCATCAAATGATCGTGGCAATTGATGAGGCCGGGAAAAACCAACATGCCGTTGACGTCGATTTGCATCGTGTCGTTCGCTTTGCGCGAAGTTTTCGCCACTTGCGCAATGCGCGTTTTATCGATCGTGATTGCCCCGCGTTCGATCACATCGTGCGGAGTGACAATTGTGCCGTTTACTAGTTCCCACGCCATAAATTTACCTATAATACACGCGCGCAGGCTCGGCCAAATAAGCGACACTTTGCGCTCGATGTTTTTCTCTCATCACTTCTGAGGGGTTTATTGGATTGCCTCTGTAGGATACAACCAAAAAAAGCCTTTTGTGTCTTGCCTCGCCGAGCACAGCACCCTTGGCGACGAACGCGCCTTTTTCGGCGGTAAAGCGCGCAAGGTGCGAGTAGAGCGAATGCCACCCCTGACCATGGTCGATGATGACAAAATTACCGTAGCCGCGTAGCGTCCCCTGGCTATGCACGCGCCCGGCGGCGAGCGAACGCACTTTATTTTGGCGCAGTTGGATTGTCACCCCATACGTTTTATTTTCCCGATTATGCGAATAGCCTTGCACAATCGTACCCGACTTACGAAAGTCGGCAAAATCGGGCGCTTCGGCGTAGTTAACCCCATGGAGCGTCGGCAAAAGCGGCAGCAATGGTAAAGAGACATAGATTAAAGTGGTAATCCAACGCATGCTCTTCTTAATCTTCGGCAATCAGCAGTGCATATTTGAGTAAGACAATTGGTTGCTTTTTTGATTCTCGCCGCGCCTCGCCCTACGATTGTGGCGAAAATACCACGCTGCGAGTGAACTATGGCTAAATACGATCAAACAAATTCGGTTATCGGCGAAGGCTCGATTTTCGAGGGGCGCTTCTACATTTCGGGTAGTCTGCGCGTCGACGGCAAGTTTGAGGGCGATATTCGCACCGACGAGGCGCTCGTTGTCGGCGAAACCGGCAAAGTGAAAACCAACATCATGGCGCGCGAGGTTATTTTGGCGGGTACGCTCATTGGCGATATCGACGCTAAAGACGAAGTACGCCTCACTGAAACCGGGCGCATGATTGGCGATATTTCAACACCCGTACTCGCGATTTCGCGCGGGGTCGTCTTAAAAGGTAACGTGAGCATTCACGGTGGACACAAGAAAGACCCGCGTAAAATTGTCGAAGAAAGCTATGGCCTCCTGCGCGAACTCGACAAAAAAGGCATCCAATAGGCCGGGCAGTCGACTTGGCTACGAAAAAAACTCTCATAAAAAACGTATCTGTGGGTCGAAAATCAAAAGGCAGGCCCACTATGCCCACACCAAAGTTACGTAAGCAAAAAAATTTTTTTACATTAGAAAGTCGATCAGCCGAGATCGCGCCACCTGCGGTGGTCATGCCAGAGTACAAACCGCCTGAGAAACCCCGCCTATCGGGACTACGCATCAATTTAGGTTTTACAGAAATCGCATACCAAGGCCACGGCCAGTTCTTATATTTTCTAAAGCGCGGCGGCACGCTCAAGAGCGGCGCGTTTCGTATCGATCGCCGCGCGGCACTCTGGTTGCTACTCGCGGTATTTTGCGGCGGTATCGGCACCTCGTTCGCCATCTGGAAAAAACGCCAACACGCGGTACAGACGGCTTTTTCGGACGCAAAAATCGGCGTCGGCGGCGTCGGCCGCCTCGAATCGGGAAAAATTATAAACGACAACGAAGACATTCGCGGCGAAATTGCACAATTCGAAGACGACGAGAAGATGAAAGATCAACTCATGGGCGCACTCGAAGAAAAAAAAGAAACAGATAAAGCCGCAGAACGCAGCGAACATAAAGTACAAAAGCTGAAATACAAAGTTAAACCCGGCGACACGCTGCACTCCGTCGCAAAGCGCTATAAAGTTAAACCCGAATCGATCAGCGGTTCGAATCGCCTCGGCGAGTTTCAAGAAATCTCTCCCGGTCAAACGCTGTCGATTCCGACACGCGACGGTTTTTACTATCTCGTAAAAAAGAACGAGCGCTTGGCGAACATCTTGCAAACGCACAAAGTTTCGCTCGATAAATTTATCGCCGAGAACGAACATGTAAATATCGATCTTTTAGATGCCGGCGAAGAAATCTTTCTTCCCGGAGCAAAACCGATTCGGCACCCCGAAGGTTGGTTGATTCCCGTGCCGAGCCGCGTCATCACCAGCCGTTATGGTCACCGTAACTTTCCGCGTTCGGCGTTTCACCGCGGCCTCGACCTCAAAGCTTTTTACGTACCGGCGCGCGCCTCGAAATCGGGCATTGTAACCTATTCGGGCTGGCTCGGCGGTTATGGCAATGCAATCGTCGTGCAGCACGACGATACCTACAAATCGCTCTACGCTCACCTTTCGCGCCGCCACGTCACTGTCGGGCAAAGAGTAAAGCGCGGCCAAGTCATCGGCCGCACCGGCGATACCGGTTATTCGTTCGGCCCGCATCTACACTTTGAAATCTCGAAAAATGGCGAAAACGTCAACCCTATCAAATTTTTGAAAGGTTTGCGCAGCCGCTCGAAGAAACGGTAGAGCCGAAATTAATTCCGGCTCTACGGTATCGAAGCATGCTCTTCAAGAAATCTGCCGCGAACCCCACCGAGCGCAATCTCTCGACTGTCGAAAAACCGTTTCTCGTCGCCGAGTTTGGGCTCAACCATAACCGCGATCTCAATCTCGCTAAACGCATGGTCGATGCGGCAAAAGCAAGCGGCGTCGATGCCGTTAAATTGCAATCGTACACGACGAAGTACTTCATCAACCGGCAATTCGAGAACGTTCGTGTACTATACGACATATTCGCGGGACTTGAACTAGCTATGGAATTCCATAGCCAGCTACGGGATTACACAGCTGCGCAAGGATTAATCTTTTTCTCGACACCGCTCACCGTCGATTGGGTCGAAAAGCTCGATAACCTCGGCGCCCCATGCTTCAAAGTCGCGTCGGGAGACATCAACAATTGGCAACTTTTCGACGCGATTATCGCGACCGGCAAGCCGGTCATCGTATCGGCGGGAGCGGCAAGCGCTGAAGAAGTACAACAGTCGATCAATTTTCTCTCTAAGGCCAACAGCGATTTTGCGCTCCTGCACTGCGTATCGCTCTACCCCACCCCCGAAACGAAGGCCAATATTGGCCGCATCGCACTCCTCAAAAATTTGTTACCGCAAGCGCACCCCGCGCTTATGGGGTTTTCAGACCACACCGAGGGATGCAACGCTGCGTTTGCGGCAGTCGCCGCTGGCGCTTCAATTATTGAGAAACACTTCACGCTCGATAAGAATTTACCGGGGCCAGACCAAAAAATGTCGTTCGATCCGAGTGAAATGAAAAAATTGCGCGAGGCTATCGACTTGGCGCATGCGATACGCGGCAACGCAACAACCGCCGACTGCCATGCCGAAGAAACGGCTTCTGATTATTACGGCAAGCGTTCGCTCTATGAGTTTGAAGGGCAGACGCTCGCGATGCGCCCTCGACATACCGATTTTCCACGACCATAAAACGGTCGTGGAAAATCTTT
>JAFEGD010000102.1 GCA_018240245.1 Spirochaetota bacterium | reverse complement strand
TCTGCGGTACATCCACCCAATGCAAAAGTTGTTCTTCGCTGCCAAATACCGCGAAGTAGCGGCTCTGCGCGTCGATGCGAAACGTATTATAGGGCTTGAGATCGACGTTTTCTCTGAGCAGGGGGATTGCTTGCGGTTCAAAATCTTTTGGCGTTCGAGAGCACAACCGCCGGGCGCCGCTTCGTGAACGGCAACTCGGTAAAAGGAAACGGAACTTTAACGACATCGAACTGCTGGTATGTTGCCAACGAAAATTACCTATAAGTCTTTGTACGCTTCGTCGTCTCGAGCGAACACATTATTTTATCGCCCGCTTTGACGTTGAGCCGTTCGCGCACGGGTTTAGGGAGCGTCGCCTGAAATTTGCTCGTCACCGCGACCATGGTAATGCCAGTATACTGTAATACCATCATACCGACAAGGTTTTCTGTAAAGACGCGATAAATCGCGTCTCTACAGTTAATACCAATTTACCACACGTCGCGCTACCATGAGACGCCCTAATATGGTCAAAAGATTACCCCGCCTACTACCTTTCACCGAAGAGCACGACCGCTTTCGCGAAATGGTCGCCGATTTCATCGCCAAAGAATGCGTTCCCCGCCACGAAGAATGGGAAAAAGCCGGCGAAGTCACGCGCGACGTTTGGGAAAAAGCCGGCAAGCTCGGCATGATCTGCCCCAACTTTCCCGAAGAATACGGCGGTATGGGTCTCGATTTTCTCTATAACGTCATTGTCATCGAAGAGCTCGCGAAGGCGGCATCGTCGGGCTTCTTTATATCGCTACACGCCGACGTGATCGCTCCTTATATTTTGCATTACGCGAACGAAGAGCAAAAGAAACGCTGGTTGCCGGGAGTTATCGACGGCACGAAGATTCTCTCGATTGCAATGACCGAGCCCGGTACAGGTTCTGACCTGGCCGCCGTCACGACGAAAGCCGAAGACAAGGGCGATCACTATTTGCTCAATGGCTCGAAGACTTTTATTTCGAACGGTTATCTTTCAGACCTGTGTATCGTCGTTGCGCGCACGGGCGCAGGGCAGGGCGGTATTTCTCTGTTGATGGTAGAACGCGGTATGCCCGGCTTCGAGCGCGGCCGCAAACTCAAAAAAATCGGCCTGCACGCGCAAGACACGTCGGAGCTCCACTTTAACGACGTCAAGGTACCGAAAGCAAATCTCATCGGCAAGCTCAACGCAGGCTTTCGTTATTTGATGATGTCGCTGGCGCAAGAGCGCCTCGTGCTCGCGATCTCGAACATCGCGTCGGCCGAGGTTGTGCTCGACCAAACAGTGCAGTATTGCAACGACCGCCATGCATTCGGCAAACCGATCGGCGCGTTTCAAAACACGCGCTTCAATCTCGTCGACATGTACGTAGAACAAGAGGCGGCGCGGTCGTATTGCGACCGCATTGTCGAGCTGCATATAAAAGGCGAAGCGACCCCAGCGCAGGCGTCGGCGGTAAAGCTGCAGTGTTCTGAAATGCTGCAAGCGCACGTCTCGAAATGTCTGCAATTTTTTGGTGGCTACGGCTTCATGATGGAGTACCCGATTGCGAAGGCATACCTCGATTGCCGCGTACAAACGATCTATGCGGGCACGTCGGAAATCATGCGCGAAATTATCTCGAAGAACTTGGGACTCGCAACCACGTAAATAGTTGACAGGGGATTTCTGCGCACGTACCATTAACCTATGAACGGCGCCGCGCTTCTCGAAGACCCTTCGGTTCAACGCCAAGTCCATCGCTTTACCATTGCCGATTACCACCGCATGGGCGAACGCGGTGAAATCGGCGAGCGCACAGAGCTTATCGAGGGAGTGATAATCCATAAAATGCCAAAGTCACCGCTACATCGTTACATAACCGAATTTCTACGAAAACGCTTTCTCGATATTTACGGCAGCGAATATACGGTGAGCCAGGAGCAGCCGCTTTCTATAGCTGTGCTCGATTCTGAACCCGAACCTGATTTGTCAGTTGTCAAGGGTACCCTTGCGGATTTTCTGAAAGCCCACCCCACAACCGCCGAGCTCGTCGTCGAAGTCGCTGTCACATCGCTGCCGCTCGATCGCGCTAAACTACGCGGCTATGCGCTGGCGAAGGTGCGAGAAGTTTGGATTATCCGCGCCGACAACCGCAGCGCCGAAGTATATACCGAACCGCAAGGCGAAAGCTACGCGGCAACTAAGCTCCTAACTTTTACAGATTCGTTGCACGCTTGCGGCACAGAGATTCCGCTGGCGGTAATTTTTCCGAAGGTCGATTGAGGCACGTTCTTAGGCGGATGTACTGCGGCGGCGAAACCGGCGCGCGAATTCAATTCGGCTTTCGTGTTCTGATCGTCTGCGCCGCAAGCATCGCTTGCGCCGCCTGCACGACAACAGAAAACGTCGTCACGCGCGAACTTAACAAGCGTGGCGAACCTGTTGCGCTGCGCCTCACCACAACGAACTATATCAGCGCCGATGCCGACCGCATTCTCGAACTCGATAAAGGCGAACGCACGCTCACGATCAAGTTTCACCGCGATCTTAAAACCAATGTTAACTCGATGCAGATTACCGTTAAACTCTATCGCGACGATGCAAGCCTTGCGAGCGATGTTCGTCTAATTGTCGACAGCGCGCAGTTTCGCTTCGCTTCGAACGCTTTTGTTGCGACGAACTCTTCAGAAGACGTGACCGTGCTCGATTCGGGCGGTCGTCGCGATTATAATCCCGCGCTTGCACCCGACGCGCAAGCGCAGACCGGCTATATCTCGTTCGGTAAACCCACCGCAGCGGGCCTCGCGAAACGCCACTGGACAACGTATACGATGCAACGATCGGTCGACCCCGAATTGGCGACCGCGCTCAGCTCTGCGAAGATAGTTTCGATAAATATCGTTTTCGGCGACATGCGCGGCGAGGCGATACTCAATGACAAACAACTTACCGCGTGGAAAAATTTTCTCATCGGTGCGTCGGCTCGCGACATCGGGGTCAAAGACTCATGAAACATACCAACGGCCACGGCGATGCCTATAGCGAAACAAAATCGCTGAATTGGAAATACACTTAGAAAAAGTAACGGATAATTTTGGAGTACGAATGAAAGAAAAATTAGAAAAAATAGCTACGCAGGCGGAAAATCCGCTGACGCACAAAACTCTCGCCGAAGATAAATTATTTATCAGCGTGTACGAAGACGCGAACAAGAAAGTCATCGTCGAGTTAAAAAACGGCGGCGACGTAAAGTGGAAGGCTGCCGTCGAAACGCAAATACAAACGAAAGCGCGCGAACAGGGCATCCAAGTCGAGGCGTTCAAGATACAGTGGATTAACCCCGCGCACGCGCAGACAACGACGCAAGGGCCAATTGCACGCCCGCAACGCAGCATACCCGGCGTGAAATACGTCGTCGCGATCGCTTCGGGTAAGGGCGGCGTCGGCAAATCGACGGTCTCGGTCAACCTCGCCTCGACCTTGCAACAACTCGGCAAAAAAGTCGGATTGATGGATGCAGATATCTATGGCCCGTCGATCGGTAAAATGCTCGGAATTTCGGGTAGACAACAAATCGAAGTGAAACACGACCACATGACGCCGCTCGAAAAATACGGTTTGAAAGTTATGAGTTTTTCGTTTCTGCTCGACGAAACGCAGCCCGTCGTCTGGCGCGGCCCAATGCTCGGTAAAGCCGTGCAGCAGTTTCTCTACGACATGGAATGGGGCGAGCTCGATTATCTCATTATCGACCTACCCCCCGGCACGGGCGACACGCAACTTTCGCTCGCACAACTCGTGCAAACCGACGGTGCTGTCATAGTTACTACACCGCAAAGCGTCGCGTTGCTCGATGCGGGGCGCGCTGTTGGCATGTTCGAGCAAGTGAATATACCGATTTTAGGCGTAATCGAGAATATGAGCGAATTTATCTGTAGTCATTGCGGTAAACCCAGCCATATCTTCTCGAAAGGCGGTGGTGCGCGCCTCGCGGCCTCGACCGAAAGCGTGCTCTTGGGGCAAGTGCCGCTCGTCGAAGACTGCATGGCCGCCGCCGAACGCGGTGAGATACCCGTATATAAAAACAAGAACAAGAAAATCGAACCGGTCGTCGATGCGTTCGAACACATCGCGCGCAACCTCATCTCTAAATTAGAGACGGCCTGAGCGATTTCTTGATTCTTTCCTCAGCTTCATTCGGTAGGGGCGCCCTGCCGAATGAGCTTCAGAAATCATGATTTTATCCGGTTTAGAGATTCGTAAACGACTCGGTAAAGATATTTTTATCGAACCCTACGACGAGCACCGTCTGAATCCCAATTCGTATAATTTAACGCTGCATGACGAAATGCTCGTGTACAAAGAAAACGTTCTCGATATGAAAAAGCCCAACGCGACGCAGCTCATCAAAATACCCGAATCGGGTTTTGTCATCGAACCGGGCAGGCTTTACCTTGGACGCACGCGCGAACTCACCGAAACGAAGCGCCTCGTGCCGATGCTCGAAGGGCGCAGCAGCGTCGGGCGGCTCGGCATGTTCGTACATATCACCGCCGGGTTCGGCGATATCGGCTTTCGCGGCTATTGGACGCTCGAGATTTCGTCGATTCAACCGGTGCGTATTTACGCCGGTGTGGAAATCTGCCAGATTTTTTACCACACGATCGAAGGGGAACATACCGAGTACAAGAGCGGTAAGTACCAGGGTAACACGGGTATTCAGCCGAGCCTTATTTATAAAGACTTCGAGAAGTAGCCGGTAGCGCAAAGCGTAATAGTTATTACATTTTGCGCTCCCCGCTGCGAATAGATTTGTAATAACTACTACACAATCTGCCGCACAATATCGATGAACTGAGCCGGTTTGAACGGCTTCACCAACCACCCGTTCGCCCCCGCATCGGCACCCTTCTTGCGCATGCCGTCTTCTGACTCAGTCGTCAGCGCCAAAATTGGCACATTTTGATTACGCGCGCGAATTTCGCGAATCAGTGCCAGCCCGTCCATACGCGGCATGTTGATGTCGGTTATGACAAGATCGATATCCGTCGTCGATGTGAACTTCGACAATCCGTCTTCTCCGTCGTGCGCCAACACAACATTGTAATTGCCCGCGCTCAAGGTCATTTTCACCATCTGCCGCATGGTTTCCGAATCGTCTACCGCCAAAATCGTTGCCATCTGTGCCTCCAAACTTAGGGGGATTGACCCCTTTCCCAATTTCGTGGCGCGAATTTAGTCTATTTTCGAGCGAATGTCAATCATGGCTGCTACCCGAGCACGTAGGTAGAATTACCTAAAGTGACTGGGTGAGAACTGCGAAGCGAATTAGTGCGACACACTCGTAATAGTTATTACAATTTTAAGGGTGATACAAATTTTTCAGTCGGCCCTGTTCGCGCCGTGCGTGATCGGCGCCGATGCCGTATTTCTCGGCCATTGCATAGACGCTGATCGCGCCCGAAATATCGTGCTGCGCTTCGAGGTATGTGGCATAAGTCTTATAAAACTGCGCGAGCGGTAAACTATTGCGTCCCGCTTCGATCACCGATAATTCGCGCTTTTGCTTTTCAAAATCCGACTCTAATTTCAGATAGGTATTGAGTTCGCGGCTACGCACGTCGTCGAAAAGACTTTTTTTTGCCGTCTGCATATCTTGGTACGTTTTGTTTGTTTTCTGGCGCAGATCATAGATGAGCGCCTCTAAGTCGCGGTGTGCGCTCTCGGCACCCTGCATTGTCCGCAAGACTTCGGTAGGCGCGTTTTTTTTATCGTACATCATCAACAAATAACGATTGGCTAAGAAGCGCTCCTTAATCCATTGCGTGCGCTCGGCGGTGTCGCTCGGGTTGAGCGGCGCAATCGATTGCAGATATTTTTCGAAAAGCTCGGTCGCACGCTCGTAGTTGCCGGTTTTCTCGGCGTGCAATTTTCCTAACTGCCAGCCCAAATTCTGTTTCTCGCGCCCCTCGGCTGTCGCCGAGTAAGCCTTCTCGTAGAAAAACGCCGCATCGACATAGCGGTGCTTCGCGTAATAGAGCGCGCCGAGTTCGGCGTGCGCCTTGCGCACCTGTTCTTCTTTGAGTTCTTTCTCGGCGCGCGGCTTTTCGTTCGCCGCGAGCGCGCGCTCAAGCGAATCGATGCTGCGCGAAATATCTTGCGAGGTGCGGTATTCTTCGCCGAGCTGAAAGCTCGTCTGCGGATTTTCAGCGTCGAGGCGCGTCGCCGCTTCGAGCACGTTGGCGTACGCCGTGAACTGGCGGTTCTGGCTGTAGTCGTGTTGCAGCGTTTGATTAAAATTCGTTTTGTAGAGCGCTTTCTTGTTTAACACTTTCGAGCGTTCTTTGATCGTATCTTCGATCTGCCGTACCAGAGAAGCCATTTCGATCAGCATATCGGCCGATTGTCGATTGTAAACTTTCGCATGTTCTGTGTACTTTGTTTGCGCTGCGGTAAAATCTGTTTTTGCTTTATCGTATTCGCCGCGTACACGCTGTAACGCTTGGCGTGTTTTTTCTTTTTGGTCGGCGATCGCCTGCTGTTGTCGGCGGCGTTCTTCGGCGACGCTATTTGTTCCCGAAGGCGGTGGGGTATACGGCGAACGCGAACGGTCGTCGAGCAAGACGAGCTCTTCTTCGAGGCGCTGTTTCTCTTTAGCTTTTTCTTCGAGATTTTTTTTTGTGTCGCGGTAATTTTCGGCGTCTTTGATTTCGGCGTTGCCCGCCTTGACGAGCGCCAAGCGATCGGCATTCGTATAAATTTCATCGTCGAAGCGCAGGCTGCGGTAGCGCAACGCTGTGCCGAAATGGTACGCGGCATGATAGGGTTTTTTCAGCTTCAACTGCGCCTGCGCATAGTGATAGTGGAGCATCGCAATATTCGGAGCTTCTTTAATAATAAACGACTTCTGCGGCTTCGCCAAAAGGTCGCGCATAAAAAGTCGCTGCAAATTGACGTTCCATTCTTTGCGATACCACGCTGCGTTCGAGTCGTTATCTTGCCGATTCGCGACTTTTTTTTCCGAGGGGTCACTGAGATAGAATTGGTTGAGCTTTTGCCCGAGCTCTTCGGCGACGAGGCGCGGGTTGAAATTCACCGAAGCCGCCGACGCCTCGATCTCGTCGATATTGTACGGTAAGAAACGTTCGAGACGTTTTTCTACCGGGTTCTCGCGAATCTCTTTCGCGTACAAATACGTCTGGGGTAAAGGTAGGATTGAAAGCAGTAACAGGGCATAACTATATCGCATCGTTAGCAATCCCCCTTATATTATATCATCGACCGAATAACTCAGGGCTTAAGCGCTTAGGGCTGCTCGAATTTTAAGCCCAATTGGCCGGTGCGTTCGGCGACAAGTTTTTCGCGCTCTTCGCGAAACGCGGCGTAGACCTCGTGGTAACAGGTGCCGCAGCCGGTCGTCGCATGCGTCTTGTCGATGAGCTGGCGAAACGTTTCGGCGCCGCCCCTCACCGCGTCGGCGATATCTTGGCGCGAGACGCCTTTGCAGAGGCAGAGCTTGCGGGGGCGCATGAGACTCGTGAAATCCATTACCGCCGAAAGAGTAATAGGAGGCAAGCGGTGCGGCAAGTAAATTATCTTTTTAGCTATCCCTGACTGCGTCAGGGATAGCTAAAAAGGTCAAAAAATGGTCGCCGCACTTGCATGACTATATATTTATAGTCATGAAAGCCACTGCCACCTCGCCTCTCACAAAAACAACTTTCAAAGCGCAAGCGCTCGCGCACATGCGCAATGTGCAGGCGACAAAACGGCCCTTAATCATCATCGATCGCGGTAAGCCCGTGCTCAAGGTTGTGCCTTACGCCGAAGATATGGAAGCAGAACTCGCTAAATTTCGCGGCCTCACGCTGCGCTACGACGACCCGCTCGCTCCCGTCGGGCTCGACGACTGGCAGCTTGCCTAATCGAGCCAATGATTCTTCTCGATACCCACGCTTGGATATGGTGGCTCACAAATCCCGAACGGGTGCCGTCTAAAGCAATGAAGGCAATCCGCGAAGCGATGAAAAATTATCGTGTCGCGATCTCGTCGATGAGTATCTGGGAAATCGCGCTGCTGTGCGCGAAAGGGCGGCTCGAATTTGCGACCGATTACCGCGAGTTTGTTCGGCAAACCGAAAAGCTCGCGTTCGTACAATTTGTCGCGCCAGACAATACGATCTTGGTAAACTCGGTGAACCTGCCCGACTACACGGGGCGCGACCCGGCAGACCGCATCATCATCGCCACGGCAAATCATTTGAGCGCAACGCTGGTATCGAAAGACGACACAATGCGCGAGTATCGCCAAGTGCGCACGCTGTGGGATTAACCGCGTACCCAAATCGGCAATTTTAGAAATCGGTGGTTTCGTTGCCTTTGAGGCGCAGATAACGATCGTACGCGCGCATCGCTTCGTCGCGCAAACCCTTGCGCTCGTAAACGACGCCCAAGTTGTACCACGCAGCGGGCACACGGTTATCGCGCTTCAACACCCGCCGAAAATGCGTTTCGGCGCGGTCGAGATCGCCGAGTAACAATGCGGCAAGCCCCATATATTGTTCGGCGTCGAGCGCGTAAAAAACTTGCCGACTCGTTTTTGAAAACACCTCGACCGCAACTTTGAGTCGACGGTACGCAAGACTCGCATTAGCGCGCGCCGTTTGCGCATCGGCGGCTTTTACAGACAAGAGATGCTTGCCGCAGAGATACCATGCGAGCGCGTTGATGCGGTGACTATCCAATAATTGTTCGCATTCGTTGAGGTAAGTCGGATTGTCTTCGGTCTTGATGGCAGCCTCGATTTTGGCGATTTTTTCTTTTTCTGTTTTAAGGTCGTGGCTTTGGGAAAAAACGGGCAACACGCCGGTAAGGGCGAGAATGCAACAGGCACACCGTAGCGACGTACCACGGTGCGTCGCTACCAACCGTTTCATATCTCCGCCTCGAGCTTTTCAAAAAGTCGCGCCAACGTCGGGAAAAGTAAGCGATACGCATAAAACACGCACAGCATGCCGACAAAAGTGATGAAACCAAAAGAAGCCAAGCCGATATGGCTCGAAATCGTGAGCGAGAGAAAGCCCATCGCGGTGGTAAAATTTGAAATAAAAATCGAACCGCCAGTGCCGACCATGATGTGGTTGACTTGCGATAGCCCCAATTCGCGCGTATGCGAGTAGAGATAGATACCGTTGTCGATGCCGACGCCCAAGAGAATCGGTATCGCGAGCAGATTGATATAGTTAAACTTAAAAAACCACGCGGGATAGAAATAATAGCCGAGACCCACGACCGCAAATAGACCAAGAATGCCCGCAACGAGTGGCCCCAAAATGAGTAACATGCCCGCAGCGCGACGGGTGAGCGTGAGCACAATAACCGCAATGACTAAGCTAATCAATAAAATTTCTTTTACCAGGTCGCGCATCACCGTTCTTAAAATATCGTCGAGTACATAGAGATCAGAAATACCGCGCACGATTTTATTCTGTGGACATTCGCCGCTCGTATTTAAAGCCACGGTACACACGGTGCGATACGCGGCAGCGAAGTCGAGCGCGCCGCGCTTATACTGCCGCACGTCTTTCGGGAAAATATAGAGATAATATTTACCATTACGGTAAAGGTGCTGGCGAAACTCTTCGGGAATATTCGCCATCACGACAGCCGGCGCTTCGGTCAGTCGCAATCCCATGCGTATTTTACGCAAATTTTCGTTGTCGAACGTGACTAAGGAGAACAATTCTGCTTGCCGCAAGTATTGATGAATCTCTTGCAGTATGATTTGTTTCGCGGCGGCATCGCGCGGTATTAAATCGATCGCACTGTGAAATTCGGCAGGAAATTGTGCGACATGCCGGCGTAGATCGGCGTCGGCGGCGACGAGCGCTGCGTGCGTCGAAAATTCGTAAACGACCATGTGCTCGCGATTTTCAAGTACTTTGAATCCTGTGGCGTTAGCCGCGTTCGCCGCCGCGTCGCTTGCAACGTTCGCAGTATCGAGTTTGAAAAAATCGTATTCAAACGGCGGTTTCGCAAGAGTCAGTACGCCATAGCTAATCACGGCCGCGATGAGCGCAACATGCCACCCGCGAATCTTGCGCGTTTTTTCGAGCATGTGCGACGGTTCGGTAGTGGCAAACGAAAAGCGCTCGGTAATAAAAATGAGCGCCGGGAAAAATAAAATAAACGAAAGAAAAAAGAAAATAATTCCGGCGAGCGCAATTTTACCGAATTCCGAAAACGCGATGAAGTGCGAAAAGCTGAGCGTCAAAAAAACCGCCGCCGTGCTAATCATACCAAAACTCAAACCGCGAAAAAGATTGCGCATTGTGATCTCGAGCGCGCGCGTCATGCCAGAGCCGGCGAGGCGTTCGCTCTTGTAGCGCGCAAAAAGATGAATACCGTAATCGATGCCGAGCCCCAAGAGAATCGAGGTCAGAAACGAACTGATGATACTGATCTGCCCGATAAAATACCATGCGGCGTGGTATGTATATCCCAGCGCCGCCATGACCGGTAATCCGATCACGATTAAGACGCGCATCGAGCGAAAAAAGACGATGAGCGACGAAATCAAGATTAGCAGCGTAATCGTCGTCGACTGGTTGATATCGCTCGCTAAATGCTTTTGCTTCTCGACATCGGATGCGTAACGACCCGATAGACGCATCTTAAAACCTTGCTCTTTCGCATATGGCTCGACACGATCGTTTAAGCCCGAAACGATCGATTTAGAAAAACCGATATCGTCGGGCGGTTGTTTGAGCGAGAGTAAAATCGAAATACTCAACCGATCTTTGTCGATAAACGCATTACTATCCGAATAGCGCTTGCGATATTTATTCAATATATCGCCGATGTAAAATTGCGGCGGCGCGGTTTGTTCGAGGTCTTCAAAGTACGGGTTTTCGCGCCGCTTCGTCTGCACGATTGTGTTCTTTAGCCGATTGCGAATCTTCACGAGATCGCCATAGTCCGCATAGTAAAGCGAATACCGTTGCAAAAAATTACCGGGGATTTCGTAAATAACTTTGCTGGTCGCCGTGTTCAAAAAATTATCGCCACGGATAATGCCTTCGACGTGGCGCGCCGCATTCAAAAATTTTTCTTCACTCTGTGGCGTTTGCGCTTCGAGCGTCAAGACGACGAAGCCTTTGACTTCCGATGCGTCGCGCAACTCTTTGAGGCGCACGAGCGATTCGGTGCCCGAGGGTAGCAAATGCAAAAGATTCGTATCGATGCGAATGCCTCGCCCGTAACGAAAGCCGACGATGCTCGTTGCGATCAAGACAAGCAAGATCGGCCACGCAAAGCGGCGGACGTAAAAAAGCCAGAACGGCCAAAACCGAGCGACGGCATTCGTTAACAAACTCGAAGCGGTCTTTTTATCCGTCACAGCTTGCTCCGCAGTTTACGTAGAAAGTTCATTTGCCGTATCTTTTGTTTGCGCCCAAGCCGCTCGCCGTGTTCGGGCGAACGCAACGCTTTAATCGCAAACTTTCTCCCGATGTATTGTAAAAAAGATAACGCGCCCTCCGCCGCATTTTTCTGCAATGCCGCATCGACACGCGATCGAAGAGCGTGCATTTTTTCTGAATACGTTTTGATCGGTGGCGCGGCGAGAAACCGCGTCAAAATTTCTGAATTTTGAATAGACCCAGCGGTGTCGAGGTGCGGTAAAATTTTCGCGCCCGCGATTTGCAAACCGTCGCGTGTAGCGTTATAGATCGCTTTTTCGGGCAGGCGCTCGATTGCCGCCACGAACCAATCGCGATAGAGCGAAAGAATATAATCGGTGACGATCGGGCGCCCGGTGAGCGACGTCTCGCGCTTCGTGTGCCGCCGCCGCAACACGCGCTCGTTAATATTTTCGAGCGGCTGTAGTCGATTCGTGGTTTTTGCGAGCCATTCGTCGGTGTGGTGCGTACCCGGCGTATGGATTTCGCGGTGCGTGTAGGCCAAGTCTTGCCCGACGAGAATTATTTTGTCGAAATTCATGAGGCGCACGAGATCGAAAATTGAGGTTGCGACCGAACCGCCCGACTGCAAATCGCCGGGAATAATGCCGTGCGCACCCGCAAAAAAATTTTCGCTTTCGAGATAGTCGCAACCGGGACTCACTCGTCTTGCTTCTTGCTCCCCTCTCCCGCCGGGAGAGGTGCCGGGGGTGAGGGTATATTGTGCAGTAAACGAAAGCGCCATCTCGCCCTGCCAGTCGCGTGCGACGGTCGGGTTTGAAACCGCGTCGCACACAAGCAGCGGGTACATGTTAACTTTGCCGCGCGGCAACAAGGCAAAGTGTTTTGTCGTGTGCGCTTGGCTGTCGAGCGAGAAAACCAGATGCGGCGTAATTCCCGCACGCACGAGCACGCGATAAGCGCTATCGGCGCACGCGATAAAATATTTTTTTTCTGCGTGCTTGAGTTCTGCCAGCGACTCGCGCAACGACGGCCCCGTCGAGACAATGACGCACGTCGCGCCACGCCCCAAATCAAAGAGCGCCGACACCGGGCGCATGCGCGGCATTGCGGCAAGCTTGGTCAGCGAATTAAAAACCCAACGTTCTTCAAATTCAAGGCGCGTAAAAAGATCGGAAAAACGCGAGGCTATCTTTTTCTTAAAATCGTTGATCGCGTCGGTATAGAAAGAGGGATTGATCTCTGTGCTGGCTTTGTTTTCGAACGTGCGGTAACCGACGAAGTGCTCGACATCGAGCCTCTCGACGAATTCGGCTAAGATATCGATATTCTCGGGGACAATCACCGCAATTTCGGTAAAGATGTCGGGGCGCAGTTTTTTGAGCGCCCAATATAATTCGGTGTCGGTTTCGAAGACAACGATCAATCCGCCTTTGCCTTCTTTGGATGCTAACTGTTCGGCCAAAAGTTCAAGTAAGGGCAGGTGCGCCACCCCCGCGACCAGCGCCAGCATGCCGGGCTTTAAGCGAAACGCGCCGAGATGGCGCTCGGCCTCGCGCACGCTGTCGCGGCGCGAAACCAGCGGAAAGTCTTTTAGCTTTTCGGTGTCGGCGAAAATCGAAAACCGGCCTTCTTCGTACCCAAAACGGTAGCGGGCGTGCTTCCCCTGAATTTCGCCCGAGGCCATGCGATGAGGAAAGAAATCAGAATACGGCTTCAAGCAAAAGATGGTGCTCAAAGAACTCGAAATTTTAGGATTTAAGTCGTTCGCCGATAAAACCAAAATATCCTTCTCGACGTCGGTTTCAGGCGTCGTCGGCCCGAACGGTTGCGGCAAATCGAACGTTTTAGACAGCATGAAATGGGTTTTGGGCGAAAAATCGGTCAAAACGATGCGCGGCGAAAAAATGGAAGACGTGATCTTCGCCGGGACTGCAACGCGCAAAGCGGCAAACTTTGCGCAAGTGTCGCTCACGTTCGACAACCGCATTCGGCTCTTGAAGATAGACACCGACGACGTTAAAGTCGGTCGTCGCCTTTACCGCGACGGGCAGAGCCAATATTTCATCAACGACAGCCGCGTCGCACTCAAAGAAATCGAAGACTTGTTTCGCGATACCGGCATCGGTAAATCGTCGTACTCCTTCATGGAGCAAGGGCGCATGGACCAGATTTTATCGAGTAAACCCGAAGATCGCCGCCTGATCTTCGAAGAAGCGGCGGGGGTCTCGCGTTTCAAAGCGCAGCGCGAAGACGCCGAAAAAAATCTCGAGAACACACAACTCAATCTCACGCGCATTCAAGACATACAACGCGGTTTGGAGCGCGAACTCAAGACGAAAGAGGTTCAAGCGAAGCAGACGACCGAATACAATGCGCTCATGGCGAAGTATAAAAATCACGACCTCAAGATTCGCTATCTCATGGTGCGCGAAGCCAACGATAAAATCGAAGACCTCAAAGACAAACTCAGCCGCCGCATGGCCGAGAAAGAGAAAATCCAACAGAAGTTAATCCAAATGCAAGAGCGCTTAACGACGCTCGACGAAGACGAACGCGCGCTGAAAGAAGAACTACATAAGAAAGATGTCACGAGCCAAGTCGCGACGCAAAAAATCGAACAACTCGCTGCGGCGATTGCAGATAAAGAAACGCAAAAGAATACGCTCGCAACGCAGCTCGCCGCTCTCAAAGAGCGCATCGGGCAATTTGAGAAACGTATCAAGGCCTTAAAGAACGAGGCGGCGGAGCAAAACCAATTCACGCTGCAACTCGATCTCAAGGTTTCTGATATCGAAAAAGAAATGCAGCGCCTGCAAAAGCGCATCGACGAATGCGCTCACGAGACGACTGTCGCCGAGGCCGAGCTTCTGCGCGTCCACGCCGACAAGACCGAAGCCACGCACCAGCTCGACGCAGTGCAGGCGCGCCAAGAAGAGACGATCCACGAGCTCTTAGATTCGCTCAAGACCGAAAAAGCGCGTTGGGAAAAAACGGCGAAGAATCGCGAGCAAGCTTTTACCGAAATTCAACTTTATTGCTCCGAGACCGAAGCGGCGCTCGAAGCGATGCTCAAAGCCCCCGAGAGTGGAATGCAAGAAATCAAGCGCGACCTGCAACGCCTCAAAGAGACGCACGTCCTTCAAAAAATTTCAGAGAAGGCGCAAGTTCTCGCCGAAATGAGTCGCGGCCTCTACGAAATCCTCTTCGAAAAAGGCGGAGTGCATTCGCGCAAAGAAGAGCTCGACGAAGAGATCGCCGCGCTCGAAAAGCGCATTCAACAAGCCGACAAAGAAACCGTAAGCCTCAACGCTAAAAAACTTGCCTTGAGCGAAGAGAGCGCGCTCAAGAAGCAAGAGCGCGTCAGACTCGCAGGCGATATCAAATCGCTCAACGTCGAAATCAGCAGCATCAAGGCGAAAGAAAAAGATCTCGCGCAACAAATCACGCACGAAGAAAGCAACATGGGTTTCGTGCGCTCGCAATTCAGCGAAATCGACCGCTCGGTGATGCAGCTTGCGCTAGAGCAAAAAAATCTGACGCGCGAATCGGAGAAACTCAAGAGCAGCATCGAAAAAGAGACACAGCGCATTCAAGGCATCGAGAAAGATATTCAAAAAAACGAAAATAAGCGCCGCGAACTTATTGAGACGATGAAAGCCGAGAGCGGTAAGACCGACGAAGTCTTTGCCGCGACGAATGAGCTCGAAGTCAAAATCGGCACGATCACCGGCACGCGCGACATGCTATTGCAAAATATCTATAACGACTACGCATTGAGTTGGCAAGAACTCACGAACCAATTTATTTCGGGTAAGCTCAATCTCGCCGACGAAAAAGACAAGCTCGGCGAGTTGCAGCGCGCGCTTTCGGCGTTGGGGCAGATTAACCCGCTCGCGATCGAAGAACACCGCCACATCAAAGAGATGTACGATCACCAACAGCGTCAGGTCGACGATATTCTCAAAGCGCGCGAAGACATTTTGCAGGTAATGGCCGAAATTCAGCAAAAATCCGAAACGCTGTTTCGCGAATCGTTCGAACAGATCAACCATAACTTCGCCGAAATTTTCGGTAAACTCTTCAATGGCGGCCAAGCGAAACTCGATCTCTTGGAACCCGAACGGCCGCTATCGAGCG
>JAFEGD010000101.1 GCA_018240245.1 Spirochaetota bacterium | reverse complement strand
TTTAACGCGCGTCTTAAACTCGGCGACGCTATGCGAGCCTTTGAAATGCTCCGCGACAAACGCATCGGTCAGCTCGGGGAGCTTCGGCTTTGCAATTTTTGTAATTGTAGCGATGATTTCATAAGAACGTTCTTTGCCGTCTTCTTGCGCGGGGATATTTTTTTTAAGTTTGAACTCCTCGCCGACCTTGCCGTGCTTCTCGACGATTTGCGTCTCGAGCTCGCGGCTCAGCGTGCCCGAACCCAAATCGAATTGATAGTCTTTGTTGACTTCGCCCGACGGCGCGTCGTCGATCCAGATTTCAAAATCGACGGTGAGCTTGTCGTTCTTCTCGGCGGTCGCAGCACTGGCGGTTTGCTCTTCGTACGTGGCAAAGCGCAACAGGCGCTCTTTGATATCGGCTTCGACATCGGCATCGTCGATTGTCGCAATATGCCGCGTCAATTGCGCCGATTTGAGTTTACCGATTTTAACGTAAGGAAAAAGATCGAGTTTCACAACGAAAGATAATTTTTCGCCCTTATCTTGCACGTCTTCGATGCGCACAACGCGGTAAATGCGTTCGTCGATTTTATCTTCGACGTCGCCGATATGGTTATCGATTAAAGAATAAATGGTTTCGTAGCGAATATCCGCAGCATATTTTTGTTTAATAAGATGCGCGGGTGCTTTGCCTTTACGAAACCCTTTGATCTCGACTTTGGCGGCAACTTTTTGGAGCGCCTGCGCTTCGGCGGGCTTTATTTCTTCGGCATTGACGGTGACATCGGCTTTGACGCGCGTATCGGATTCGCGGCTGACGGATATAGCTGGCATTCTGGCAAAAAAGCGTTTTTAGACACATCGTCAATTAAACGCGAACTTGCTGCCGCAAGTTCGCGCTATAATAGAAGAAGCGTTATTTACTCCACCGAAAGAAAATTTTGTTGCACCTCTGCGCTGCTTAAGGCGCGGTTGTAATTGAGAAAGTCGTCGACACACGCGCTGACCGTGGCACCTGCCAAAATCTTGAAAGTGGTGCTGTACTGCGCGTAATCTCTGCCGGGCGGTGTTGTTAGAGTTTGCAGACTATTGCCATAGCTACCGACATATAAATTTCCAATACCATTTCCATAAGAAATCGCTAAATATATCCAAGTATTTGCGCCGCTCATATTCGCATTCAATGTCCCTGCATTTACGCCACAACTGCCATGAGTGAACGTAATGCCTGTTCCAGTTTGCTGTACGATTAAACCGTTGTATTGTGTGCAACCCGCACCCCTTTCGAGAAGAGAATTCGTACCGCCGGGGATGCCGTTAAAATAAAACCACGCGCTAATCGTGAAAGGGTTTGCCCCAATTGTATTTTGCGAAAAAGTAAGTGTCGAATTACTAGTACAGACCGTCTTACCGCCCTCGCCTGCACGGTTGGTGCCTGCGCTGTACTGCGCCGTCGCCGTGCCGTCGATCGACCCGATGCGCGACGAAAGATTGCCGTTTAAGGGATACCATTCGTTGAGGCCGGGGCGTACGACACGGGCATAGACCGTGAGCGCGTCGTCGTAGATACCGGTATTGCCGCAGTGCACGGAAAATACCGCCGCCAAAATAAGAGTCAATTTCACGCACTGCATCCGCATTGTATGTGTACTCATTTTAGAACCTATACCCCGCGCGTAAGTGAAATGTCGCGAACTGCATGTTGGTGCCCGGATAAAACACGCGCTGGTAACTTGCCGCCGCACCGATAAAAAGACCGCGCACGATATGCCAACGCACTTCGCTTTGCGCGCTCGCGATTGCGTTGAACGCCTGCTCTGAAAGCGTCGTGTCGATGTACTTATATTTTTGCAGTTGGCTGTAAACGCCGCCCGCGAGCAGCGAAACATGCAATTCGAGCGAGCGATAAAACGGCATCGGCACAACGATCGTCGGCCCCGCCATACCGGCGTAATAACTCAACGCAAAATCGGGGTCGCCGTCGGCGCGCGTATGTTTCTGCGTGGTGCCTTCTAGCACTGCCGATGCGCCGAGTTGAAAAATCCAGAAATTGACGAAGCGATAGAGCGCGCTTAACTCGTAACCTAAACTCGCATTGATGCTGCTCGCGCCGGTACCGACGGGGCTCAAGAAAAAGCCGCCGAGCGCGAGCGAGAACTTGTCGCGAATACCGGGCTGCTTCTTGATTGCCGTTCTCTGCAAATTCTCGCGCATGCCGCTCGTCGTCACAGCCGCGTCGATCGCGTTCGCCTTTTCGGCGTTGGTCGCGCCCACGGCGTACGTGATCGGTGCGGCGGCTTTACCGCTAGTGATCGGCATCAGGTTGACTTTATTCTCGCTCACGAATACGATCATCGCATTCGACACTTTCTGCCCTTTGAGCCATTCGCCGATTGCGGTATCGTTGCGCGTCTTTGCCAACTCTTCGATATTTTTTTGTTGCGCGGGGGGAGTTTTCTGTTGGGTAAAAAATTCGAATATAGTTAAGAACTGCGCATCGTAGCGTTTCTTGAGTTCTTTCTTCTGCACCGCTAATTCGGCGATCGCCGCTTTTTTTCCCGCAGCGTCTTTCCATGTCGGGACGAGCACGAGCAAGCGCACGTCGGATTCGCGTTTTTGTGCCGCATCGCGCTCGTTCAAGTCGAGACTAAAGCGATAAATTTTTTCGATGATTTTTTTACTGATCGTTTCGATTTTCGCGAAAACATCGTTGTTGAGTTTTGTTTTTTCGACAACCGTACCGATAATACGCTTGCCTTCGCGGTGGTAGACGTTTGCCGTAATCGTCGCCAATTTCGTTTGCGCATCGTAAGTATAGTCGCCAAAAATTACGATGTCGAAATTGTACGCCTTCGAATAATATTCGATCGCTGTCGGCGAATAGCCGCGCGTAGCATCGGTCGATTTCGCAGCGCTTTTCTCGACAGCGCTTGCGTCGGCGCGTTCGAATTCAAAGTGCGCTTTCATCGATTCGTAAATCGCGTCGGGGAGCGATGTTTTAATCCACCCGTAATTAGCTTGCCCGGTCGTATCGGTGAATTCGAGAATCGCGACACGCGCGAGTTCACTCGGCTTTTCTGCGGCCGCCCATAGCGACAGCGAAGAGAACAACATAAAAATCACGCTGAGTTTACTGACGATAGGCATACGAAAATTTACCTTTTACAAATAGCGAGACGAATAGTCAGCTTCAATTTCTTCTTTACACGCCCTACCGTCACAATAAGGCTTCGCCATGTTAGCCCTGCTCGAAAAAAAAGAGATCTCTGAAATGCTGCGGCCAATTACGCTCGAATGTCCGAAGATTTTTTGACCGAGCGCCGCCGCGAGCGCATGCGCCGTGCGCTTGAAAACCGTACGCGGCGACTAACTATTTTACTCGAAGATATCTACGACCCGTTGAACGCGAGTGCGGTCTTGCGCACGTGCGACGGCTTGGGTATTCAAGACATCCACATCGCCGAAAACCGCCATGCGTTCCACGCGCACTCGAAAGTCGCCGGTCGTGCGGCGGCGTGGCTAACTATCCATCGCTACTGCAGCGGCTATACAAATACAAAGACCGACTTTCGTATCAAACCCGAGGGAGTGCAAAGCTCGACGGCCGAAGCCTTCGCCGCGCTCAAAAATGCCGGTTATACGATTTTAGCAACGAGTCCAAGGGGTCAATCCACCCCATTAAAAAATCTCGACATGTCGAAAAAATATGCGATAGCATTGGGCAGCGAACACTGGGGATTATCGGATTGGGCGATCGAGAACGCCGATGCGACGGTGGCGCTGCCGATGTTGGGTTTTACGGAAAGCTATAATATCTCGGTAACTGCGGCGATGGTGTTGTTTTATTTGGCGGAACGCCTACGCTCTGAAAATTCGGATTGGAAACTCAGCGCAATAGAATCACAAGAAATTTGGCGCGAATGGTCGCGCTTCAAAAAATAACTTACTGGCCATAGGCCAGTAAGTTATTGGATTCATCAAGAATGTTCTTCGATGTACTTTTGTACGTCGCCGACAGTCTGGATTTTTTCTGCGTCTTCGTCGGGGATTTCGATACCGAATTCCTCTTCGAGTGCCATAACGAGTTCGACAGTGTCGAGTGAGTCTGCACCGAGGTCGTCGATGAAGTGGCTCTCGTTCGTTACTTCGCCTTCGTCAACTCCGAGTTGCTCAGAGATGATTTTTTTTACTTTGCCCATGATTTCTTCTGTTGAAGCCATTTGGGTCTCCTTTTGGGGCGGTTTGAAAACGCTCTGCGTTTTCCCGCCCCAAAAGGGGCGAGATGAATTCAAGGGGTCTGCGACCCCTTGAAACCCCCGCAGGCGCTCCGCAATGCCCGAATTTTTATTTTGCCATAATTTTCTTTAATATCAAAATTATAGGCCGGCTAAGCCGCCGTTGACGTGAACGCACTGTGCAGTCACGTAACCGGCGAGGTCGGATGCGAGAAACAAGATGACTTTGGCAATATCATCGGGTTCTCCCGCCCGTTTCAGAGGTATAGCGGCAATCATCTGCTCGCGTATCTTATCGGGAATTTTATCGGTCATGGGGGTCTTAATGAACCCCGGGGCAACGGCATTGACGCGAATGCCCATCGGCGCCAGCTCTTTGCCGAGTGCATAGGTGAACCCGAGGACACCGGCTTTAGAGGCGCTATAATTTGCTTGGCCGGGATTACCCCCAGCAGCAATCGAGCTAATGTTTATAATCGCGCCCTTGCGCGCCTTGCGCATGTGGTTCACCACCGCGTGCGCGCAATTATATGTACCCGTCAAATTGATATCGATAACTTTTTGCCACTGTTCTGGCTTCATTCGTAAGAAAAGGCCATCTTGCGTGATACCCGCGTTATTGACCAAAACATCGATCTTGCCCCATTTTTCGACCGCTTTATTCATTAACGCTTCAGCTTGCTCGTATTTTGACACGTCGCAGTCCATCGCAAGCGTCTCGACGCCCATTTGCGCAATCTCGGCCGCAGTGGCAGCCGCCGTAGCATGGTCGATATCGGTAATAACGACTTTAGACCCCTGCGCAGCAAAGCACTCGGCGATGCCGCGCCCGATGCCACGACCCGAGCCGGTGACGACCACGACTGCGTCTTTGAGGTTTTCAAGGCCATACTTTGTGGACATGGGCCATTTTTTGACCCCGAATCATTGCGGCAATAAATTGGATTACTGACAGCCCGTTCATATTTCGTCTCATTGCGAAATAAATGCTGGGTTGGTCATATTCTGTTGCCACTACCGAAGTCTAAAAAAGGTGAGAACATGATTGCCGTTTTCGACGAACTCCCATCCACGAGCGACTATTTGCGCGAACACGCCGAATTTTGGCGGCATAACTATTACGCCGTCTGTGCGCGATCACAAACTGCTGGCCGCGGTAGGCATACGAAGATATGGCAAATGCAGGCAGGCCAAGACCTCGCGTTCACCATGGTCTATCACTTTAACGGCGCGATTAAGCATATCGGCGGATTAACCCCGTACATCGGTTATGCGCTGAGTGAAATACTCGCGCCGCTAACCGAAAAGCAACTTCTCCTCAAATGGCCCAACGACATTCTGAGCGCGGGCAAGAAGCTATGCGGTATTCTCTGCGAATATGTCGGCAAGCTCGATAATAACGTTAACGTGATTCTCGTGGGTGTGGGAATCAACGGTAACAGCGACGCCTCGCTCAACGATGCGGGCGCAGTTTCGCTCAAAGAACTTTCTGGCATGCCTTTAGATATAGATACCCTACGCACGTCCGTTATCGGTGCGCTTGCCGACCGCCTACGCCTGCTCCGCATTCCCTATGAACCCGAATTTTGTGCGGCATGGTATCGCGCGTGTGCGCATCCACAGGCACTCGTGTCATGGCAGGCCGAAAGCGGGCAAATACGCAAAGGCAACGTAAGCGGCATCGATGCCGAAGGTCGGCTGTTGCTGCAAGACAGCGCAGGCCAGATGCACGCGGTTGCGCAGGAGATTGAATGGGGGTAAATTGTGCCCTCGGCAGGAATCGAACCTGCGCACATGGCTTCGGAGACCAACGCTCTATCCACTGAGCTACGAGGGCAATGCAATGACCTAACAGGTCATTGCATTGCCCAGATTAGAGACAGCGCGTAAATCGCTATAGTTCGCTTTGGCGGCGAACCGCGCCTGATTCGAGCGCCGCGCGCTCGACGGCCGCGCTCACGCGCTGGTGCACGTCGGGGTTTAAGAGCGCCGGTACGAGCTCTTGCCGATCGCTGTTGGCGAGCGAAGCAATCGCCTGTGCGGCGGCAATCTTCATGCGGTTGTTAATCCGCGAGGCGCGTGCGCTGAGCGCCCCCTTAAAAATACCGGGAAACGCAAGCGCATTATTCACCCCGCGGCCGTCGGCGGCAAACGCGGCCCCGGCGGCAAGAGCAACTTCAGGTTTGATTTCGGGGTCGGGATTCGAGAGCGCGAGAATGATCTGTCGTGTGCGCACCATATCGCTCTTAATGAGATTCGGAACGCCGGTTGTCGTCACGACGACTTGCGCATGGCGCATGAGTTCCACCAGAGAAAGCGGAGTACCACCCAGCGCGGCAAGGCGCGCTTTCGCGTCTTCGTTAATGTCGGCGCCGTAAATTTGCTTCACGCCATACGCTTTCAGAAGTCGCGCAATGCCGTTGCCCGCAGCGCCGAGGCCGACAATGCCGACCGAAAGCGTCCGCAAATCTTCGCCCGCATAGCGCGTCGCGTTAAAAAGAGCAGCCAAAACAACCGTTGCCGTGCCGTGTTGGTCGTCGTGCATAATCGGCATTTCGAGTTTTTCTTTGAGTCCCTCTTCGATCGCAAAACATTCGGGCGCGCGAAAATCTTCGAGCTTGATCGCTCCGAAAGAGGGCGCAATGTTGACGATCGTATCGATGCACGTCTGGATATCTTTTGAATCGAGTAAAATCGGTATGCCATTGATACCGACGAGCTTCGAGAAGAGTGCGGCTTTTCCTTCCATGACCGGCATACCAGCGCGCACGCCGATATCACCCAAGCCTAAAATTGCTGTACCGTTGGTGATGATTGCAACCGTGTTACCGATATACGTATACTCGTACATGAGATCGGGGTTCTCTTGAATCGTGCGGCAAACCGCCGCGACACCGGGTGTGTAGATGCGGCGAATGTCGCTTGCACTGTCCATTTTGACGCGGCTGCGCATCTCGATTTTGCCACCCCTATGCACGTCGAGCACCGCGTCGCTGAGCGATTCGATTTGTATACCATCGAGTTCTCCCACTGCTTTTAGAATTTCTTGGACGTGGTCTTGATCGCGCACGTAAATTTCGATTTCGCGCAAGTTGCTCGTCGGCCCGCGCTTCACGAGATTCACGTCGCCGATGTTGCCACCGTGCATGCCAATCGTCGTCAAAACCTTGCCGAGATAACCCGGTTTATCGGTAATGTGGCAGCGTAAGTTTTTGATGAGACTATCGACCGTACCTTCAAAGAGCATGCGGCCGAATTTCGCCGGTGCGACAAGGCGAGAATTGAAATTGGCTAACGCCGAAAGCGTTTTTTGTCGCGTCCGCCGCCGCTTCTGCGTTGCGCGCGATCGCGTGGTCGTGCGCTCGTGTAAACCTTGAGTTCTTCTTTGAACGACGTAAAATGCGCTTTCGTATCGTAGCCGCCGCCGTCTTTGCCGAGCAAGATTTTGATCGCAGCGGCGGCAATATCGACTACGGGGATTTCTTTTTCGACGAGTTCTTGAACATAAGGGAGCAACGTTTCTAACTTCGCTTTTTTCGCAACGTTCGCGAGGTCGTCGAGTATAATCGCAACACGCTTATCGGTTAATTTTTCGAGCGCTGGTATGTCGTGCGGCGCAATGCGAATGCCGTGCATGTGCTCGAGACGCTTCAGCCTGTTCATGTCGCTCGCGCGCACGAAGGCAAACGCTCTGCCGCTTTTGCCCGCACGGCCGGTGCGGCCGACGCGGTGGATGTACGACTCCATATCGCGCGGCAGATCGAAATTAAAAACGGCGTCGATGTGGCTAATGTCGATGCCGCGTCCGGCGACATCGGTGGCGATCAAAAGCCGTATGTTGCCCGATCGCAGACGCGCCATCACTTTGTCGCGCTGCGCTTGGTTCAAATCGCCGTGGATGCCTTCGGCGCTAAACGCGCGGTCGTTGAACGCGGCAGTAAGACCGTCGACCTGCGAGCGCATGTTGCTGAAAACGAGCGCAGTTTTAATTTCGTAAAAATCCATGAGGCGAATCACCGCTTCGACGCGGTTTTTCTCGGGCACGATCGTGAAAAATTGCTCGATCTTCGGCTTATTACTTTCGCCCGCCAAGACATCCACCTTTTTGGGGTTCGTAAGAAAACGAGAAGTAATCGCCATGACTTCTTTCGACATCGTCGCCGAAAACAGGATAGTCTGTCGCTCCTTCGGAGCATCCAATAATATATGTTCGATATCTTCGCGAAAACCTTGCGCGAGCATTTCGTCGGCCTCGTCGAGCACGAAGAAACGTACTGTGTGCATCTTAATCGTTTGCCGGCGCATGTGATCCATGACGCGGCCCGGAGTGCCGACAATAATCTGCGGCTTTGCTTTCAAGTCGCGAAACTGCATGCCGATTTTCTGACCGCCATAAACGGTCGCGACGAGAATATCTTTTTTATATTTCAAAATTTTACGAATTTCGTCGGCGACCTGTATCGCGAGTTCGCGCGTCGGTGTAAGAATCATCGCCTGCAAACGTTTCTCCACCGTGATGCGTTCAATCACAGGAATCGCGAATGCGGCAGTCTTGCCCGTGCCTGTCTGCGCCTGCCCGATCAGATCGTAACCTTCGAGCAGCAACGGAATCGCTTTTGCTTGAATCGGCGAGGCTTCGCGAAAGCCCATGTCGGTAACCGCCTGTAGCGTCGTGTGCGAGACGCCGAGTTCGGCGAATGATTTTTTTTCTATCGTGGTGCTCAGATACGTCGCTTCGCAAAAGCGAGACAGCGCGTAAATCGTTGCTATTTTATTGCCGCGAGAATTTTTTGCAAATCAAGCGTCTCAACGGCACCAACGGCGTTTTCCCACCGTCCCTCGGCGCACAAGCCGCTCAAACCCGCTTCTTCGTAAGCATCGCGCGCCGCTGTAATGCAAGCGTCGCGGATTGCTATTGCAACTTGTACGAGCTCTTCATTGGAGCATTTTTGAGCCACTATTTATTAAGAATAAGCTGTCTTAGCTATCTCGGCAATTAATTAGTAATCAAAATGCCCTGCCGGCTATGTTTTTCCATAGCTAAGTATACTCTGTCACCAATAACTCTCGATCGCGAAGCGATGGCAGGCCACGTCGCGCGCGAACGGCCACGGGCCGCCGTTGGTTGCGAAGATTTGGATTTGTTCGATAAAGCGTATGCCTTCCCACGTCAGTTGCGTATTCGTGATTGGGCGGTAGTTACGGTATCCCATAGCTAGGGATTCCAAGTACAGCTCAATCGCCAACCGAATGAACCCAGACAACGTCAGCCCCAAAT
>JAFEGD010000100.1 GCA_018240245.1 Spirochaetota bacterium | reverse complement strand
GCACGCTTCTTTATCGGCCCGCAACTCAATTTCGTGCCGCTGAAAAATACCAACGTTTTAAGCGTCTATGCGCAGTTGAACGTCTCAACCGGTGGCAATTACGGTGTGCACGGCGGTGTAAGAATCGCTTGGTAATTAGTCTCGCTTTCTGAGGCTATCCCTAGAGGTGTGGATATAGCCCCACGAGACGACTCAGCTACGAGCGCAAGCGCCGCCGCGCCGGGCAACCTGCGCGATGCGGTGCGCGTCGAATTTTTAGGTGCCGCCGGTTTTGTGACCGGCTCGCGCACGCTGCTCGAATACAACGGCTTTCGTGTCTACGTCGATTGCGGTCTCTACCAAGGGCCGAAATACGTCGAAGCGCGCAATTATCTACCGCTTGAAAGCGCTCCGCAAACCATCGATGCGATTGTGCTCACACACGCGCATATCGACCATTCGGGGTTAATCCCACGTCTTGTGCGCGAAGGCTTTACCGGCAAAATTTTTTGCACCAAGCCGACAAAAAAACTGCTCGAGATAATTTTACCCGACGCGGGTAAATTACAAGAAGAAGAATACCGGCAGCTCTCGCGCGGCGAACTCAAAAAATATGCGCTCGAGGCGCCGCTCTTTACCCGAGAAGACGGTAAAGCGGCGCTGGATTTCGTACGGTCTGTCGACTACAACCGCGATTTCAAAGTGGGGCCGTTTCTGGTTCGCTATACGTGGGCGGGGCATATTTTAGGGGCTGCGCACACAAATGTTTGGCTACCAGCAAAAGTCCGCGGCACAAAAAAAATCGAAAAGTTCAGTATGCTTTTTAGCGGCGATATCGGCCCTGAATCCACCTTTTTTCATAAGCCGCTCAAACGGCCTAAGATCGCGCAAAATGTCGTGATCGAATCGACATACGGCGACCGCATGCGCACCGAAGAAGACTATGAGAAGAAAATCGGCGACGCGGTGCGCTACGTTGTCGAACGCAAAGGCATGTTGGTCATGCCCGCGTTTGCCGTCGGGCGCGTGCAGATCGTGCTCTACGTGCTCTACCGACTGCTGCGTGCGAAAAAAATCCCGACGCTGCGTATCGCGGTCGATTCGCCGATGGCGATTAAAGCGACCAAGGCATACATGCGCTTTCGTAGCGAACTGACGAGCGAAGTTGCTAAATCGGGTTTCTTCGAGTTTCTGCGCTCGAAAAATGTGCTGATGGTCAAAGACGCCGAAGAGAGTAAGGCTTTGGTCGAGGCGGCGGGACCGATGGTCGTTGTGAGTGCGTCGGGCATGTGTACCGGCGGGCGCGTCATGCACCATCTCGAACACCGCTTGGGCGACACGCGCAACTATATTCTCTTTACGGGTTATGCGGGCGAGGGCACGCTTGCGCACCAAATCATGACCGGCGCGAACCGCGTGCAAATCTACGGTAAAGAAGTGCCGGTGCGTGCGATGGTTGCGCAGTTGCAGTCGTTCTCGGCGCACGCCGATCTCGCAGGCCTCATCGATTGGATGCGCCCTTTCAAAGACAAAGGCGTCGAGCGCATCTACATCAACCACGGCGAAGACGCCGCACGCGAAAATTTAGCACGCGAACTCGCGTTCATGAAAGCCGACATCGAGTTGCCGCGTTACCAGAGCACGTATTATTTGCATTCATAGGTATGGGCATAAGCCCATACCTATGAATATTTTAGCAAACCAAACTTATCGTTTGCGCGTTCGAGTTCGCCGAAGGTGCGCACGACCTCGACGCGCGGTAAATTCGCGATGAGAGTTTTACCGTACGTTTTTTGCCAGACGCGGCTGTCGAGTAGCGCGACGACGCCCTTGTCGCGTTCGGTGCGAATGAGGCGCCCGAATGCCTGGCGCAGCATCGTCGTCGCATGCGGCAACGAGAGTTCAAAAAATGGGCGCTTACCTTTAGACTCCAAATTTTCCGAGCGCGCTTTGAAGATCGGGTCGTCGGGCGGCGTAAATAAAAGTTTCGTGATGATTAAGAGCCTCAGGCCGTCGCCGGCAACGTCGATACCCTGCCAGAACGATTGCGATCCTAGTAAAATAGAATTTTTGTCGCGGCGAAATTTTTCGAGCGCTTCTTGTACGCCGTCTTCGAGTTGCGAGAATACCGGCAAATCGGTGAGGTCTCTTAAGCGCGCCGCTATTTGGTTGAGGTTATAGTTGGATGTAAAAAGTACCAACGCCCCGCCGTGCGAGAGCGCGGTGAGGCTCACGATCTCTTCGGCTAAAGCGTCGAAATATTCGGCTTGCACGTCGGGCGGTGCGCCGTGTTCGGGTATCAGCAAATGCTCGGGCGCGTAGAGCGCCGCGTGTTCGCGGTAGTTGAACGGCGAGAAAAAAATATTGCAATCGATGCTGCCTTCTTCTGCGGTCGGCAGCGCGTCGTGCAGAAAACGATTGAAGTAACCGCGCTGTATAAGCTCCGACTTTTTTGTTGGAAAATCGCCGATTGGCCAGTAGCCGATTGTCGCCGAAGTGTAGAGTCGCAGCTCGGGCATGAGGTCGGCCAACGTTTCGCCGAGATTCAAGCGGCAAGCGTGCAGATGAAATTTGTCGCTACGTTTCTCCGACCAATAAACGACGCGCTCGGTATCGAAATTTTGAAAGAGCACAGCGAACGCGCGCATTTTCGCGAGTTCTTTGGTCTCGGCGTTCACGGCGTTCAAAAGCTGCGCGTCGAGATCGTCGCTTTTGATCGCTTCGAGCTTTTCGGCAAGTTCGGCGATTGGCGGCGCAAGTTCGGGTAAGTCGCCAAATGTCGAACGAATGAGCGCGGTTCCCGATTCTTTGAAAACCATATCGGTTTCGACTTCCCAGCGCGAGAAAAAAGTTTCCCAGCGCGTGAGCGCGAGCGCGGCAAGGTCGTCGATTTCGAGGCGCGCTTCGCCCACGACGCCGGTGTGCGCGGTAAGCGACTTATCGATATTTTTCTTCAAATCGGTAAAGTCGTGGCGGGCGAAACTCGCGGTAAAAATATTGTAACCGGTCTTGATGAGGCCGTGCGCTTCGTCGATCACGACAGCGCCATATTCGGGCAATGTGCGCTTGTCGTTCAAGAGATGGTAGAGCAAAAGATGGTGGTTCGCGACAATCAGCTGCGCTTCGCCCCATTTTTTGCGCTCGCGAAAATAATTGCACGACGCATAGTGCGGGCAGCGGTTCGCCGGGCAACCGTCGCTATCGCGCCCGATGAGGGACCAAATATCGCCCCCCCCCGTGCCCATTTGCGGCGCGACGTCGAAACGACTGCCCGAACGCTCGCCGTCGGTAATTACGCGATTCGCCCAATCGCGAATCTCGGAGAGTTTTTCGTCGTCGATCAGATCGCGAAACGAGCCTTCTTGTAGCATCTGTTCGTAGCGCAGGCGGCAGAAATAATTCGCCGAGCCGAGGCTGAGTTCAAAGCGCAGCGCGTCGTCGAGTGCTGTTTTCAAAAACGGTAAATCTTTTTCGAAGAGCTGCCATTGCAGCGCTTTGGTTTCGGTCGCTAAGACCGCGCGCTCGCCTGTGAGATAGTTATACGCGAGTGCGGCGACGGCGTACGCGAACGATTTACCGACGCCGGTTGCGGCTTCGATCACGACGTTGCGTTCGCGGTAGAACGAGCGCAGAATTTGCTGCGCCATCTGCACCTGCGCTTCGCGCAACTGGTAGTCGCTCAGGCGTTCGCCAATTTTGTCAAACGCTTGCGCGCAGATGGCCGCTAAAACCTCGTTCGTGAGCGTGCGTTCGGCGACCGCTTCGGCGATCGGTTCACCCTGCAAGTCGCTAAGCACCTTTGCGTCGCACCACGGCGGCAAAGTGCCCTGCGGTATGTCGTCTTCGATATCTTCAGCCACGATCGAGAGCTCGGTTTGCGAGAAAATCCGCGATTTGATTTTTTTCACGAGGTACATGCACAAGACATGGTTTAATTTGAGAGACAAGTTTTTGCGCCACGGTAAATAGCGGTTTCAAATTTTCGCCCTTTACTCTATATTCGCCGCGTAGTTGCTTGATAACAAGTTCGCTATCCGAAAAAATGGTGGGATTAACCGCTGCTAGCGCTACGCATTTTTCGAGCGCAAAGATAATCGCTGCATATTCGGCTTCGTTGTTCGTACGCACGCCTAATTTTTCCGCAGCGACGAATGCAGCGATATTCTCGTTTGCCTTAAACGCATTCAGCGAGTAATCCGCCTTGCCTTGAAAACCAACGACGCCGAACGCCGCTGGCCCCGGGTTACCGCGCGACGCGCCGTCGCAATAAATAAAAAGTTCAGACGCCATTTATCGACGAATGCAGCGCCACACATGCGCGCCGTCGTTTTGCTTAGGGATAGTTTCATGGCAACGCGCTTCGGCGTATGCGCAACGCTGAGCAAACGCACAACCCTGCGGTAGTTCGTTCATGAGCGGGGGAGTACCCGGTATCGCAAAAAGTTTTTCACCGCGTGGTGCCGTCTGCTTTGAAGCCAAGAGCGCTTGCGTATAGGGGTGTCGCGGCGCTGAAAAAATCTCGGCAACAGAGCCCGTTTCGACGATCTCGCCAGCGTACATGACTGCGACGCGGTGTGCGAGTTTTGCGACGATACCCAAATCGTGCGTGATAAAAAGCATCGCCATGCTTTCGCGTTCGTTCACCTCGCGCAAAAGACGCAAAATCTGCGCTTGAATTGTTACATCAAGTGCGGTCGTCGGTTCGTCGGCGATAAGGATCTTAGGTTTGGCCGCCAACGCTATTGCGATCAGAACCCGCTGCCGCATACCGCCCGAAAGTTGAAACGGGTATGCTTTGAGCCGCAGCGCTGCTTCGGGAATACCCACTTGAGACATGAGTTCGGTGGCGCGAGTTTCTGCGTTTTTGGCAGTTAGACCCGCGTGTAACATGAGCACTTCTTTCATTTGAAAGCCGACGCTAAAGACGGGGTTTAAGGCAGTCATCGGCTCTTGAAAAATCATCGCCAGCTCGCGACCGCGATAAACGCGCATTTCTTCTTCACTCAGCTCGAGAAGATTTTTTCCGTTATAAAAAATTTTTCCTGAGAGTGCGGCGTTTTTGCCGTGCAAGCGCAAGAGGCTAAGCCCCGTGACCGATTTGCCACTGCCCGATTCGCCGACGAGTGCGAGTATTTCGCTGTGCGCAATGCTGAGCGACATGCTACGCAATGCATGTACACGCCGATCGGCGGATTGAAAAATGAGGCCAAGATTTTCTATCGAAAGCAGGGAGGGGACGCTCTGCGCAGTATTTGAATTTACCGTAACCGATTGAGTACGCATGGAATACAATAATAATCTATTATTGCGTTCTGTACTGTAAAGTGGTAAGTGTTGATACCCCTATGGGATAATTCTCTCTGGTGACTATGCGGGAACTCGCGGCAGCGAGTTCCCGCATAGTCACACCAGCTTTCTCTTGCCCATTTGTAGAACTGTTGAAGTGTTGACGCATTGAATCAAATCCGGAAAATGCCTGAACAAAAGAGTCGAAAAGGAATTTCAATGCCCAATATAGCTTCAGCGAAAAAACGTACGCGCCAAAATGAAAACCGCCGTCAGAAAAATCAAGCGCAGAAATCTGCGATTCGCACACAAGAGAAAAAGTTGCGCGCGTTAGTTGCGGCCAAAAAAGGAGACGAAGCGGTAAAAGCGCAAGACCAGCTCGTTTCCTTAGTCGATAAAGCTGCGAAAACAAACCTCATTCATAAGAACGCTGCAAACCGCAAAAAATCGCGTATTGCGCATTTGCTGAAAAAATCCGCATAAAGACTCTCGATTATCGTAGTTGATATAAAGGGCGATTAGCTCAGCTGGTTAGAGCACCTGCCTTACAAGCAGGGGGTCTCAGGTTCGAATCCTGAATCGCCCACAGTTTTAGAGGTGTAGTAACTATTACACTATTTTGATTCTCATTGCATCAGATATTTTTCGGATTTCAGTGAGAAAAATAGCCTATTTTTTGGTATTTTATATATAGAGGGTCAATTCCACTCTACAGGAGATACCATGAAGAAAAGTTTAGTTACAAGTGTTAGCTTACCGGCGGATACAGCGCTACTCTGGAAGGGGAAGCGAAAAGAGATTATGAAGTTTGCAGAGCGGTATTTACGAATTCAAATGCGTAAACAAGTTAAGCGCGAGGTTACGCGATCTTATAATCGCCAACTTGGAAAGAAATTTATAATAATTAGTACGCGGTTTTCGTCGGCTGAGTATGATACATTTCACTATATTGCTGCAGCACTGCGTGTGAGTGTATCTTCTCTCATCTACGGTCTCATAAAGCTATGGCAAAAACCGTCACGGCGTGCGATTCGTAGATTCTTTTGTATTAACTATTGCTCAGTGGCATCCAAATGGGATTCCGAGGCGGGTTTTTTAGAAGAATTTGTCACATTTTGGTTTGGCGATGACGGATTTACAAAAAATCATCCGTTCTCACGCACCACCTGAAACCTTGCGGCCTCGAATCACTTACGATTTTTATTACGCCGCGCGTTTAGCGCGCATCTCTTTGAAGTTCTCGTAGAACGATGCGAAACTGATATAGAAGAAACCGCACGCATACATGACCATGAACGGTACAAACATCGTGCGATCGAAAGCAAAAGCAGTGTAAATAATCATGAGGCTGTAAATGCCCATGAGCAGCTCGAGAAAAGGCGTCTTATCGAGTTTAACATGGCCTGCGTACTTCATCCGCTCGGCGACTTTGTGTTTCTGCCCTTCGATGCGCAGCTTGGGAGTGCGAATGAAAGTAGATTTTTTGCCGGTGAGCGCCTGCCACACCGCGCGGGTGTTAGATACCGCAATACCGGTGCCAATCATCGTCAAGATGGGCATCCACGCGACGCGGTTAAACCAACGGTTATAGAGAACTTTTTGCGAGACGAGATACATTGCAATCGGGCCAAAGGTACCGATGGAGAAGAAGACGGCGGCAATACCGATGATTGCGTCGGGCAAATTGCCGAGGCGTTCGCTGAAATAGAGTACGGGCAGCGTCGCGAGAATATTAATGACCATGAGCGGATGCACGAGATAGTTCGTCAGGTGCGTCAGTGCTTCGAGCTTTACCTGCCATGGCAGATCGGTGCGAAAGATGGTCGGTGCGAGTTTCACTGTTGTTTGAATCGAACCCTTGCACCAGCGAAACTGTTGCGATTTGTACGCCGAGACTGTCGCCGGTAGCTCAGCCGGGTTCACGACATCGACGATGTACTTGAAGCGCCAACCTTTGAGTTCGGCGCGATACGAGAGGTCGAAATCTTCGGTCAAGGTATCGGCCGACCAGTTGCCCGCGTCGTAGATACATTCTTTGCGCCAAATACCGGCGGTGCCGTTGAAGTTCATCCACAGGCCCGAACCGCCGCGCGCGATTTGTTCGATCGTAAAGTGGCCGTCGATGCCGAGGCTTTGGCCTTTCGTTAAAATACTGTAGTCGGCGTTAATGTGCCCCCAGCGCGTCTGCACCATGCCAATGTCGTCGGCTTCGTAAAAGTAGGGCACCGTCTTTTCGAGAAAGTCTTCGGCAGGCATGAAATCCGCATCGAAAATTGCGACGAATTCGCCTTTCGCAACCTCTTGCGCCTCTTTGAGCGCTCCCGCCTTGTGGCCTTGCCGATTCACGCGGTGGATTAACTTAATATCAAAACCTTTCTTCTTATAAGCGGCAACTTTCTTACGCACGAGATCGGTCGTCTCGTCGGTCGAGTCGTCGAGTACTTGCACTTCGAGTTTGTTTTTAGGATATCGCACTTTCATCGTCGTGTCGATGAGTCGCTCGGCGACGTAGTATTCGTTGAACATCGGCAGTTGGATTGTCACCTTCGGCCAAACTTTCATTTTAGCGATGAGCGCTTCGAGGCGTGCCGGGTCAGATTCGCAGTTGCGGCGGTATTTGAAAAAAAGTTTGACCATGACAAAGCAATGGATGCCGTAGTAGAAAAGAACGATGATATCGAGGATGTAAACAATCAGACTAAGAACAAACAAAAAGTCCATAGATTGTGTGCAATGCGTAATTTCGAGACACGCCGTCAATAAAAGGGTGCAAGGCATAGCGGAAATACGATAGCACTTCCGCTATGCCTTGAATACTTGACTTATCCTAAAAAATTTGTTATTTTGAGTTTATATGCGCACAAAGCTTACCGTTTTCTTTATCACAATCGCCGTTGCTTTAACAGTCCTCGTCGTCACGTCGACAACCTCGGCGTCGCAGGTACATTTGCAGCTTGCCGAATTTAAGGCCGAACTCGCGAAGGGTCAAGCCGAAAAGCTTGCACGCCGTAATCTCACCGTTTACGGCAAAGTCAAAGAGGGCAGCATTGAGCGCGATGGCGTTAAAGCCAAGTTCGTTATTATCGACGGCAAGAATGAACTCATTGTGCAGCACTCGGGTAAAAACCTTCTGCCCGATACTTTTCAAGATGGCGCCGAAGCGGGCGTCGAGGGTAGTTATGACGCAACGCACAATATTTTCACCTCGCATAAAGTGATGGCGAAGTGCGCTTCGCGCTACGAATCGACCGCGAAAAAGTAGGGTGTAACGTCCAGGCGGCGTGTGCTGCGGGCGCGCCCCTTACTACGCGCATGCTTTCGCAAATTCTGCCGATAATCGAGTATGGTCGAAGTTCCTTACCGTGGGGCGAAACGCGCCCTTGCCGTGCTGCTCTTAGCGCTCTTGGCGGGTGGCAGTTGGTATCTGCTGCGCGCTCCCGGCAAAAATCTACCGCCGCAGCTTGAAGCGATTCAAGACGAGCGCGATCTTAAAATTGCTTCTTTAATAGAACTGCTCAAGCTCGACGGCGAAGATTACAAGACGCACGCCGAACTCGCGCGCGTGTATTTCTCGCTCTCCAATTACGCCGCAGCCGAAAAACACGCGCTGGCGGCGATCGACATTGGTAAAAAGCATAACGCTCCCAAAGAATTTTTGACCGAACAATACTTATTGCTCTCGAAAATTTATCAGGCAATGGGGGATAACGAGCGCGCGCTAAAATATGCCGATCTCGCCGCAGAGAACGATCCGACAAAAACCGCACCCTTGAAGCGCAAAGGCCAAGTGTTCGAAGCGCAGCGCAAAAACGATAAGGCGCGCCTCGCGTATTTGCGCGCGTTGAAGCTCGACGAAAAAGATCCCGAAACGTACGCACTCTTGGCGAATCAAGAATTTAAGAAAGGAAAAAAGAAAGCGGCGCTCGATTGGCTGAAAATGGGCGTGCGCCGCAATCCCGAAAATGCGCGTGCGTTTCGTAATCTCGCCCGCGGTTATGCGCGCACCGGCGATTTAGAAAAAGCCAAAGCAGCATACGAGCGCGCGCTCAAGCTCGACCCGAATGACGCGGCGCTGCGGTTTGAATATGCGAAACTCTTAAAGCGCATGGGCGATGCAGATAGTTACGCAGAGCAGGTGCGCGCCGCGCATGCGAAAGATTCGAAAAATGCAAAAATTACCGCAGCGTTGGGCGATATCGAACGCGAGTCGGGCAACAAAGAACGTGCGCTCGCGCTCTATGGCGATGCGTTGAAACGCGACAGTCGCAACAAAGATTTGCGCACGAAATATCGCGCGCTCTACGACGAACTGCACGGCAGCTCGAATAGCAGTAACGGCAATGCTGCCAGTGGGAGCGACCCCTCGGGCGAGAAAGGCAAATCAGGCGATGCAGGCAATGGTGCGGCTGGTACCAGGGTTTCGACCCAAGGCGATAATGGTACAAATGCTAACGCTGTTGTCGGCGATAGTAATAAAGGCGATGCCGGCGATAAGGGGCTCGACACCGGCAAAACGTCGACGCGACCAGAGCATAACACGAATGCCGCCGCAGACATCGACGCAGGTAAGCGCGCGTTTGGCGAAAAAGATTTTGCAACCGCAGAGAACTCTTTTCGTAAAGCGCTTGAAAAATCGCCCGACAACGCCGATGCGCGTTTTTTTCTCGCGCGCTCGCTCGAAGCGCAGGGCAAGAAAGACGCCGCGATGGCCGAGTATAAGCGCCTACTCGAAAAAGAACCGAACCACTCGCGCGCGAACTACCATTTGGGCAGGCTGTATTATCAAGCGCATGAGTACGCAGCGGCGGAGAAACTGTTTCATAAATCGGCGGCAGCCGACCCGAAATTTGCCGCCGCCGAATATTCGTTGGGGTTGGCGCAAGAAAAGCAGGGCAAGAACAGCGCTGCGCTCGCAGCCTACCGCAAATCGGCGGTAATCGACCCCAAGCTCTCGCATGCGCACTATAATAGCGCGATCCTCTTGAAAAAAAATAAAAAGTACGACGAAGCGCTGCAAGAGTTGGCGAAAAGTGGCGGTGGTGCCGACGTCGAATACCAGCGCGGTGAAATTTATTTGAAGCAGAAAAAATACGCCGAAGCGAAAGATGCGCTTACCCATGCCTTAGACGACAAGACGCACCGCTACGAAGCGGCGTTCAATCTGGCGTTGGCTTACCACAAACTTGGCGACCCGGCGGGCGCAGACCGCGCGCTCGCGAAGGTCATGAACGACGATTCGCCCGCCGACCTCAACTATACGTACGGTAAACTGCTCGAAGATGCGGGCGAAACGGCAAGTGCAGAAAAGCAATACCGCGCCAGCGTTCAGAAAGACCCGCGCTATTTTAAGGGCTGGTTAAATTTGGGGCGCATCTCGGCCAAAACGCAAAAATACGACCAAGCGGAAAATGCGTACCGGCAAGCGGCGGCGCTCGAGCCAAAGTCGTATGAAGCGAATTTCAACTTAGCGAATACGCTCTACAAACAAAAAAATTACAAAGCGGCGGTACCCTATTTTGAAACGGCACGCCG